>NZ_JBEZBT010000052.1:22227-54478 GCF_040647235.1 Streptomyces sp. NPDC042638
GACGGTCGTCACGACGCTCGAAGGTACGGCCACCGCGGTCGTCACGGCGCTCGAAGCTGCGGCCACCCCGGTCGTCACGACGGTCGTCACGACGCTCGAAGGTACGGCCGCCCCGATCGTCACGACGCTCGAAACCACGGTCACCGCGGTCGCGGTCGAACGGACGACGCTCACCCCGGTCGTCGCGGCGCTCGAAGCCACGGCCACCGCGGTCGTCACGACGGTCGTCACGACGCTCGAAACCGCGACGCTCACGGCGCTCGAACGGCGCCGCGCCCGCCGGACGCTCCTCGCGCTCGGCCTCGCGCTCCGCCGGCTGCTCGGCCACGGCCAGCTCCTCGGCGGCCGTCGCCTGGGCCTCGGCCACCGCGGCCTCGGGGTCCTCGCCACGCTCACGGGCGACGCGGGCCACCAGACGGTCGGCCTCCTCGCGCAGCTCGGTCGCACGGCGCTGGGCGCGCTCCAGCTCCTTGGTCAGCTGGGCCACCTCGCGCTCGGCCTGCTGGGCCGCGTTGGCGGCGGACTCCGACTGGACCTCGGTCATGGAGCGGGCGCCGGTGATCTCGGCGACCTCCGGGTCGAAGGCGCCGGCACCCTGGATGATGTGGCGGGCCGCGTCGACGCCGGCGTCCTCCATCAGGCGGAAGATCTGACGGCGCTGGTGCGGCAGGGACAGGGAGACGACCGTGCCGGTACGGCCCGCGCGGGCGGTGCGGCCGGCGCGGTGCAGGTAGTCCTTGTGGTCCCCGGCCGGGTCCACGTTCAGGACCAGGTCGATGCCGTCGACGTGGATGCCGCGCGCGGCGACGTCGGTGGCGACCAGGACGTTGACGTAACCGTCCTTGAAGTCGGCCAGGGTGCGGGTACGGGCGCCCTGGGTCATGCCGCCGTGCAGCGCGTCGGCCTTCACGCCGGCCTCGCGCAGCTGCTCGGCGACGCGGTCGGCGCCCAGCTGGGTGCGGACGAAGATGATCGTGCGGCCCTTGCGGGAGGCGATCGCGGCGGTGACCGGCGCCTTGTCCTTGGGCTTCACGATGAGGATGTGGTGCGACATGGTCGTCACCGCACCCTGGGCCGCGTCCACCTCGTGCAGGACGGGCTCGCTCAGGTAGCGGTCGACGAGGGTCTTGATCTCGTTCTCCATCGTGGCGGAGAAGAGCATCCGCTGGCCGCCGGCCGGGACCTGGTCGAGCAGCTCGGTGACCTCGGGCAGGAAGCCCAGGTCGGACATCTGGTCGGCCTCGTCCAGAACGGTGATCTGGACGTCCTCCAGGGAGCAGGCGCCGCGGTTGATGATGTCGCGCAGCCGGCCCGGGGTGGCCACGAGGATGTCGACGCCGCGCTCCAGGGCGTAGATCTGGTTGCCCATGGAGGTACCGCCGCAGACGACCTTCATCTTCAGGCCGACGACGTCGCCGTAAGGCTGGAGGGCGTCCGCGACCTGCATGGCCAGCTCGCGGGTGGGGGTGAGGATGACGGCACGGGGCCGCTTCTTCTCGGTGCGTCCGCCGGCCAGCTGGGCCAGGGTCGGCAGACCGAAGGAGAGGGTCTTGCCGGAGCCGGTGCGGCCACGGCCGAGGATGTCCTTGCCGACCAGGGCGTCCGGGATGGTCGCGGCCTGGATCGGGAAGGGGGTCGTCACGCCGTTCTGCGCGAGCTTGCGCACAACGCCCTCGGGGAGGCCGAGGTCGGCGAAGGTGGTCTGGGGGGTGGTGTCAGTGGCCTCGGGGGCCTCGGTGACCTCGGTCGTCACGTCGATGAGTTCGTTCTCGTTCTCGGACACGACGATCTGGTCAGTACTGGACACGGACATGCGAATGCGAAACCTTCCGGAGTCTCTTCGGCACGCGCCCGTCAACTCCGTGAATCGCTCACGACCGCCTCAATGCGGTCCGCCACGGCAAAGGAGAGTACGCGCCACACGGCGCGCTCTGTGATGGCGCCGGGCAAATGGGATCAAACGATCTACCACCATACGCACCTACCACCCCCAAAGGCAAACCGAGCCTCGTGGTCCGTCGCGGACGTCACACCGGCACGCCCGCGGCGGGCGCCGGCTCCCGCTGGACCAGCTGCGGTCCCGTCTCCTCGTGCGCCGACGAGGACGGCTCGGCGGACGGCGGCTCCGAGACGGGCGGCGGCGGGGTGGAGGCCGGCGGCTCGGGCGGGGCGGAACTGGCCGGGGGCGTCGGCGGCACCTTGGTCGGCGCCGGGTCCCCGGGCGGGTCCGTCTTCCCCGGACCACCCGGCTTCCCCGGCTTTCCCGGCTTCGCCGGCGCCCCCGACGCACTGCCCGTGCCCGACGGGGTGGCGGAGGCCGGGGCGGACTCCCCGGGTTTGGCCTTGCCGCCGTGCCCGTGCTTTCCGTCACTGACCGCGCCCTCCTCGGCGAGGCCGCCCGCGCCGCCCGCCGGACCGCCGCCGGGCGCCTCACCGCCGTGCTGCCCGGCCGAGTGGGCGGGGCGGACCCGGCCCGCGTCGTCGCCCACGCTCACGCAGCCGGCGGCGGTGGTCAGGGCCAGGACCGTGACGGCGAGACGGACGGGTACGTACAAGGGGCGCACGGCGGCCACCTCCGGGGGCAAGGAAAGAAGTCAACCTCCCCAACTCCCGCCGCCCGCAAGAGGACACGCGCCCCGCGCGCATCGGCACTCAGCCGCACACGCCGCCGCGCTCGGCCGTACGGGCGCCTCGGCGGCGCCCACGCACCGCCGCGCTCACCCGTAACCGAGGGTGTGCAGCCGGGCGTCGTCGAGGCCGAAGTGGTGGGCGATCTCGTGCACCACCGTCACCTCGGTCTCCGCGACCACGTCCTCCCGGCTCTCGCACATCCTGAGTGTCGGTCCCCGGTAGACGGTGATCCGGTCCGGCAGGACACCCGCGTACCACTCGCCCCGGTCGGTCAGCGGTGTCCCCTCGTAGACCCCGAGCAGCTCGGGGTCGTCGGCGGGCGGTTCGTCCTCGACGAACACCGCGACGTTGTCCATCAGCCGTGTCAGCTCCGGCGGAATCCGGTCGAGCGCCTCGGCGACCAGTTCCTCGAACTCCTCGCGCGTCATCTCCAGCACAGGGTCATTGTCCGGTACGGACGGCCCCGTACGAGAGTGCCGAACCGTCGCATATCCGCGCCGGGGCATGGGCATACGGGACCAATGGCCCGCGCCCCCCTCGCAGCCCTGAACGCCCTGCTGAACCGGACCTCGAACCGCACCCGATCGCCCCGCGGCCGTAACCACCCGCTCCCCCGCCTCGAACTCACCGCCCGTCCGCGCCCCTGGCTGCGCGGGCTGGGGCTCGCCGCGGTCGTCCTGGTCGGCGCCTGGCTGGGCCTGCTGGTCGTCGGTGACGTCCGGGCTCCGGTCGGCCCGATGGACACGACGATGGCGCTGCGCCCCTCCGTCAGCGGCGGCACGAAGATCAACGTCTCCCCGCTGGGCGCGCTGAGCCTGGACAGTCACGTGGCACCGGTCCGTCTGGACGTGAACGTCGACCAACTGGACCCGGAGCGCTCCCAGGCCCTGGTCGACCACCCCGAACGGCTCTCCGGGCTGCAGGACGAGGTCGCCCGGGACGTCGAGCACGGCACGCTGGACCTGGCCGTACGGTCCTGCGTGGCCGTGGTCGCCGGGGCCACGGCCCTCGGTCTCGCCGTCTACCGCCGTCCGCGCCGGGCCCTGGCCGCCGGCGGGCTGGCCCTGGCCCTGCTGGCCGCCTCGGGCGCGTCGGCGTACGCCACCTGGAACCCGAAGTCGGTCCTGGAGCCGAGGTTCTCGGGGCTGCTCAGCTCGGCGCCGTCCGTGGTCGGCAACGCCCGCAGCATCGTCACGGAATTCGACGTCTACCAGAAGGAGTTGGCGCGCCTGGTGACGAACGTGACGAAGCTCTACGACGTCACGTCCACCCTCCCCGCCTACCGGCCGGACCCCTCCACCATCCGGGTCCTGCACGTGTCGGACATCCACCTCAACCCGGCGAGCTGGAAGATCATCGGCTCGCTGGTGAAGCAGTACCAGGTGAACGTGATCGTCGACTCGGGGGACACGATGGACCACGGCACGGCCGCGGAGAACGGCTTCCTGGATCCGGTGCGGGACCTGGGCGTGCCCTATGTGTGGGTGCGCGGCAACCATGACTCCAGGGCCACCCAGCACTATCTGGAGCGCATGAAGAACGTGCACGTCCTGGACGACGGCCGGGCGCGGACGGTGGCGGGCCTGCGGTTCGCGGGCACCGGCGATCCGCAGTTCACCCCCGACCGCTCGACGGTGCCCGGCAGTGAGGCGTCCGAGGAGCTGGCGGGCGCCCGGCTGGCCAGTGCCCTGCGCGACCAGCGGGCGGCCGGCACCCCGGTGGACGTGGCGATCGCCCACGAGCCGTCCGCCGCCCGGGAGACGGACGGCGAGGTGCCGCTGGTGCTCTGCGGACATCTGCACCACGAGGGGACGGCGACGCTGCCGTACGGCACACGGCTGCGCATGGAGGGCTCGACCGGCGGCAGCGGGCTGCGCGCCGTGGAACACAAGTACCCCGCCCCGATCGAGGCCTCGATCCTCTACTTCGACCGGGACAGCCGCAGGCTGCAGGCCTGGGACGCCATCAAACTGGGGGGACTGGGTCTGACGACGGCCGAGGTCAGCCGCCATCTGGCGGACGAGAACCGGCCCGGTGCCACCGGTGCCACGCGCTCGCCCTCCCCCTCCCCCGCGGGCCCCTCCTCCGGTGCTGCCACGACCTCGCCGTAAACCGTTTTGGCGATACCCCCCGCCATCCCATATGCTTCTCACGTCCCCGACGCGCTGAGAAGCGCCCAGGCGGGCCGATAGCCCTCATCGTCTAGCGGCCTAGGACGCCGCCCTTTCAAGGCGGTAGCACGGGTTCGAATCCCGTTGGGGGCACGCAAGATCGTGTGCGACACTGTTGCACACAAGCTTGGTCCTGTGGAGCAGTTTGGAGTGCTCGCCACCCTGTCAAGGTGGAGGCCGCGGGTTCAAATCCCGTCAGGACCGCTGGTGTTTCACGTGAAACACCGTGGCTGGGTAGCTCAGTTGGTACGAGCGTCCGCCTGAAAAGCGGAAGGTCGCCGGTTCGACCCCGGCCCCAGCCACCGCAGCCCTGACCAGGGCAAGAGCCCCTCCCTGATCCGTCAGGGAGGGGCTCTTTCGTGTCTTCTACGCCAGCCTGTACGCCGACGGAGCAGACCATGGTGAAGGCCCTACCGGGCATCGACCCGGCGCCGCCGCTCGATCGGCACCCCGAGCGGGTCTGGTACACGTCCTACGGCTCCAACACGCATCTGGAGCGGCTCGCCGCCTACATCAAGGGCGGCCGTCCGCCCGGCGCGGCGCGGGAGTACCCGGGATGCCGCGACCCCGCCATGCCGGCCCGGTCGATCCCGGTGGAGCTGACCGGTGCCATGTACTTCGCCACGAGGTCGCCCGTGTGGGGCGGGGGGCGGGCCTTCTACGACCCGCAGCCGGACGGGCGGGTGCTGGCCAGAGCGCACTTGGTGACGAGCGGCCAGTTCGCCGACATCGCGGCCCAGGAGATGTACCGGGCGCCGGACGTGGACCTGGATCTGGAGGAGGTCCTCACGCGGCGGCGTGCCGTACTCGGCGAGGGGCGCTACGAAACGCTCGTGTGCGCGGGCCAGGTGGAGGGCATGCCCGTGCTGACCTTCACGGCGTCGTGGGCGATGAACGACGTGCGATGGGTTCCTCCCTCCGCCGCCTACGTCCGGTTCCTGGCGGCGGGCCTGCTGTCCGCCGGGGCATGGGACAGGGCGGCGGTCGCCTCGTACGTCGCGGCCTGCCCCGGCGCGACCGGCCACTGGTCGGCCGAGGACATCGCCGCTCTCCTCGGCACCGGACCGGGCCGGCGCTGACCCCTACGACCGGGACACCACCGGGCGGCACCCGGCCCGAGGACGCCGGGCCGCCCCGGGGTTTCCGTGACGTCTTGGCACCGCGCCCGGCCGGCGCTACGTTCAGCCTGATCACGCGGGCGCCGGGGGCGGGGGAGACATGAGCCGGGACGAGGCCAGAGCCAGTCAGGACACCGAGCTGGAGAAGGTCCGGGCCCGTTACGGGCTGCTCGCGGTCGTCGTCAGCAATCTCGCGATCGCCGGAGTCGCGGCCTTCGGGGTGTGGCGGCTCGACGGGGACAAGGCGGTGATCGTCGGCGTCCTCACCGCGGCGTTCACCGCCGTCAGCAGCATGACGACGGCCTACCTGGGCATCAAGGCCATCTCCAACACCGCGCGGTCGATCGCCCTCGGAGACGGCCCGGCCCGCAGGCACCCCGAAGCCACCCCGCCGGTACCGCCCGTCCAGCGCACGCCCTAGGCCGCGTGGGCCGGCCGGGTCGGCCGGCCGCCCGGATGGCGCTCGCGCCAGACCACGAAGACCACGCAGGAGACGACCGCCCAGCCCGCCAGCACCAGGAACGGGAACGCGTGCTGGTGGCCCCGGAAGTACACCGCGGTGTGCTGGGCGTTCACCGAGGCACCGGGCGGCAGCCAGCGCCCGATCGTGCCGAGCGGGGACGGCAGCAGCGGCCAGGAGACGGCACCGCCGGACGAGGGGTTGCCCAGCAACACCATCAGCCCCCACGTCGGCAGCATGGCCCAGCGCCCGACCAGGGTGTTGAACATCGTGAACACCATGCCGGACGTGAACATCGTCAGGGCGAGGATGAGCCACGACTCGGCGAACGGAAGCCTCAGCGCGCCCAGCCACCAGTCCACCACCGCGGCGATCGTGAACCCGCCGAGCACGGCGTAGGCGACGATGAAGGCGATGCGCTCCACCGGGTTCAGCTCCTTCGCGTGCACGCTCAGCTGGATGGCCCCGATGAAACCGATGATCACGGCGGCGAGCGAGATGTAGAAGATCGCGAGTCCCCGGGGGTCGCCCCGCTGCAGCGGATTCAGGTCGTGGACCACCACGGGGGTGCCCGTGGCCCTGCTCACCTTCGCCGCCGACTCCGAGAGCACCTGCGCGACCGTCGCCCCCGACGCCCCGGACACGTCCAGGGTGAGCCTCCGGCCGCCGGCGGGCACCTCGAACACGGCGAACACCTTCTGTTCCTCCACCGCCCGTACCGCCGCGTCCCGGCCGTCGTAGGCGTCCAGCTTCATGGAGGCGCCCAGGGACTTCTCCATGCCGTCGATGACCCGGCGGGCGGCCGGCTCGTCGTAGTGGCCGGTCACCGCCGCCGGGATGCTGTGCGGGGTCGGGTTCGCCATGGCGTACGTGTAGGAACCGGCGAAGAGGCCGGCCGCGGCGGCGAGGATCAGGACGAGGACCGTGGCGGGCAGGAAGGGCGACCGCCGGAACGCCGCCCAGCGTTCCGCGCGGGTCGGGGTGCGGCCGTGCTCTCCATGAGGTGACTCCGACATACGGAACAAGCTAGGGCAATCGATACATCGTCGCCCTCCGTCAAATCGTTCGCGTGATTTTTGGCCGGGGTGAGATCCTGGACTCCGTATGTCTACGCATCCCGCCCCCGCCCTCGGCACCCTCGCCCCCCGTCTGACCGAGCTGTCGCTGCGCGACGCGCACCGGCTCGGCCGACGGCTCGAGGGCGCGCGCAAGATCCGTAAGCCCGAGGCCCGCGCCGCCGTCCTCACCGAGATCGAGACCGAGATCGGGCGCGCCGAGGAGCGCATGGCCCGGCGGCGCTCCCGCGTGCCGGCCGTCACCTACCCCGAGCAGCTGCCGGTCAGCCAGAAGAAGAACGAGATCGCGGACGCCATCCGCGCTCACCAGGTGGTCATCGTGGCCGGTGAGACCGGGTCCGGCAAGACCACCCAGATCCCCAAGATCTGCATGGAGCTGGGCCGGGGCGTGCGCGGCATGATCGGGCACACCCAGCCGAGGAGGATCGCGGCCCGGACCGTCGCCGAGCGCGTGGCGGAGGAGCTGGACACCCCGCTCGGCGAGGCCGTCGGCTGGAAGGTCCGCTTCACCGACCAGGTGAATCCGGACGCCACCTTCGTCAAGCTGATGACGGACGGCATCCTGCTCGCCGAGATCCAGACCGACCGCGAGCTGCGCGCCTACGACACGATCATCATCGACGAGGCCCACGAGCGGTCCCTCAACATCGACTTCCTGCTCGGCTATCTGGCCCAGCTGCTGCCGAAGCGGCCGGACCTGAAGGTCGTGATCACCTCCGCGACCATCGACCCCGAGCGCTTCTCCCGGCACTTCGGCGACGCACCGATCATCGAGGTCAGCGGCCGGACGTACCCGGTGGAGGTGCGCTACCGGCCACTGCTCGAAGAGGACTCGGACGACGCCGACCGCGACCAGATCACCGCGATCACGGACGCCGTCGAGGAGCTGATGGCGGAGGGCAAGGGCGACATCCTCGTCTTCCTCTCCGGCGAGCGGGAGATCCGCGACACGGCGGACGCCCTGGAGAAGAAGAAGTACCGGTTCACCGAGGTCCTCCCCCTGTACGCCCGGCTGTCCCACGCCGAGCAGCACCGGGTCTTCCAGCAGCACACCGGGCGCAGGATCGTTCTGGCCACCAACGTCGCCGAGACCTCCCTCACCGTCCCCGGGATCAAGTACGTCATCGACCCCGGCTTCGCCCGCATCAGCCGTTACAGCCACCGCACCAAGGTGCAGCGCCTGCCCATCGAGCCGATCTCGCAGGCGAGCGCCAACCAGCGCAAGGGCCGCTGCGGCCGTACGTCCGACGGCATCTGCATCCGCCTGTACTCCGAGGACGACTTCCTCGCCCGGCCGGAGTTCACGGACGCGGAGATCCTGCGGACGAACCTCGCCTCCGTCATCCTCCAGATGACCGCGGCCGGTCTCGGCGACATCGAGAAGTTCCCGTTCATCGACCCGCCGGACCACCGCAACATCCGCGACGGCGTGCAGCTGCTGCAGGAGCTGGGCGCGCTGGACCCGGCCGAGAAGGACACCCGCAAGCGGCTCACGGACACCGGCCGCAAGCTGGCCCAGCTGCCCGTCGACCCGCGTCTGGCCCGGATGGTCCTGGAGGCCGACCGGAACGGCTGTGTCCGTGAGGTCATGGTCATCGCCGCCGCGCTGTCCATCCAGGACCCGCGCGAACGCCCGGCCGACAAGCAGGCCCAGGCCGACCAGCAGCACGCCCGCTTCAAGGACGAGACCAGCGACTTCCTCGCCTATCTGAACCTGTGGCGCTACGTCCGCGAGCAGCAGAAGGAGCGCGGCTCGTCGTCCTTCCGCCGGATGTGCAAGCAGGAGTACCTGAACTTCCTGCGCATCCGCGAGTGGCAGGACATCTACAGCCAGCTGCGCACGGTCGCCAAGCAGATGGGCATGCATCTGGAGGAGCCCGCGGCGGGCGCCGAAGCCCCGGCCGACCGCGTCCACGTCTCCCTCCTCGCCGGCCTCCTCTCCCACATCGGGATGAAGGACGTGAAGGACGGCAGCAAGAACGAGTACCTGGGCGCCCGCAGCGCCAAGTTCGCGATCTTCCCCGGTTCCGCGCTGTTCAAGAAGCAGCCGAAGTTCCTGATGTCGGCCGAGCTGGTGGAGACGAGCCGCCTGTGGGCGCGTGTGAACGCCAGGATCGAGCCGGAGTGGGTCGAACCGCTGGCCGAGCACCTGCTCAAGCGGACGTACAGCGAGCCGCACTGGGAGAAGGACCAGGCGGCCGTGATGGCGTACGAGAAGGTCACGCTGTACGGCGTCCCGATCGTCGCCCAGCGGAAGGTGAACTACGGCCGGATCGACCCCGCCGTCTCGCGCGAGCTGTTCATCCGCAACGCGCTCGTGGAGGGCGACTGGCGCACGCACCACAAGTTCTTCGCCGACAACCGCAGACTGCTCAGTGAGGTCGAGGAGCTGGAGCACCGCGCCCGGCGCCGGGACATCGTCGTGGACGACGACACCCTCTTCGACTTCTACGACCAGCGGGTTCCCGAACACGTGGTGTCCGGTGCCCACTTCGACTCCTGGTGGAAGCGCAAGCGGCAGGAGCAGCCGGAGTTCCTGGACTTCGAGCGGGAGATGCTCATCCGGGAGTCGGCGGAGGCGGTCACCAAGGCCGACTACCCGGACAGCTGGCACCAGCGGAACCTGAAGTTCCGGGTCACCTACCAGTTCGAGCCGGGCGCGGACGCCGACGGTGTGACGGTGCACGTCCCGCTCCAGGTCCTCAACCAGGTCACGGACGAGGGCTTCGACTGGCAGATCCCGGGCCTGCGCGAGGAGGTCGTGACCGAGCTGATCCGCTCCCTGCCGAAGCCGATCCGCCGCCACTACGTACCGGCGCCGAACTACGCGAGGGCGTTCCTGGAGAAGGCGGTGCCCCTCCAGGAGTCGCTCACCGTCACGATGGCCCGTGAGCTGAAGCGGATGGTCGGCGTCCCATTCGAGGCGGACGACTTCGACTGGGCGAAGGTCCCCGAGCACCTCAAGATCACCTTCCGGATCGTCGACGAACGGCGCCGGAAACTGGCCGAGGACAAGGACCTGGAGGCGCTGAAGCTGCGCCTGAAGCCGAAGGCGCGCCAGGCCCTTTCGCAGGCCGCGGCGGCGACGGCGTCCCGCGAGGGCGGCGAGTCCCTGGAGCGCGAGGGCCTGACGGACTGGACGATCGGCACCCTCGCCCGGGTCTTCGAGACCCGCCGGGCCGGCCAGCCGGTCAAGGCGTACCCGGCACTGGTGGACGACGGCGACACGGTCTCCGTCCGGCTCTTCGACACCGAGGCCGAGCAGGCGGAGGCGATGTGGAAGGGCACCCGTCGGCTGATCCTGCGCAACATCCCCGTGAACCCGGCGAAGTTCGCCTCCGAGAAGCTGACGAACGCCCAGAAGCTCGCGCTCTCCGCCAACCCGCACGGCTCGGTCCAGGCGCTGTTCGACGACTGCGCGACGGCGGCGGCGGACAAGCTCATCGGGGACTTCGGAGGGCCGGCCTGGGACGAGGAGTCGTACCGGAAGCTGTTCGACAGGGTGCGCTCGGAGATCGTGGACACCACGGTGCGTACGGTCGCCCAGGTACAGCAGGTGCTCGCGGCCTGGCAGGCGTGCGAGCGCCGCCTGAAGGCCGTCAGGAGCCCGGCGCTGCTCGCGAACCTCACGGACGTCCGCAAACAGCTGGACGCCCTCGTGAAGACCGGTTTCGTCACCTGGGCGGGCATACGACGCCTGCCCGACCTGATGCGCTACATGGTGGCCGCCGACCGCCGCCTCCAGCAGATGCCGACGAACGTCCAGCGGGACACCACGCGCATGGAGAAGGTCCACGAGATGCAGGACGAGTACGCCTGGCTCCTGGAACAGCTCCCGCAGGGCCGCCCGGTGCCCTCCTCGGTCCTGGACATCCGCTGGATGATCGAGGAGCTGCGGGTCAGCTATTTCGCCCACGCCCTGGGCACGGCGTACCCGGTCTCGGACAAGCGGATCGTGAAGGCGATCGACGCCGCCGTGCCGTAGCCAACCCTGCACGGAGGGTGAGTTCGACCAGGACGCTCACCCTCCTGTACAGTCTCTTCTCGCAGCGCAGTGCACGACAAGCGCCGCGGAAAACCTGGTCCTGTGGAGCAGTTTGGAGTGCTCGCCACCCTGTCAAGGTGGAGGCCGCGGGTTCAAATCCCGTCAGGACCGCATAGAGAACGAGGCCCGCGCCCGGAAGGGAGAGCGGGCCTCATTCGTGTGCGCGCACCACCCGCCACTCCCGGCCCGCCCAGCGCAGGGACCCCACGGGAGGCAGCCCGCGGGACCCTGCACGCCGGTGCGGCCGTGGCGGCGGAGTGCCGCCGCGGTCTTGACGGCGTCACATTCGCTCGGTACCCAGAAAGCAGGGCTCGTTCCTCCCGTACGGCCCCTGGAGGTGGCGTATGGCGGCATCGGTCAGGCACGAGACGCGGGCGCTTCTGAGGGCCCATCTGTCGGCCGCCTCCTCCTACCGGCACCGCACCCGGCACTGCCCCATCTGCCACCGCCTGCTGCGGCTGGCGATGGACGCCGGCCCGTTCGTCCAGGACGCCGGACAGGAGCCCGTCGAGGAAGAGAGTCCTCGTCACGCGTGACCCCTGCCGGGCCCCAACCGCCGTACGGGCGTGGGACTCTGGAGCGGGCACTCCCATTAGCGCATGCGGAGCGTGGCCAGCAAGCGCCCGACCGTGTGACGGGAGTCACCGCATGGGTTTTTGAAACCGTGGCACTTACCCCTGTCATACAACGGGTCAATTTAATATGTGCAATTGCACCCCTCCCGGGGGCTGCGCACAGCCGTTCCGACAGGCATCCCCAGACTCCGACAAGGACGCTCACCAGGGCCACCCACCTCCGGCCACCCAGCTGTGGCCGGGCACAAAAAAATCGCGCTGGACCCGGCGGAGTCCAGCGCGATCGACGACGCACCCTGTGTGGCTTGCCGACAACGTTCTCTTCGGCTTGGGCGAGGGCCCTGTTGGGGCAGGTCCCGCGTCGCTTGGAGCTAGGGTTTCGGGCGCCTCGGCCGGTTGGGGGGCCGACCGTCTTGCCCGGTTATGGAGTTGTTCAGGCCTCGCTGCGCTGCTGCGGAATGCCCGCCAGCAGGGCGCGGACCTCGGCCTCGCGGTAGCGGCGGTGTCCGCCGAGCGTGCGGATGGACGTGAGCTTGCCGGCCTTCGCCCACCGCGTGACCGTCTTGGGGTCGACACGGAACATGGTGGCGACCTCAGCCGGGGTCAGCAGCGGCTCGGCATCAGGGGTGCGAGCGGTCATGAGCGGCCTCCTCGGGAGAACCGAACCTTCTCGGTTCTTTCCTCTAAATTCTGCACCTTGACCCGCGTTGCCCGAAATGGCGGACGCGAGTCGAGTCGGTTATAGGACGAACGGCTTGTCCTCGGCACTACAACTACACCATCTGTCCAGCCGCGTCGGCCAAACCGATGGAATTGCCCTCCCAGGTGTTCATCAGCGACGGAAGCCGATGGACCATGCCATAGCGGACAGTCACGCCACTGTGACGATCAGTCACAGGGCGATCAGGAGTCACCAGACCCCCCAAAGCGTGCAATGCTGAGAATCCGCCCACAGATGAGCATAGTTGGGCGAACGGAGCCCTCCCCGGGCTCCTTGTCCTATTTTGGCACGAGGGGTGGCAACTAGAGCAAGAGCCGGGTAAGTGCTATCCGTCACCCTTAGGAATAAAAGTCCAGATCGGGACCAACGTCCCGTCAGGTCTCCAAGCGAGTAGAACGTACGCTGTCCGGCACCGATTTGACCGTGATGTACGTCACTCAGTTCGCGGAGCGCCGGTCCCGCACCGTTCGCCACCGCTCCACCAGCCGCCCGTACGCCTCCCCGGCGGCCGTCCCGTCACCCCGGCGCAGCGCCTCGATGCCGGCCGCCACGTCCGCCGCCGAGTGATCGTCCTCCAGCTCGCCCGCCGGCAGCACGTGCACCAGCCCGCCGTAGTCCAGCTCCACCAGCGAGCGCGGGTGGAACTCCTCCAGCCAGCGGCCGACGTCCGTCAGGCCGTCGATCAGCGGGCCCTCCTCGACGGTGTCCCTCAGTGTGCGCAGCGCCCGCGCCACCCGGCGCCTGGCCTGCACCATCGGCGTGCGGTAGCGCAGCACCGGGGGGACGTCGGCGGTCCCCTTGTCGTACCGCCGCTCCTCGTCCGAGACCAGGACGAACCAGTTCAGCGGCACCTGCCAGGTCGCCGTCCGGATCCACGGGCGTGCGTCGGGGTTGCGGGCCAGCCAGCGCTCGTAGTCCTGGGCGGCCTGGCGGCGCACCACCGGGGGCAGCACCGCGTCCAGCACCGGCGGCGGCAGTTCCTCGGCCAGGTCGCCCAGGGCCTGCCAGCCGCGCAGCCGGGTCCGCCAGGGGCACACGCAGACCACCCCGTCGACCTCCAGCACGAAGGCGTCGCCGCTCTCGTGCACCGGCACCGCGATCGGCGGGGTGGGCAGCAAGTCCGCCAGGGAGCGGCGCAGTTCGTCCTGGTAGGAGGGGCGCTCCGGGCGCCGGGCGTAGCGCGCCCAGTGGCTGCGCTCCGGTTCGGGGAAGGCGCCCAGCGGCTCGTACACACGCAGGTAAGCGGCATAGGGGACGACCACGGAGGACACCTTGGGCACGCCTGCTCCCTCCCCATCGGGCCCGGCTCGAAACCACTGCAAATCGTGCCATGGTCATGCGTGCGCAGCGGCCCCGGGAGGGTGATCCTGAACACTGCACGGATGGTGAGTGGGCCGAGGCTCTACGCTCATGCCACGGCTCTCCGCCACCCGTACGGGGACCGCACCCCACTCGCCGCTAGTACACAGGAGTCACCACAGTGACCGACGTAACCGGCGCGCCTGCTGATGTCCTGCACACCCTGTTCCACTCGGACCAGGGCGGCCATGAGCAGGTCGTGCTCTGCCAGGACCGCGCCAGCGGCCTCAAGGCCGTGATCGCCATCCACTCCACCGCCCTGGGCCCCGCCCTCGGCGGCACGCGCTTCTACCCGTACGCCACCGAGGCCGAGGCCGTCGCCGACGCCCTCAACCTCGCGCGCGGAATGTCCTACAAGAACGCCATGGCCGGTCTCGACCACGGCGGCGGCAAGGCCGTGATCATCGGCGACCCGGAGCGCGACAAGACCGAGGAACTGCTCCTCGCCTACGGCCGTATGGTCGCCTCGCTCGGCGGGCGCTACGTCACCGCGTGCGACGTCGGCACGTACGTGGCGGACATGGACGTCGTGGCCCGCGAGTGCCGCTGGACCACGGGCCGCTCCCCGGAGAACGGCGGCGCCGGCGACTCCTCCGTGCTCACCGCCTTCGGTGTCTACCAGGGCATGCGCGCCTCCGCCCAGCACCTGTGGGGCGACCCCTCCCTGCGCGGACGCAGGATCGGCGTCGCCGGCGTCGGCAAGGTCGGCCACCACCTGGTGCGGCACCTGCTCGACGAGGGCGCCGAGGTCGTGATCACGGACGTGCGCGCCGAGGCCGTCCGGCGGATCCTGGACCAGCACCCCGCCGGAGTGACGGCCGTCGCCGACACCGAGGCGCTGATCAGGGGCACCCGGACCGGCGGTCTCGACATCTACGCCCCGTGCGCCCTCGGCGGCGCCCTCAACGACCTCTCCGTCCCGGCGCTCACCGCCAAGGTGGTGTGCGGTGCGGCCAACAACCAGCTGGCCCACCCGGGCGTGGAGAAGGACCTCGCCGACCGCGGGATCCTCTACGCGCCGGACTACGTGGTGAACGCCGGCGGGGTGATCCAGGTGGCCGACGAGCTGCACGGGTTCGACTTCGACCGGTGCAGGGCGAAGGCGGCGAAGATCTTCGACACCACGCTGGCCATATTCGCACGTGCGAAGGAAGACGGGATTCCGCCGGCCGCCGCGGCCGACCGGATCGCCGAGCAGCGGATGGCCGACGCCCGCTCGCACCGCGTCGCGCGCTAGCCCGTTCGTACACATGAGCGGTACCCGTCGGCGGGAACTTGGAGAGAACTCTCACTTCCCCCGGCGGGTCGTTCCCCGATAAGTGGTTAAAATCGCCACTGACCAGCGAGGACAGGGCGCCTCGAAGGTCCTGTGCACACGCGCGTGCTGCGGGCGACGTACCGTATGGGCGCGGGCTCAGGTACCGTGGAAGCCCTACGGACCGGCCTCTCCGCGGAGGGTTCGTTCCGGATCATGAACGCGTGTCAGACTCTGGGGCCACCGAGCCCCGTCACCGAGGGGGTCGAGCCATGGGGCGCGGCCGGGCCAAGGCCAAGCAGACAAAGGTCGCCCGCCAGCTGAAGTACAACAGCGGTGGGACTGACCTGTCACGTCTGGCCAGTGAACTGGGCGCATCGACTTCGAGCCAGCCGCCGAACGGCGAGCCGTTCGAGGACGATGAGGACGATGAGGACGATCTCTACTCGCGCTACGCCGACCTCTATGAGGACGACGGGGACGAGGATGACGGTCCCTCACAGCACCGTCGCGGCGCTTGACCTTGTACTGAGCACTCACCCGGTCGGTGGCACTGCCACCGACCGGGTTCTGTGCTGTCCGCAGGGTCAGACGGCGTAGTCCCCGACCAGCTCCGCGCCGGTCGTCTTCGCGCCACGCTCGGTGATCTCGCCGGCGACCCAGGCGTCGACACCCCGGTCCGCCAGCGTCGCGAGGGCCACGTCCGTGGACTCCTGCGGCAGGATCGCGATCATGCCGACGCCCATGTTGAGGGTCTTCTCCAGCTCCAGGCGCTCGACGTTCCCGGTCGTTCCGACCAGGTCGAAGATCGCACCCGGGGCCCAGGTGGAGCGGTCGACCACGGCGTGCAGGCCGTCCGGGATCACCCGGGCCAGGTTGGCGGCGAGTCCGCCGCCGGTGATGTGGCTGAAGGCGTGCACCTCGGCGGTGCGGGTCAGCGCCAGGCAGTCCAGAGAGTAGATCTTGGTGGGCTCCAGCAGCTCCTCGCCGAGGGTGCGGCCCAGCTCCGCGATCTCCGTCTCCAGGGCCAGGCCCGCGCGCTCCAGCAGGACGTGGCGGACGAGTGAGTACCCGTTCGAGTGAAGCCCGGAGGACGCCATGGCGATCACGGTGTCACCGGTGCGGATACGGTCCGCGCCCAGCAGCCGGTCGGCCTCCACGACGCCCGTACCGGCGCCGGCGACGTCGAAGTCGTCCGCACCCAGCAGGCCGGGGTGCTCGGCCGTCTCGCCGCCCACCAGGGCGCAGCCGGCCAGCACACAGCCCTCGGCGATGCCCTTGACGATGGCCGCGACCCGCTCGGGGTGGACCTTGCCGACGCAGATGTAGTCGGTCATGAACAGCGGCTCGGCACCGCACACCACGATGTCGTCCATGACCATCGCGACCAGGTCGTGGCCGATGGAGTCGTAGACGCCCATGCGGCGCGCGATGTCGACCTTCGTGCCCACGCCGTCGGTGGCGGAGGCCAGCAGCGGGCGCTCGTAGCGCTTGAGGGCGGAGGCGTCGAAGAGCCCGGCGAAGCCGCCGAGGCCGCCCAAAACCTCGGGGCGCTGGGTCTTCTTCACCCACTCCTTCATGAGCTCGACGGCGCGGTCGCCCGCCTCGATGTCGACGCCCGCGCTCGCGTAGCTGGCACCGGTGGTCTCGGAAGACATGATCTTGAGAACTTTCGTGTCGTACCGCGTGAAAAAAGCGGGCTTACGGGCGACGGATCGCGTCGGCGGCGGCCGTGGCCGCGGGCCCGGCGGCCAGTTCGGTCTCCAGCAGCTGCTTTCCGAGCAGCTCCGGGTCCGGCAGCTCCATCGGGTACTCGCCGTCGAAGCAGGCGCGGCACAGGTTCGGCTTGGCGATCGTGGTCGCCTCGATCATGCCGTCGATGGAGATGTAGGCGAGGGAGTCGGCACCGAGGCTGGTGCCGATCTCCTCGATGGTCATGCCGTTGGCGATCAGCTCCGCGCGGGTGGCGAAGTCGATGCCGAAGAAGCAGGGCCACTTCACGGGCGGGGAGGAGATCCGGATGTGGACCTCGGCGGCGCCGGCCTCGCGGAGCATGCGGACCAGGGCCCGCTGAGTGTTGCCCCGCACGATCGAGTCGTCGACGACGACCAGGCGCTTGCCCTTGATGACTTCCTTCAGCGGGTTCAGCTTCAGGCGGATGCCCAGCTGGCGGATGGTCTGCGACGGCTGGATGAAGGTCCGGCCGACATAGGCGTTCTTGACCAGTCCCGCGCCGAAGGGGATGCCGGACGCCTCCGCGTAGCCGATGGCGGCCGGAGTGCCGGATTCCGGGGTCGCTATGACCAGGTCGGCCTCGGCCGGGGCCTCCTTGGCCAGGCGCCGGCCCATCTCCACGCGGGAGAGGTACACATTCCGGCCGGCGATGTCGGTGTCCGGGCGGGCCAGGTACACGTACTCGAAGACACAGCCCTTGGGCTTCGCTTCTGCGAATCGCGAGCTGCGCAGACCGTTCTCGTCGATGGCGACGAACTCGCCCGGCTCGATCTCGCGCACGTAGCTCGCGCCGCAGATGTCGAGGGCGGCGGACTCCGAAGCGACGACCCAGCCGCGCTCCAGGCGGCCGAGGACCAGCGGGCGGATGCCCTGCGGGTCACGGGCGGCGTAGAGGGTTCCCTCGTCCATGAAGACCAGGGAGAAGGCGCCCTTCACCTTCGGGAGGACCGCGTGCGCGGCCTCCTCGATGGTCAGCGGCTTGCCGTCCTCGTCGACCTGGGCGGCCAGCAGGGCCGTCAGCAGGTCGGTGTCGTTGGTGGCCGCGACCCGGGTGGAGCGGCTGTTGTTGTCGTTCGGCAGGGCGGCGACCATCTCGGCGAGCTGCGCCGTGTTGACCAGGTTGCCGTTGTGGCCGAGCGCGATCGAACCGTGCGCGGTGGCGCGGAACGTCGGCTGGGCGTTCTCCCACACGGAGGCCCCGGTGGTCGAGTAGCGGGCGTGTCCGACCGCGATATGGCCCTGGAGAGAGCCGAGAGAAGTTTCGTCGAAGACCTGGGATACCAGGCCCATGTCCTTGAAGACGAGGATCTGGGAGCCGTTGCTTACCGCGATTCCCGCGGATTCCTGGCCCCGGTGCTGGAGGGCGTAGAGCCCGAAGTACGTGAGCTTTGCGACCTCTTCGCCCGGAGCCCAGACGCCGAAGACGCCGCAAGCGTCCTGGGGGCCCTTTTCGCCGGGAAGCAGATCGTGATTGAGTCGACCGTCACCACGTGGCACACCACCGAGTGTAGGCGAGGTCGACCACTGGTCCGAATTGGGGATGCGCGCCCCTGACCGGCCGAGCGGTGTCGATCACCTTGGGGGTTTCTACGTTTGCGCTGGTCAAGGCGGCTACGGCGGTGACCGCGGGACGATCCGGGCGGCCGGTGGGGCCGGGGCGCGGGGGCCTTTGCCGGATACGTGAGTGAGGCGTCGCACATCATTCGGAGGGGGCGCGGCTGAGATGGACGCGGTCGCCGTCGCCGTCGGTGAGCGTCAGCTTCGCGGCGTCGGTCTTGGCGACGAGCGTGCCGGTGGTCAGGGCGCGGGCGAGGGCCCGTTCGAAGTCCATCCGGGCCTTGTCGCAGGCCATGCGGGTGGTGCGCAGGTTCCCGATGGTGATCCGGTCGCCGTCCACGGTGGCCCGGGCGCTGAATTGGTTGCACCCCAGGTTGCCGGCCGCCTTGCCGTCGTCGATGCGGAGGCGGGCGGCGGCGGGGGCGTGCCGGGTCGTCCCGCCGACGGTGAGGCTGTCGACCCGCCAGTCGACTCCGGTCAGGGGCTGCTCGACGCTCACGGCACCACTGTCCCCCTTCGCGCTGCCGCAGGCCACCATGAGCGGGAGCAGCACGGTGGCCGCCGCCAGGGTCATGCGCTGCTTGTAGTGGTTCATGGCGATTGGACGGCCGCGCGGCACGACCGGTTCCGCGAGACCCTGGCCGACCGGTTCCGTCGGACAGGCCCTAGGCCATGACCGGCAGGAGTCCCTCGATGTCCGCCCGCTCCCCGCTCGCGCTGACCTTCGCGTCGGCGACGGCCTCCTTCCAGCTCACGCGGCCGGTCGCGAGCCGGATCCAGGTCAGCGGGTCGGTCTCCACGACGTTCGGCGGGGTGCCGCGGGTGTGCCGGGGCCCCTCGACGCACTGCACGACGGCGTACGGCGGCACCCGGACCTCGGTGGAGCCGCCGGGGGCCTTCACGGCCAGGGCGTCGGCGAGCAGCCGGGTGGCGGTGGCCAGGGCCTGCCGGTCGTAGGGCACCTCCAGGCCCGGGACGGCGGCGTTCAGGTCGTCGGTGTGGACGACGAGTTCGACGGTGCGGGTGACCAGGTAGTCGTCCAGGGGCAGGGCGCCCGCGTTGGTCTCCAGCAGGCGCTGGCCGGGGTGCTCGGCGAGCAGGGCGCGCAGCGAGGAGTCGACGTCCGTGAGGTAGGCGTCGAGGTCCGGGTGGTCCGCGGCGACGTCGCGGGTGAAGTCGGCGATGGCGGAGGCGTTCGCGGCGGTGGCGAAGGGCCACCGCACGACCGTCACGTCCTGCTTGGGCGGGGCCGGCCGGTCGAGGGCGCGGTGCACGGCGGTGACCGCCATGCCGATGTGCGCGACCAGGTCCCGTACGGTCCACTCACCGAGCCGGGTGGGCAGGGCGAGTTGCTCCGGGGCCAGGCCGCGGGCGGCCTCCCGCACATGGGCGAGCTGGGCGAGGACCGCGGCTCGGGTCCTGGCGGGGTCGTAGCTGCGGGCGCGCTTCCTGTCCGGTGGCATGGCGATGAGCCTATGCCCTGACCACGTGGCTCCTCAGTCCCTTTTCCGACCGGGCCGAACGCATGCCGACGGCCGTCGGCGGCGTGCCGGGCCCCGGCTTGCCCGGCGGTGTCGCACCGGCGCCTTCCCGCGGCGAGGGCCCGCCCGTTGCCACGGGCGGGCCCTCGCCGTCGTACGGCCGTTTACGCGAGCAGGGCCGGGATCGTGCCCTCGTGGGCCTCGCGCAGTTCGGCGAGGGTCAGGGAGAACTCGCCCTGGACCTCGACGGCGTCACCGTCGACGACACCGATGCGGGTGGCCGGCAGGCCGCGCGCACCGCACATGTCGTTGAACCGGAGTTCCTCCGAGCGCGGCACGGCGACGACGGCGCGGCCGGCCGACTCGGAGAACAGGAAGGTGAAGGCGTCCAGACCGTCGGGCACGACCAGGCGCGCGCCCTTGCCGCCGAGCAGCGCGGACTCGACCACGGCCTGGACCAGACCGCCGTCGGACAGGTCGTGCGCGGAGTCGATCATGCCGTCGCGGGAGGCGGAGATCAGGATCTCGGCCAGCAGGCGCTCCCGGTCCAGGTCCACGGCCGGGGGCAGTCCGCCCAGGTGGTCGTGGATCACCTGGGACCAGGCCGAGCCGCCGAACTCCTCACGGGTGTCGCCGAGGAGGTAGAGCAGCTGGCCCTCCTCCTGGAAGGCGACCGGGGTGCGGCGGGCGACGTCGTCGATGACACCGAGCACGGCCACCACCGGGGTGGGGTGGATGGCGGCCTCGCCGGTCTGGTTGTAGAGCGAGACGTTGCCGCCGGTCACCGGGGTGCCCAGGCGCAGACAGCCGTCGGCGAGACCGCGCACCGCCTCGGCGAACTGCCACATCACCGCCGGGTCCTCGGGCGAGCCGAAGTTCAGGCAGTCGGAGACGGCCAGCGGCTTGGCGCCGGTCGTGGCGACGTTGCGGTACGCCTCGGCCAGGGCCAGCTGGGCGCCCGTGTAGGGGTCGAGCTTGGCGTAGCGGCCGTTGCCGTCCGTGGCGATGGCGACGCCGAGGCCGGTCTCCTCGTCCACGCGGATCATGCCGGAGTCCTCCGGCTGGGCGAGGACGGTGTTGCCCTGCACGAAGTGGTCGTACTGGGACGTGATCCACTTCTTGGACGCCTGGTTCGGCGAGGCCACCAGCTTCAGGACCTGGTCCCTCAGCTCCTCTCCCGTCTCCGGGCGGGGCAGCTTGTTCGCGTCGTCCGCCTGGAGGGCGTCCTGCCACGCGGGGCGGGCGTACGGGCGCTCGTAGACCGGGCCCTCGTGCGCGACCGTGCGCGGGTTGACGTCGACGATCTTCTCTCCGTGCCAGAAGATCTCCAGCCGGTCGCCGTCGGTCACCTCACCGATGACGGTGGCGATGACGTCCCACTTCTCGCAGATCTCCAGGAAGCGGCCGACCTTCTCCGGCTCCACGACCGCGCACATGCGCTCCTGCGACTCGCTCATGAGGATCTCCTCAGGAGAGAGCGTCGAGTCGCGCAGCGGAACGTCGTCCAGGGTGACGCGCATGCCGCCGGAGCCGTTGGAGGCCAGCTCGGAGGTGGCGCACGAGAGGCCGGCGGCACCGAGGTCCTGGATGCCGACGACCAGCTTCTCCTTGAAGGCCTCCAGGGTGCACTCGATGAGCAGCTTCTCCTGGAAGGGGTCGCCGACCTGGACGGCCGGACGCTTGGAGGGCTTGGCGTCGTCGAAGGTCTCGGAGGCCAGGATCGAGGCGCCGCCGATGCCGTCGCCGCCGGTCCGGGCGCCGTACAGGATGACCTTGTTGCCCGCGCCGGAGGCCTTGGCCAGGTGGATGTCCTCGTGCCGCATCACGCCGATGGCACCGGCGTTGACCAGCGGGTTGCCCTGGTAGCAGGCGTCGAAGACGACCTCGCCGCCGATGTTGGGCAGGCCCAGGCAGTTGCCGTAGCCGCCGATGCCCGCGACCACGCCCGGCAGGACGCGCTTGGTGTCGGGGTGGTCGGCGGCGCCGAAGCGCAGCGGGTCCACGACGGCCACCGGGCGGGCGCCCATCGCGATGATGTCGCGGACGATGCCGCCGACACCCGTGGCCGCGCCCTGGTAGGGCTCGACGTACGACGGGTGGTTGTGCGACTCGACCTTGAAGGTGACCGCGTAGCCCTGGCCGACGTCGACGACGCCGGCGTTCTCGCCGATGCCGACGAGCATGGCGTCGCTCTCGGGCGCCTTCTCGCCGAACTGGCGCAGGTGGACCTTGGAGGACTTGTACGAGCAGTGCTCGGACCACATGACCGAGTACATGGCGAGTTCGGCGCCGGTGGGGCGGCGGCCGAGGATCTCCACCACCCGCTCGTACTCGTCCTTCTTCAGGCCGAGTTCGGCCCAGGGCAGCTCGACGTCGGGGGTAGCGGCCGCGTGCTCGACCGTGTCCAGAGGCGTCCGGCTCATGCGTTGACCAGCTTCTTGAGGATCGAGGTGAAGAACGGGAGGCCGTCGGTACGGCCGGTGCCGATCAGCGGCTCGACGGCGTGCTCGGGGTGCGGCATGAGGCCGACGACGTTCCCGGCCGCGTTGGTGATGCCGGCGATGTCGTTCAGCGAGCCGTTGGGGTTGACGTCCAGGTAGCGGAAGGCGACCCGGCCCTCCGCCTCCAGCTCGGCGAGCGTGCGGTCGTCGGCGACGTACCGGCCGTCCATGTTCTTCAGCGGGATGTGGATCTCCTGGCCGGCGCGGTAGTCGCTGGTCCAGGACGTCTCCGCGTTCTCCACCCGCAGCTTCTGGTCGCGGCAGATGAAGTGGAGGTGGTCGTTGCCGAGCATGGCGCCCGGAAGGAGGTGGGCCTCCGTGAGGATCTGGAAGCCGTTGCAGATACCGAGGACCGGCAGTCCGGCCTTCGCCTGCTCGATCAGGGGCTCCATCACCGGCGAGAAACGGGCGATGGCGCCGGCCCGCAGATAGTCGCCGTAGGAGAATCCGCCGCACAGGACCACCGCGTCGACCTGCTTGAGGTCCTTGTCCTTGTGCCACAGGGCGACCGGCTCGGCGCCCGCGAGGCGGATCGCGCGCTGGGTGTCCCGGTCGTCCAGGCTGCCCGGGAAAGTGACGACGCCAATACGAGCGGTCACTTCACCGCCTCCGCGACTTCATCGACGCGGACGGTGAAGTCCTCGATCACGGTGTTGGCGAGGAAGGATTCCGCCAGATCGCGGATCCGGGCGAGCGCGGCCTCGTCAACCGGCCCGTCAACTTCCAGTTCGAAACGCTTTCCCTGACGTACGTCCGAGATCCCTTCGAATCCCAGGCGCGGCAGCGCACGCTGGACCGCCTGGCCCTGGGGGTCGAGGATCTCCGGCTTGAGCATGACGTCGACTACGACGCGTGCCACTGGCACTCCCGATGTGTGGTGCTGAGCAGGTTCCTTCAGACTACCCGCACAAAATTTCTACGCGGGTAGAGTTGGAGGAAACTACGTGAGGCGCATCACGATCGGGTGTCGAAGCCGTGCACCCGTGAAAAGTTCTGGGAAAGTTCCCACAGTCCGCCCCTGGCCCCTATTGCGCCCGGACACGCGGACGGATTTAGTCGGGCTTCACTTTCCTTTGCCGGGCACTGTACAAATGAATTGGCAATAGCCGATACTCGGCACGTCGTCGGCGTTGAGCTGTAACGACGTGCCGCACGAAGGGACCGATATTCGTGGCGCAAAAGGTCGTGGTCACTCTCTTTGACGACATCGACGGCTCGGAAGCGGCGGAGACGATCGCCTTCGGACTCGACGGCAAGTCGTACGAGATCGACCTGAACGAAACCAACGCCGAGAAACTCCGCAAGGTGCTCGAGCCCTACGTCGAGGCCGGCCGCAAGCGGTCGCGGTCCGGCAAGGCGTTCCGGCAGACGGAGGTCGCCCCCGACCCGGCGGCCGTCCGCGCCTGGGCCCAGGCCAACAAGATGGACGTCCCCGCGCGCGGACGCATCCCGAAGAAGGTCTACGAGGCGTTCAGCGCCGCCCAGTGAGCCCGCGAAGGGGCGATCCCTCAGGGTCCGTCAGCGGGCCCTGAGGGACGTGCACTTGGGACATACAGGACCTGAAGCGGCGCCGACTTGCGCTACCCCCCTGCTGATCAGCTAATGTCTGGGACACGCCGAGGGGCGAGGCCGAAAGGCCGGATCCCGAGGAGCGTGCGGGTGTAGTTCAGTAGTAGAACATCCCCCTTCCAGGGGGAAGGCGCAGTGTGCGATTCCTGTCACCCGCTCTGCATCGCCGTCACGACCACTGTTGTGGATCGGGTAGGCTGGTGCCCGCACCGGTCGGTGGGAGCCGATCGGGAGCATTGCGGACGTAGCTCAGTTGGTAGAGCGCAACCTTGCCAAGGTTGAGGTCGCGAGTTCGAGCCTCGTCGTCCGCTCGGGAATGAGACCCCGGTCCACTGGACCGGGGTCTTCTTCATTGTCCGGAGCCGGGCTGACATTTGTCATGGCCAGTGATGACACCGCGCACTGCCGACCGGGACGCACCGCCGGGACGCTGGTGCCATG
Source organism: Streptomyces sp. NPDC042638 (assembly GCF_040647235.1). Classification (NCBI taxonomy): domain Bacteria; kingdom Bacillati; phylum Actinomycetota; class Actinomycetes; order Kitasatosporales; family Streptomycetaceae; genus Streptomyces; species Streptomyces sp. NPDC042638. Next base: position 46,922 of record NZ_JBEZBT010000052.1, read on the forward strand.
GACATCGACGGACACGAGCGCGTGATCGAGGTCACCGACCTCAGACGCGTCTACGGGGGCGGGTTCGAGGCCGTACGCGGAATCACCTTCTCCGTGGCACGCGGGGAGATCTTCGCCCTGCTGGGCACCAACGGCGCCGGAAAGACGTCGACGGTGGAACTGCTGGAGGGGCTCGCGGCGCCGTCCGGCGGCCGGGTCCGGGTGCTCGGCCACGATCCCCACCGCGAGCGGGCCGCCGTACGGCCCCGCACCGGCGTCATGCTCCAGGAAGGCGGCTTCCCCGCCGAACTGAGCGTCATGGAGACCGCCCGGATGTGGGCCGGGTGCACCAGCGGGGCCCGGCCCGAAGCCGAGGTGCTGGAGCTGGTGGGGCTCGCGGACAAGCACCGGGTGCGGGTCAAACAGCTGTCCGGCGGAGAACGGCGGCGCCTCGACCTGGCGCTGGCGCTGCTCGGCGATCCCGAGGTGCTGTTCCTCGACGAGCCGACGACCGGGCTCGACGCGGAGGGCCGCCGGGACACCTGGGCGCTGGTGCGCGAGCTGCGTACCGCCGGCACCACCGTGCTGCTCACCACGCACTACCTGGAGGAGGCCGAGGGTCTCGCCGACCGGCTCGCCATCCTGCACGACGGCCGGATCGCGGTCTCCGGGACCGCGGCCGAGGTCACCGCCGGCCGCCCCTCCCGGATGTCCTTCGAACTACCCGACGGCTACTTCCTCGGCGATCTGCCACCCCTCGCCGGCCTCGGCGTCTGCGGGCACGAGAGCGACGGACGGGTCGTACGGCTGCGCACGGCCCAACTCCAGCGCACCGCCACCGGAATACTGGCCTGGGCCGACCGGGCCGGTGTCGAACTGCGCGGACTGGACGTCCGCTCGGCCTCGCTGGAGGAGGCGTTCCTCGCGATCGCACGGGAGCAGGGGGTGGCGGCATGAGCATCTCGCTCCCCGGAACCGCCCCGGGCTCCCTGCAGCGGCTGCGCGCGCTGGGACGCGCCGAACTCGCCCTCCTCGGCCGCAACCGCGGTGTCGTGTTCACCGCGCTGTCCGTGCCGCTCCTGCTGCCGCTCAGCGTGCGGCCGGCCTTCGACCGGTTCGACCTGGCCGAGCGGGGACTGACCGTCGGCACCACCCTGCTGACCTCCGCGGTCGGCTTCTCCTTCCTCTTCGCCGTCTACTCCGCCCTGGCCAACGCCTACGTCGCCCGCCGCGAGGAGCTCGTCCTCAAGCGGCTGCGCACCGGCGAGCTGTCCGACACAGAGATCCTCACCGGCACCGCCCTGCCCGCCGTCGGCATCGGCCTGGCCCAGACGCTGCTGCTGTGCGCGGGATGCGCGGCACTGCTGCACACCGGCGCGCCCAGGGCGCCGTACCTGATCCTGCCCGGCCTGGTGGCCGGCTTCCTGGTCAGTGCCGCGCTCGCCGCGCTCACCGCGTCCTTCACCCGCAGCGTGGAGAGCGGCCAGATCACCACGCTGCCGCTCATCTTCGTGTCGATGGCCGGCTCCGGGATCGCGTTCCCCACCGAGGTCATGCCCGGCCGGCTGGCCGCCGTCTGCCGACTGCTCCCGCTGTCCCCGGCGGTCCGGCTCTTCCGCGGCGGCTGGACCGGCCAGTTGAGCGCCGGCGAGACGCTCACCACTCTCGCGACCGCGGTGGCCTGGATCCTCCTGGCGGTGTTTGCTGTACGGCGGCGGTTCCGCTGGGAGCCGCGACGCTGACCACGAGAAGTGACGGGAGCCATGGGAATGACCGGGCCGCTCGGCTGGTGGCGGCGCAAGAGCACACCGGCGAAGGTCGAGACGTACACGCGCTGGTCGTTCCACTTCTTCGTCGTGATGGAGATCTTCGCAGTGGGACTGCCCGCGGTCGGGCACGTGCCACCGCGACTCGCGGGCTGGCTGGTCGCCCTGGTCGCCGGGCACAGTGTGGTGATGGCGGCGACCGCCTCGCGGGCCCTGGACTGGACGCGCGGCCGGCGCCCCCGGCCGGTGCGGGCGATGGGAGCGCTGGGTGCCCTCTCGTTCCTGCTGGCGGCGGGCGCCCTGGCGGTGCACCGGTACGGCGCCGTCGGCGAGGACTCCGGGACCGCCCTCGGCACGGTCTACGGCGGCCTGCTGTCCTGGGGCGGCGGCATGCAGGCGCTCGGTGTCACCTCCCGGCGGCGCGCCTTCGCCATCGTCGCGGGCTTCGCCTGCGGTGCCGGCCTGGTGGCCCTGCCGTTCGGCGCGCACTGGCCCCTCGCGCTGGTCACCGGGCTCCTGGTGTTCCTGGGCGCCGGCTTCATCGCCCTCACCTGCGTCTTCTCCGTCTGGCTGCTCAACTGCGTGTACGAGCTGGACGAGGCCCGGGAGGACCGGGCCCGGCTCGCCGTCGCCGAGGAACGACTGCGGTTCGGGCGGGACCTGCACGACGTGCTGGGCCGGAACCTGTCGGTGATCTCCCTCAAGAGCGAGCTGGCCGTCCAACTGGCCCGGCGCGGGCGGGCGGAGGCCGTGGAGCAGATGATCGAGGTGCAGCGCATCGCACAGGAGTCCCAGCGGGAGGTACGGGCCGTCGTACGCGGCTACCGGGAAGCCGACCTGAGCGCCGAACTCGCCGGTGCGCAAGGGGTGCTGGCGGCGGCGGGCATCGCGTGCGAGGTCCGGGCCGAACCCTCCGCTCTGCCCGCCGCGGTGCAGTCCGCGCTCGGCTGGGTGGTGCGCGAGGCCGCCACCAACGTTCTGCGGCACGGTGACGCGGCCCGGTGCGAGGTGGGGCTCACGGTGCGCGAGGGGCAGGTGGTGCTGACAGTGGAGAACGACGGTGCGACGGCACCGCGCGGGGGCGGCGGCTCCGGACTCGCCGGACTCCGGGAGCGGCTCGCCGCCGTGGGCGGGAGCCTGGAGACGGGGATCGTCGGCGGCGGCCGGGACCGGTTCCGGCTGGTGGCGGAAGTACCCCTGGCGACTGTGGAAGGAGTCACCTCGTGAGCGCCCCGGTACGGCTGTTGCTCGCCGACGACGAGCATCTGATCCGGGGTGCGCTGGCCGCGCTGCTCTCCCTGGAGGACGATCTGCTGGTCGTCGCGGAGGCGGCGACCGGGCCCGAGGCACTGGCGATGGCACGGGCGCACGAACCCGACGTGGCCGTCCTGGACCTCCAGATGCCGGGTGCCGACGGTGTGAGGGTCGCCACATCCCTGCGCACCGAACTGCCCGGCTGCCAGGTGCTGATCGTCACCGGTCACGGGCGCCCCGGACATCTGAAACGGGCGCTCGCGGCCGGTGTGCGCGGGTTCGTCCCGAAGACCGTCAGCGCCCGGCGGCTGGCCGAGATCATCCGGACCGTGCACGCCGGAAACCGCTACGTCGACCCCGAGTTGGCCGCCGACGCGATCTCCGCCGGTGACTCGCCGCTGACCGCGCGCGAGGCCGAGGTGCTGGAGCTGGCCGCCGACGGCGCACCGGTCGCGGAGATCGCCGAGCGGGCCGCGCTGTCACCCGGGACCGTGCGGAACTACCTCTCCTCGGCCGTCACGAAGCTCGGCGCCGAGAACCGCCATGCGGCAGTGCGTCTCGCACGCGAGCGAGGTTGGGTATAGTTGCTCTCGCGCCACGGCGCAGTGCGGACGTAGCTCAGTTGGTAGAGCGCAACCTTGCCAAGGTTGAGGTCGCGAGTTCGAGCCTCGTCGTCCGCTCCATGGAGAAGCCCCCGGCCCCCGGCCGGGGGCTTCTCGCGTACGTCCTTCTCGTGTACGTCCTTCTCGCGTGCGACCTTTTCGCGTCAGCCCCCGGCATCCGCCGGGGGCTCTCCCGACGGCTGGCGCCTGTCCGGGAATTGTCAGACAGGACCTAGGCCCAGCTGGTGCCCGTCAGGTGCTCGTACGCCTCCACGTACTTCGCCCGGGTCGCCTCCACGACCCGCTCCGGCAGTGGCGGCGGGGGCTGCTCGCTCTTGCGGTCCCAGCCGGACTCCGGCGAGGTGAGCCAGTCCCGGACGAACTGCTTGTCGTACGACGGCTGGGCGCGGCCCGGCTGCCACTGGTCGGCCGGCCAGAAGCGGGAGGAGTCCGGGGTGAGGACCTCGTCGGCGAGGACGAGGGTGTCGCCCTCGAAGCCGAACTCGAACTTGGTGTCGGCCAGGATGATCCCCCGGTCCCGGGCGATGTCCCGGGCGCGCGAGTAGACCGCGAGCGTGGCCTGGCGCAGCTGGGCGGCGGTCTCCGCGCCGACCTGGCGGGCCACCTCCTCGTAGGAGACGTTCTCGTCGTGCTCGCCGACCTCGGCCTTGGCTGCCGGGGTGAAGATGGGGCCGGGGAGTTCGGAGCCGTCGACGAGACCTTCGGGGAGGGCGAGGCCGCAGACGGTCCGGGACTCCTGGTACTCCAGCAGGCCCGAGCCGGTGAGGTAGCCACGGGCCACGCACTCCACCGGGACCATCTTCAGGGACTTGCAGACCAGCGTGCGGCCCGCCCAGTCGGCCGGGGCGCCTTCGGGCAGCTCGGTGCCGATGACGTGGTTGGGGGCGAGGTCACGCAGCTGGTCGAACCACCACAGGGAGAGCTGGGTGAGAACGCGGCCCTTGTCGGGGATCTCGGTGGGCAGCACCCAGTCGTAGGCGGAGATGCGGTCGCTGGCGACCATCACGAGGTCGCCCGCCTCGTTCCGGTACAGGTCGCGCACCTTGCCGGTGTGCAGGTGCACCAGGCCCGGAACCTCGATCGGCTCGGGCTTTTCTACGAATCCGGACACGGTTCCTCCCCGTGGCTCTGTCCAAGTGCCTCGATTCTCCCGTATGCGGGTGATCGCGGTGCGGCCAGGGGGTCAGTCCCGTTTGCAGATGCGGTCCAGCAGGTTCGCCGTGGCCCGCTGGATGCGGGAGTCGACATGGCCGGGGCGGTCCAGGGACGGGGACCAGGCGAACGTGCCGGAGGCGAACACCCAGGCGCCGGAGGGGGCGCGGTAGAGGGAGGTCTCCTGGTGGCGCAGGACGCCGTCGTTGTCGGTGTAGGGCGAGTGGGCGAGCAGGATGCGCTCGTCGTGCTCGGGCAGTGGGGTGCGCGGGAAGTACCGGTCCGCCTCACCGGCGACCAGGCCCGCGATCTCGTCGCCCTCGTGCGCGCCGGTCGCCTCCCACAGCCAGTGGCCGCCGTTGCGGACGATCAGCGGGTGCGGCTCGGGCACCCGGCCCGCGTACTGGATGCCGACCAGCTGCTGCTCGGGCCGGTCGATCTCCCGCCAGAGCACCGGCCGGCCCGGTCCCTTGCGCTTGCGGCAGGTCAGCAGCCGGTCCGGGACACCGGACGGGGACGGCCCCAGCTCCACCTGCCAGTACATGGTGTTGGCGGACAGGAAGACCAGCGAGGTGCCACGGTCGCGGGCGTCCTCGACGGCCCGGCGCATCGGCACCGACCAGTACTCGTCGTGCCCGGGAAAGACCAGGCCCCGGTAGCGGGCGGGGTCGACGCGGCCGGCGTGCAGGTCGCGGGCGTCGGCGTAGGCGAGGTCGTAGCCGTAGCGCTCGGCCCAGCGGATGAAGTCGTAGGCGTGGCCGACGTGCAGGGGCAGGCCCGCGCCCGCGTACGGCCGGTCGAAGGAGACCGTGGTCGCCGCGTCGGCCTCGCCGAGCAGCCGCCCCCGCTCGTCCCAGGCGTGGTAGAGGCTGGCACCGGTGTGCCCGTCCTCCGGGTAGAGGTTGTACGCCTGCCAGGTGATGTCGGGCAGCAGCAGGAGCAGGTCGGCGGGATGGTCGTCGCGGACCGTGAAGGGCACGTGGGAGCGGTAGCCGTCGGCGGTGGTCAGGACGGCCACGTAGGCGCCGATGTTCCAGTAGGAGGGCACCTGCAGGCGCCAGGACAGCCACCAGTGGTGACAGGAGACCGTCCGGTCGGCGGTCAGCGGCGGGGACTGGACGATGCCGGAGAGCCGGGGGCTGGTGGTGATCTTGGCGGCGCCGTCACCGCCGTAGTGGCCGATGCGGTAGATGTCGACGCTGAACTCCTGCGGCGGGTCGACCGTGACGTGGAAGTCGATCGCGTCGCCTGGCGCGACCGCGCCGGTGGAGGTGAAGCCCTTGATCTGGCGGTACACGTCGTCCGCCGAGCGGGGGCCGGGGGCGGCCGCTCGCGGTGCCGGGACGCGCTTCCCTCCGCCCCCGCCTCGGCCTCCGCCTCCGCCTCCGCCTCCGCCTCCGCCTCCGCCTCCGGTGAACTGCTGCGGGCCGGGATCGACGTACCAGGGCACGACATGCCCGGTGTCGTCGAAGTACGTCTCACTGCCGCGCAGCCAGGGCACCGGGCCCTGGCCGAAGGGGTCCGTGACGGCGTGCGCGAGTGCTCCGGACTCCCAGCGGCGAATGTGGTCCGAGGCCATGGTCGCTCCCCTCCCTCATGCCCCCGTGGCTGTCTCGGTGGTGCTCACCGTGCTCGCTGTGCTCGGCCGTGCTGTCGTATGTCGCATGCCTTTGCCAAGTGCGTGGTCGGTCCCAGCACATCACATAACGCACGGGCTCGGTCACTAGTCGTTGCGAATTGACCTGAAGTGGAAGTCGCCTTTCCGTTACGGCGGCGAAAAAGACGCTACGGCGCCGTCACACCAGCCGCACGGGCTTCTCAGGGCGTATTCCGGACGCGACCAGCCAGTCGCGCAGCGGGCCCGGGTCCCCTTCCTCGATCAGACTGAGAACCTTCGGCGTCAGGTCGGCGGCCCGCTCGCCGCCCAGCAGCAGGGACGGGCCGTCCAGCCAGTCCAGCGCGGGGACCGCCCCGGCGGTGTCGACGGCCGCGCAGCACACCATCGCCGTGACGTGGTCGGCGAGCAGTTCGCGGGCGGTGCGCTGGGGTTGCAGCGGGAAGGGCGGCAGTACGCCGTCGCGGGCGGCCCACAGCGGACTCTCGGGACCCGAGCGGGCCGCGCTGCCGCCGTCCGGCACGGCGGCCTCCTCCCGCGCCAGCGCGGCACTCAGCCCGGCGGCCAGCGCGGCACTGCGCTCGGTCGCACGATCGCCATCCTCGTCGTCCTCGTCGTACGGGGGGTGGAGGACGGGTTCGTCGTCGCGCGGGAGATGGGCGGCGGGCCCGTCGACGTACGGGGGGTGGGCTGCGGGCCCGTCGACGTACGGGGGGTGGGCTGCGGGCCCGTCGACGTACGGGGAGTGGGCTGCGGGCCCGTCGACGTACGGGGAGTGGGCTGCGGGCTCGCCGTCGTACGGGGAGTGGGCGGCGGGCCCGTCGTCGTACGGGGAGTGGAGGGCGGGCTCGGCACCGTGCGGGAGGTGAGGGGCGGGCTCGGCGGCGTCCAGGGAACGAGGACCGGACTCGGCGCCGTGCGGAAGGTGAGGGGCGGGCTCGGCACCGTGCCGGATGTCGGCGGCCGGCTCGGCGGCGTCCGGCGGACGAAGGCCCGGCTCGGTGTCGTGCGGGAGGTGAGCGGTGGGCCCGTCGTCGTACGGCGGGTGGAGGGCGGGCTCTGCGGCGTCCAGGGGCCACGGACCGGGCTCGGCGCCGTGCGGAAGGTGAGGATCGGGCTCGGCACCGTGCCGGATGTCGGCGGCCGGCTCGGCGGCGTCCGGCGGACG
>NZ_JBEZBT010000052.1:54578-58172 GCF_040647235.1 Streptomyces sp. NPDC042638
AAGGCCCGGCTCGGCGTCGTGGGAGAAGTGGGGGGGCGGCCTCGGCGTCGTGCGGGAGGTGCCGGCCGGGCTCGGTGGCTTGTGGTGGACGAGGGCCGGGCTCGGTGGCGGTGGGAGGGGTGGCCCTGGTGATGGGGGGTGGGCCGTCGGCCCGGGCGGCCGGGGATCCCGCGGTCGGGGCGGCCAAGTCCCGCGGATCGGCGTCGGCGGCGCGGCCGGGCCTGTCGGCCCCCGTCGCGGTCGGCTCCGCGAGGTGATCCAGGATGCGGGCCAGGGTGGGGCCGCCGGGGTCGGGAACTCCGGGGTCGAGGGAGGGGCGGACGCCGAGGGAGTCCAGGACGCGGTGCAGACGGGCCGCGTCGGCACGCCAGGTGCGGTCCACGACCTCTTCCGGATACGCCTGCCAGTCCACCGGGGCCCAGCCCGAACAGGACTCGGCGGGGCCGCCGTGGAAGAGGTGGGCGGCGAGCAGCGAGGCGGCCTCGTCCACCGCACCGGGCTCCTCCAGCAGATCGCAGGCCGGCCGCTCGCCGAGCCGGGAGGTGAAGCCCTCGGCCAGCCGGTCGCGGCGGGACAGCTCGGTGAGCGCCGCCACCACGCCCGCGTCCAGCCGGGACGGCCAGCGGCCTATCCGCCAGGCGGGCAGGGCGACCCTGGTCAGCAGCCGGTCCCAGCCGGCGTAGGCGAGCCCGACCTGCTCCTGGGCGACGATCCGCAGGCCGTAGTCGACCGCCTGGGCGCGCTCGGCCGCCGCCGCCGCGACCCCGCGCTCCATCTGCATCGCATGCTCCTGGCAGCCGCGCAGCAACAGCCGGGCCACCCAGCCGAGGACCGCGCACCCCCCGCGGGTCAACGGGCAGCGGCCCGGCGCCGAGGCGACGGCCACGGCCGCGTCCAGCCCGCGGACGAAGCGGCGGGCGGCGGCTATGTCCGGGTGGGCCGAAGGGCCCGTACCCGCGATGACCGGGGCGAGGACCGCGCGCAGCTCACCGACGCGCATCCACCACAGGAACGGGGAGCCGATGACGAGGACCGGCGCGATCGGTGTCCGGCGGCGGCCCGGCCCCGCTATCTCGTCGGGCGCCGGAGGCCGGGGCGGACCGTGCGCCGAGTGGGTCCGGTCCTCCAGCCAGCTGTCGCAGTCCGGGGTGAGGGCTATGGCCGACGGGGCCGGCACGGCCAGACGGTCGGCGAGGTCGCGCACCATCCGGTACAGGTCCGGGGCGGACTGCTCCGGGATCGGCACCGTGGGTGTCGTGGCGGGGCGGCCCCGGGCCAGGACCACGGCGATGCCGGCCGCGGCCAGCAGCACCAGCACCGCGAACACGCCGACGACCCACCGGGCGGTGTCCCAGCCCGGGCCGACGAGATGGCCGGTGGAGGCACCCGTCAGCAGAATCACCTCGGCGCCCGCGGGCAGCAGGGCCACGGCCAGCGCCCGGCCCCGGACCCGCAGCACGGCGAGGGCCCGGGAGCGCGCGGCCTGTGCGCCTGCCTCCACACCGATTCCGGTCACGTGCCGACCTCGCCCCCTCTCTGCCGATCGCGTGCTGCCCTGGACTTGCTCACTCCCCCACTGTGGCACCCGCCACTGACATCGCAATGCCGGTGGGCCAAGTGCCGGAACGCTTGCGCGGCACCCTAGTTGGGGCCCGGGCGCTCGTCAGCCGGATAGGCGATTGCTCACTCGATGGAATGGCTCTGGTCAGAGCTGGGTGACAGACAGCAAAGATCAGGCCCCGGATTGCGTCCGGGGCCTGATGCGGTACGAGGGTGCGCGCGAGCGGCACGCGAGCCTGTGCTGTCGGCTAGGCCTGCGCCGCCTCGGCGGCCTTCGCCGCGATGTCCGTGCGGTGCTGCGAGCCGTCCAGGCCGACCCGGCCCACCGCCCGGTACGCCCGCTCGCGCGCCTCGGCCAGGTCCTTGCCGGTGGCCGTCACGGACAGCACGCGTCCGCCCGCGCTGACGACCGCGTCGCCGTCCCGCCTGGTGCCGGCGTGCAGCACGTATGCGTGCGGGGCGTCCTCGGCGGCCACCGCGTCCAGGCCGGTGATCGGGTCGCCGGTGCGCGGGGTGCCGGGGTAGTTGTGCGAGGCGACGACGACGGTGACGGCCGCGTCCTCGCTCCAGCGCAGCGGCGGCAGGTCGGCGAGGTTGCCGGTGGCCGCGGCCATCAGAAGACCGGCCAGCGGCGTCTTCAGCCGGGCCAGTACGACCTGGGTCTCCGGGTCGCCGAAACGGGCGTTGAACTCGATGACCCGCATCCCGCGCGAGGTGATGGCGAGGCCAGCGTAGAGCAGCCCGGAGAAGGGGGTGCCCCGGCGGCGCATCTCGTCCACCGTCGGCTGGAGCACGGTCTGCAGCACCTCGTCGACCAGCTTCGGGTCGGCCCACGGCAGCGGCGAGTACGCGCCCATGCCGCCGGTGTTCGGGCCCTCGTCGCCGTCCAGGGCGCGCTTGAAGTCCTGGGCGGGCTGGAGCGGGACGACGGTGTCGCCGTCCGTCACGGCGAACAGGGACACCTCGGGGCCGTCGAGGAACTCCTCGATCACCACGCGCTCGCATCCGGCGGCGTGCGCCTTGGCGGTCTCGATGTCGGAGGTGACGACGACGCCCTTGCCCGCGGCCAGACCGTCGTCCTTGACGACGTAGGGGGCGCCGAAGGCGTCGAGGGCCGCCGTGACCTCCTCGGCGGTGGTGCAGACGTAGGAACGGGCGGTCGGCACCGCGGCCGCCGCCATGACGTCCTTGGCGAAGGCCTTGGACCCCTCCAGCTGCGCGGCCTCCCCGGAGGGGCCGAACACCGGGATGCCCGCCGCGCGGACGGCGTCGGCCACACCGGCGACCAGCGGCGCCTCCGGGCCGACGACGACCAGTTCGGCACCGAGGCGGGTGGCCAGTTCGACCACCGCGGCACCGTCGAGCGCGTCGACCTGGTGCAGCTCGGCGACCTCGGCGATGCCGGCGTTGCCGGGAGCGCAGTGCAGCGCGGTGACGTCGGGGTCGAGGGACAGGGAGCGGCACAGGGCGTGTTCGCGGGCGCCGCTGCCGATGACGAGGACCTTCACGGGGGTCAGCCTATGGCAACGTCGCCGAAGACCGGGGCCCGGCCTGTTCGGGCTTTCCTCCAAAGGAGCCGGGACGCGGTCGCCCCGATGCCCCCCGGTGACTGCCTCGGGGACAGTCACCCCGACGCACCGGCCGCAGCCGCAGCCATCCCGCTGCCCCGGGTGTGCTCACACCGGGGGCGCCGGGCGCAGTCCGCGTCGGCTACTCGTTGGAGAACTCCTCCATCACCGTCGCTCCGAGCTCGCGCACGATCAGCTCGTGACCGGACAGGGCCGACTCGTCCAGATCCGGGTCGTCGTCCTCAGGGGTGTCGTCCTCGGGCGCGACCGGCTGCGGCTCGGGGGCGGCGGCGGGCCGGGAGGCCTGGGCGGGCCCGGCCGGGGTGCTGCCCTGGGGGGCGGCGGGCGCCTGCGGGGCCGGCTGGGGGCTCGCGGGGCGGGGGGCGGCCGGGGCGCCGTAGCCACTGCCCCCTTCCGCTACGTGTTCTACCTCGCCGAGGAGGAGCCGCCGGCCGTCACCTTGCAG
>NZ_JBEZBT010000053.1:0-57326 GCF_040647235.1 Streptomyces sp. NPDC042638
GATCCTCGCCGCCGAGGTGATGGATCTCCTCGACGCCGTGGTCACGAACATCGCCCCGGCCACCCCGGCGGCTTTCCGCGACGGGTTCCGGCCCGCCTCTCGGCGCAGGCACGCGGGAACGCCGAAGGGGCGCGGGGAACTGCGCGGCCGGCCACGGACGACCCGCAGCCGCCGTACCACCGCAGTCCCACGGCGCCCCTCTTCGGCGGCTAGCCCCGCCGCAGCGTCGGCTTGAGCTCCTTCAGCCGGCCCAGCAGGCCGTTGACGAACGAGGGCGACTCCTCGGTCGAGAACTCCTTCGCCAGCTGCACCATCTCGTCCAGGACGACGGCGTCCGGGGTCTCGTCGACCCAGATCAGCTCGTACGCGCCCAGCCGCAGGATGTTGCGGTCGACGACCGGCATGCGGTCCAGCGTCCAGCTCACCGCGTACTGGGCGATCAGCTCGTCGATCCGCGACGCGTGCTCCGCGTAGCCCTCGACCAGCTGCATCGTGTACTCGCTGACCGGGGGCTGCCGGGTGTCGCCATGGGAGAGCCGGACCCAGTCCGCGAGGACGGTCAGGACGTCGGCGCCGCGCTGGTCGCCCTCGAAGAGGATCTGGAAAGCGCGCTTGCGGGCCGTGTTGCGGGCAGCCACGGTTAGCTGTTCACCCGGCCGAGGTAGTCGCTGGTGCGGGTGTCGACCTTGATCTTCTCACCGGTGGTGATGAAGAGCGGGACCTGGATCTGGTGGCCGGTCTCGAGGGTGGCGGGCTTGGTGCCACCGGTGGACCGGTCGCCCTGGACGCCCGGCTCGGTCTCCTGGACGACCAGCTCGACGGCGGCCGGCAGCTCGACGAAGAGCACCTCGCCCTCGTGCTGGGCCACTGTGGCCGTGAAGCCCTCGATGAGGAAGTTGGCGGCGTCGCCGACGGCCTTGCGGTCGACCATCAGCTGGTCGTAGGTCTCCATGTCCATGAAGACGAAGTACTCGCCGTCCATGTACGAGAACTGCATGTCGCGCTTGTCGACAGTGGCCGTCTCGACCTTGACACCGGCGTTGAAGGTCTTGTCGACCACCTTGCCGGAGAGCACGTTCTTCAGCTTGGTGCGCACGAAGGCCGGGCCCTTGCCAGGCTTGACGTGCTGGAACTCGACGACGGACCAGAGCTGGCCGCCTTCGAGCTTGAGCACCAATCCGTTCTTGAGGTCGTTCGTGGAAGCCACGGTTGCGGAATCTCCTGGACTGACGTGGACGACCCCGGGGGCACGCACTCCTACAGCGCGAGCAGCTCCTTGGTCGTGATGGTGAGTAGCTCGGGTCCGCCGTCCGCCTCGGGGCGTACGACGAGCGTGTCATCGATCCGGACACCGCCCCGGCCCGGGAGGTGGACCCCCGGTTCGACGGTGACCGGCACGCAAGCGTCCAGTTTACCCATGGCCGCGGGCGCCAACTGCGGGTCCTCGTCGATTTCGAGTCCGACACCGTGTCCGATCAGCGGTGGCAGCGCCTCCGCATAGCCCGCGGTGTCCAGCACCTGCCGTGCCGCGCGGTCCACGTCACGGTAGGCGGCGCCGGGTGCGAGGAACTCCCGTCCGGCGCGCTGAGCGGCGAAGACGAGGTCGTACAGCTCGATCTGCCAGTCGGCGGGCGAGGTGCCGATGACGAAGGTGCGGCCGATCTCGCAGCGGTAGCCGCGGTAGGCGGCACCGAGGCAGACGGAGAGGAAGTCCCCCTCCTCCACGCGCCGGTCCGTGGGCCGGTGGCCACGGCGGCCGGCGTGCGGTCCCGTCGCCACGGAGGTGGGGAACGCCGGGCCGTCGGCGCCGTGGTCGACCAGGCGCCGCTCCAGCTCCAGCGCGAGGTGCCGTTCGGTGCGGCCGACCAGGATGGACTCCAGCAGCTCGCCGAGGGCCTGGTCGGCGATCTCGGCGCCGATGCGGATGCAGGAGATCTCCTCCTCGTCCTTGACCACCCTGAGCTGCTCCACGGCGCCGCCGAGGTCGGTGAGGCGGAGCTTCGGCACGACGGAGGCGACGGCTCTGTGCCGCGCGACGGTGAGGTGGTTCTCCTCGACCGCCAGGGAGTCGGCGCCCTGGGCCGCGGCGAGGCCGGCCGCCGCGACCACGGCGTCACCGCCGTTCGCCGCGAGGACGTGCAGGCGCACGTGCTCGTCGGGCCTGCCTTCGTAGGGACGGTCCTCCGGCGGGCCTGCGCACACCAGGAGGTCCTCGCGCCGGCCGAGCAGCAGGACGGAACCCTGCGGGGCCGCGGCGGCGAGGTAGCGGACATTGGCCGGGCGGGTGACGAGCGCTGCCGCGGTGCCGGCCGCGTTGACGTGGTCCCTCAGCCGGGATCGGCGGTTCGCGTACACCTCTGACATGAGATGAGCGTAGGAGTTTTGCGCGGTTTGTGCCGATTGGGAGGGGCCGAGTGGGGTCCGGGACGGGTGACGAGGGCACGGACCCCACCCCCACGGACCCCACCCCGCGCTCACCAGCTCGGTGGGCTCGCTATCGCCCGGGCCAGGACCTCGTCCAGGACCCTCGCCGTCGCCGGGACGTCCAGCTGGGAGTTGTCGATGATCGGGAGGCCCGAGCCGTACCAGCCGGCCATACGGCCGTGGATGCGGGCCACCTCCTCGTCGCTGAGGCGGCGGTTGCCGGTGCGCTCGGCGTTGCGCTCCAGGACGACGTCCAGGCCCGGGAGCAGGACGACGGGGAGCAGGCCGGGGCCCACGTGCCGCTTCCAGCCGCCGAGGCCCACGACCGGGCGGTCCGGGAAGACGGCGTCGTCCAGGATGCAGGAAATGCCGTTGGCCAGGAAGTTCCGGGCGGCGAATCCGCAGGTGCGGCGGGCCAGCCGGTACTGGGCCTCCGAGTTGTCGTTCCATCCCGACTGGGGGTCGGCGAAGCCCGAGCGGACCCATTCGCGGACGTCGTCCAGGCTGATGTGGGCCGTGGGGACGCGGCGGTGGTCCGCCCAGTACTTGGCGACGCTGGTCTTGCCCGCGCCGGCCGGGCCGATGAGGAGGACGGCGAGGGTGGTGCCCGCCGGGTCCGCGACGGCGGCCGTGGCGGGCGGCGCCGCGGGGGCACCGACCGGGCCGCCGGGTGGCAGCCGCACGTGCCCGGTGGTATCGGGGGCCGCCGGGCCGGAGGTGTGCTGCGGCGGCACGGGCGGCGCCACCGGAACGGAGGGGGCCGGCGGCTGGTGCGGGGCCGGCGGCCCGGGGACCGGCGCGCCCTGGAAGCCAGGCGGCGGGGGCACGGGGGCGGAGCCCCGGGGGGTTCCCTGGTGCGGAGCCGCCTGGTGCGCGGCCGGCGCCCAGCCGGCGTGCGGCCCCTGCCCCGACTGGTGGGGCGGCGGCAGCGGAGACCCCACTGCGTGCTGCATCCGTTGCCACTCCGTCTCGTACAGGCACTGTGGTGCTGGGCAGCGGGGGCACGCCCTCGCTGCCTACCGAACGGTACCGTCCCCGGCCGTCGTTTGGTGAAACGGCCGGGGACGGCCCGAAGTGCCCGCTGCGGGACGGGAATCGGACGGACGGACAGTCGGGACCTACTGCCCTACCTCGCCGTACGCGGCGAGCAGGACCGCCGGGTCCGGGCCCTCCAGCACGGTCGGCCGGGCCAGGCCGTCCAGCACGATGAAGCGCAGCAGGTCGCCACGGGACTTCTTGTCGACCCTCATCGTCTCCAGCAGCTTGGGCCACTGGTCGTAGCGGTAGTGCAGCGGCAGGCCGACGGCTTCGAGGATGCTGCGGTGCCGGTCGGCCGTCGCGTCGTCCAGGCGGCCCGCCAGCCTGCCCAGTTCGGCGGCGAAGTGCATGCCGACCGAGACCGCGGCTCCGTGCCGCCACTTGTACCGCTCGTTCTTCTCGATGGCGTGGCCGAGGGTGTGGCCGTAGTTGAGGATCTCCCGCAGACCGGATTCCTTCAGGTCCGAGGAGACGACCTCGGCCTTGACCCGGATCGACCGCTCGATCAGCTCGGCCGTGTGCGGGCCCTGCGGCGACCGGGCGGCCTCGGGGTCGGCCTCGATCAGGTCCAGGATCACCGGGTCGGCGATGAACCCCGCCTTGATGACCTCGGCCAGGCCGGACACGTAGTCGTGCACCGGCAGGGAGTCCAGCGCGGCCAGGTCGCACAGGACGCCGGCCGGCGGGTGGAAGGCGCCGACCAGGTTCTTGCCCTCCGCGGTGTTGATGCCGGTCTTGCCGCCGACCGCCGCGTCCACCATCGCCAGCACCGTGGTCGGGACGGCGACCCAGCGCACCCCGCGCAGCCAGGTCGCGGCGACGAACCCGGCCAGATCCGTGGTCGCGCCGCCGCCGACGCCGACGATGACGTCGGTACGGGTGAACCCGCACTGGCCCAGGGCCTTCCAGCAGTAGGCGGCGACCTCGGCGGTCTTGGCCTCCTCCGCGTTCGGCACCTGGATCGCGACGGCCTCGTACCCCTGCTCGGCCAGGTCGCTCCGCAGCGCCTCACCGGTCTCGGCCAGCGACTCCGGGTGGATCACCGCGACCCGCTTGGCCCGCTCCCCGATCAGGCCGGCCAGCTCGCCCAGCAACTGGCGCCCCACCAGCACCTCGTACGCATCCGTGCCCGCCGTGGCGCCGACCTGAATCCGGGTGACTGACTCGCTCATCCTTGCTTCAACTCCAGTGCGTCCAGCACGTCTTGGGTGACCTCGTGGGGGCTGCGGCCGTCCGTCGCCACGACGGCGGTGGCGACCTCCTCGTACAGATGCCGGCGCGCCTCCATCAGCTCCCGCCACTGCTTGCGCGGGTTGACCGCGAGCAGCGGACGGGCCGCGTTCAGGCCGGTGCGCCGGACGGCCTCCTCGACCTCCATCGAGAGGTAGACCACCCGCTGCCCGGCCAGCAGCGCCCGGGTGTCGGGGTCCATGACCGCTCCGCCGCCCAGGGCGACGACACCCTCGTGCGTGGCGAGCGCGGCCCGCACGGCCGCCTTCTCCTTCGCGCGGAAGGCGGGCTCGCCCTCGTCCACGAAGATCTCGGCGATGGTGCGGCCCTCGGCCTCGACGATGTCGTCGTCGGTGTCCCGGTAGCCGACACCGAGGTGCTCGGCGAGCAGCCGCCCGACGGTGGACTTGCCCACCCCCATCGGGCCGATCAGCACGACCGCCGGCCCGACGCTCACCTGATCTCCAGGCCGTCGAGGTAGGACCGGACGTTGCGGCGGGTCTCCGGGACGGAGTCGCCGCCGAACTTCTCCGCGACCGCGTCGGCCAGCACCAGCGCGACCATGGCCTCGGCCACGATGCCGGCGGCCGGCACCGCGCACACGTCGGAGCGCTGGTGGTGGGCCTGCGCGGGCTCTCCGGTGGCGACGTCCACCGTCCGCAGCGCCCGGGGCACGGTCGCGATCGGCTTCATCGCGGCCCGCACCCGCAGCAGCTCGCCCGTGGTCAGACCGCCCTCGGTGCCGCCCGAGCGGCCGGTGGCGCGCTTGATGCCGTCGGCGGTGGTGAGGATCTCGTCGTGGGCCTGGGAGCCGGGCACCCGGGCCAGCTCGAAGCCGTCACCGACCTCCACGCCCTTGATCGCCTGGATACCCATGAGGGCGGCGGCCAGCCGCGCGTCCAGTCGCCGGTCCCAGTGCACGTGGGAGCCCAGGCCGACCGGGACACCGTAGGCCAGCACCTCCACCACACCGCCCAGCGTGTCGCCGTCCTTGTGGGCCTGGTCGATCTCGGCGACCATCGCCTTCGACGCGTCGGCGTCCAGGCAGCGCACCGGGTCGGCGTCGAGCTTCTCGACGTCGGCGGGGGTGGGGTAGACGCCGTAGGGCGCCCTGGCGGAGGCCAGCTCCACGACGTGGGAGACGATCTCGATGCCGGCCGTCTCCTTCAGGTATGACCGGGCCACCGCGCCGAGCGCCACCCGGGCGGCGGTCTCGCGGGCGGAGGCGCGCTCCAGGATCGGGCGGGCCTCGTCGAAGCCGTACTTCTGCATCCCGGCGAGGTCGGCGTGGCCGGGCCGGGGCCGGGTCAGCGGCGCGCTGCGGGCCAGGCCCGCCAGCACCTCGGGGTCGACCGGGTCGGCCGCCATCACCTGCTCCCACTTCGGCCACTCGGTGTTGCCCACCATGACCGCGACCGGGGAGCCGAGGGTCAGACCGTGCCGGACACCACCCAGGAAGGTGACCTCGTCACGTTCGAACTTCATCCGCGCACCACGGCCATAGCCGAGCCGCCGCCGCGCCAGGTGATCCGCCACCATCTCCGTGGTGATCGGCACGCCGGCGGGAAGACCCTCCAGCGTCGCGACAAGTGCGGGACCGTGGGACTCCCCCGCGGTCAGCCAACGCAGCCTGCTCAACGGTGCTCCTCAGTGCTCGCGCCCGGTACTGCCCTGCGTGCGCGCGTCCTCGCGCGCCGCGACGGCGCCGCCGGGTGCGCGACCCCGGTACGCCACCTCCGATCCTCCCACGTCCGGGGTCGGGATCCGGCCGCCGGTCCAGCAGGCGGACGCGTACGGGGGCGTCAGCGGGCCGCGAGCGCCTTCTCCCCCGCGTGGCGCATGGCGTCCAGCGGGCCCGGAGCGTGCCCGGTCATCTGCTCGAACTGCAGGACGGCCTGGTGGACCAGCAGGTCGAGGCCGCTGACCACGGCACCGCCGAACATGGACCAGCGGGCCGCCAGCTCGGTGGGCCAGGGGTCGTAGAGCACGTCGAAGAGGGTGGCGGGGCGTTCGGGTACGGCGGCGGCGAGGGCGTCGGTCGTACCGGCGGGCGTGGTGGCGATCACCAGCGGGGCACGCAGCGCCTCGGCGGCGTCGGACCAGTCCGCCGTCCGGACCTCCACGTCGAGCCGTTCGCCCCACTGCCGCATCTCGGCGGCGCGGGCCTCGCTGCGGACGTAGGCGACGACCTCCCCGGTGCAGATCCGGGCGAGCGCGGCGAGCGCGGAGGAGGCGGTGGCGCCGGCGCCGAGGACGGCGGCGGAGTCGACCTCCTCGATGCCGTGCTCGCGCAGGGCTGCCACCATGCCCGGGATGTCGGTGTTGTCACCGCGCCGGCGTCCGTCCTCGGTGAGGACGAGCGTGTTGACGGCGTCGACCGAGGCGGCGGTGTCGCTGATCTCGTCCAGCAGCGGAATGACCGCGCGCTTCAGCGGCATGGTCAGCGACAGCCCCGCCCACTGCGGTCCGAGCCCGTCCAGGAAGCCGGGCAGGGCGGCCTCGTCGACGTCGAAGCTGTCGTAGGACCAGCCGGTGAGTCCGGCCGCGTCGTACGCGGCCCGGTGCAGCACCGGGGAGAGCGAGTGGGCGATCGGCGAACCGAGCACGGCGGCGCGGCGGCCGTCAGTTGCCCGCGTTGGCATTGAACTTGTCCTTGAGCTCTTGGAATTCGGCGTACGTCTTGGCGAACTCGGTGTTGTTCGTGCCGTCGGTCGCCACGAAGTAGATCCAGCCGTCGTCGGTCGGATTCAGCGTCGCCTTCAGCGCGTCCTCGCCGGGGTTGCCGATCGGGCCGGGCGGAAGCCCCTTGTGGGTGTAGGTGTTGTACGGGCTCGGGTTGCTGTTGATCTCCTTCTCGGAGATGTGGATGTTGCTCGTGCCCTTGAGGTAGTTGTAGGTCGAGTCGAACTGCAGCAGCCGGTTGGTCTCGGTGTTGGTGGGTTTGAGGCGGTTGTAGACCACCTCGGCCATCTTGCGGAAGTCGTCGTGCGTCTTGCCCTCGGCCTGGACCAGACTCGCGACCGTGACCAGCTCGAACGCGTTGTCGAGGCCGAGCGCCCTGGCCTTGGTGTCGAGGCCGTAGGCGGCGTACCTCTGCTTCGCCTGGGTGACCATCTGCTTCAGAATGGCCTCGGGCTTCATGCCCTTCGCGGCCGGGTACGTGGCCGGCCAGAGGAAGCCCTCCAGCGGGTCCATGATGTCGCCGTTGTTCTCCGACCAGGCCGGCAGACCGAGGCTCTTGTACTGGCTCCGCGCGACCTTCTTGGTGGTGCCGGCGGACAGTTCCAGCTTCTTGTCGATCGCCGCGTAGACACCCGAGTTGCGCTCGCCCGGGGTGACCACCACGTTGTTCTGGCTGCGCGGGTCCATCATCAGCCTGACGGCACTGCCGGCGGACATCTCCTTCTTCAGGAGGTACGCGCCGGCCTGGATGCCGTCACCGCCCGGCGTCTGGCTCTGGGCGTGGACGAAGGCGTCGGCGCTCTTGACGACCCCGGCCTCCTTCAGGCGCCGGCCGATCTCCCAGCCGCCCGCGCCCTTCGGGATCTCGACGGTCACCGACTCGTTGATGCCGTCGCCCGCGTAGTCCGGAGCCGTGCCGAAACGATTTTGGTAGAACGTGTAGCCGAAGTACCCGACACCGGCGAGACCGCCGCCGAACACCAGGACGACCACCATGCAGGCGCAGCCGGTGCGCCGTTTCTTGCTCTTGACGGGTTTGCGGCCCTTGCCGCGCCGCTCGCGCCGGCTCTGGAGCTCGTGCTCCTCGTCGTCCTCGCCGCCTCCCGCCAGGAAGGCGTGCTCCTCCTCGCCCGCCGCCTCCGGCTCGGAACCGGGCTCGGGCTCGGGGCGCCTGCGGCCGGGCGGTTCCGGCGGCGGGTAGGCGTCCTCGGTGCCGTAGAAGTCGGGCTGCTCCGCGCCGTAGGCCACGGGCTGCTGGCCGTACGGGTCACCGGGGTCGGCGGCGTAGGGCACCTGCCCGTGGGTGCCGGTCGCGTCCCAGCCGCCCTGGTGGAACTGCTGCTGGGTATGACCGGCGAACTGCTGGTCGTACTGCGGCTGGCCGGATCCCTCGTAGTGCTGGTGCTGCCCGTCGTGGCCGGGCTGCTGCTCCTGGCTCCAGTCGCCGTACTGCGGCGCCTGCGGATGATGCTGAGGCCGGCCGTCGTAGGGGGACTGCTGACCCGTGTGGGCCTGCTGTCCTCCCCATCCGCCGTCCCCGTACAACGGGTCCTCCGGATGCCACGGTTCGGAGCCTGGGCCCCGGCCATACTCAGTCATCGATCCCCTAGAGCCGCGAGGCCGACGGTCACGCGGCCCCGGGCCGGCTTCCACTCCGCCTCTTTCTGTGCCCCGGCTGTTCGAACACCGGCGCATCGCGCGGAACGTTACCGTATCGCGATCAGATGACCACTTCGACGCCCTCACCGGGTGCTTCGCCTGACACCCGTTCGGATTCCAGGGCCTGCTGCAGGATGATGACGGCCGCCGCCTGGTCGATGACCGCGCGCCCCTTCTTGGACCGCACCCCGGAGGCCCGCAGCCCCTGGCTGGCCGTCACCGTCGTCATCCGCTCGTCCACCAGGCGCACCGGCACCGGTTCGATGCCCTTGGCCAGCTCCTGGGCGAAGGCGCGGACCTTGACCGCCGCCGGGCCCTCGCCCCCCTTGAGGGAGCGAGGGAGGCCGACGACGACCTCGATGGGCTCGTACTCCTCCACCAGTTGACGCAGCCGGCGGTGGGCGGCGGGGACGTCCCGGCCGGGGACGGTCTCCACCGGGGTGGCGAGGATCCCGTCGGGGTCGCACGAGGCGACCCCGATCCGGGCGTCCCCGACGTCGATCGCGAGTCGGCGACCTCTGCGCATGGTTCCTCGACCGTTCCCTACTTGGCGGTCTCGGCGACGAGCCGCTCGACGGCCTCGACGGCCTCACCGACGGCGGCCGGGTTCTGGCCGCCGCCCTGGGCGACGTCCGGCTTGCCGCCACCGCCGCCGCCGAGGGTCTTGGCCGCGGTGCGGACCAGGTCACCGGCCTTGAGGCCGCGGTCGCGGGCGGCGTCGTTGGTGGCGATGACCGTCAGCGGCTTGCCGTTGTTGACCGTGAAGAGGGCGACCACGGCGGCCCGGCCGCCCTGGATGCGGCCGCGCACGTCGAGGACCAGCTTGCGCAGGTCGTCGGGGGTGGTGCCGTCCGGCACCCGGCCGGTGACCAGCGCGACGCCCTTGACGTCCTTGGCGGACTCGACGAGACCCGCGGCGGCCTGGAGCACCTTCTCGGCACGGAACCGCTCGATCTCCTTCTCGGCGTCCTTCAGCTTGCCGAGCATGGCGGAGACCTTCTCCGGCAGCTCCTCCGGACGGCCCTTGATCAGCTCCTGGAGCTGGGCGACGACCGTGTGCTCACGGGCGAGGAAGTTGTAGGCGTCCACTCCGACGAGGGCCTCGATACGGCGGACACCGGAGCCGATGGAGGACTCGCCGAGCAGCTTCACCAGGCCCAGCTGGGCGGTGTTGTGCACGTGCGTGCCACCGCACAGCTCCTTCGAGAAGTCGCCGATGGTGACCACGCGGACGCGCTCGCCGTACTTCTCGCCGAACTCGGCGATGGCACCCTGCTTCTTGGCCTCGTCGATACCCATGACCTCGGCGTGCACGTCGAGGTCGCGGGCGAGCACCTCGTTGATCTTCTGCTCGACGTCGGTCATCACGGCCGTCGGCACGGCGGACGGGGAACCGAAGTCGAAGCGGAAGCGGCCGGGCTGGTTCTCGGAACCGGCCTGGGCGGCCGTCGGGCCGAGGGCGTCGCGCAGGGCCTGGTGGGTCAGGTGGGTGGCCGAGTGGGCACGGGCGATGGCCGTACGGCGGCGGCCGTCGATGGAGGCGTGCGCCTTGGCGCCCACGGTGACCTCGCCGACCTGGACGACGCCCTTGTGGACGTACACACCCGGAACCGGCTTCTGGGTGTCCCGGACCTCGATCACGGCACCGGTGTCGACCTTGATCCGGCCGGTGTCGCCGATCTGGCCGCCGCCCTCGGCGTAGAACGGGGTGCGATCGAGGACGATCTCGACCTCGTCGCCCTCGGTGGCGGCCGGGGAGGACACGCCGTCGACCAGGATGCCGACGATCGTGGACTCGCCCTCGGTGTCGGTGTAGCCGAAGAAGTCGGTCTCACCGGCGGTGTCGGCGATCTCGCGGTAGGCACCCATGTCGGCGTGGCCGGTCTTCTTGGCCTGGGCGTCGGCCTTGGCGCGCTCCCGCTGCTCCTTCATCAGGCGGCGGAAGCCGTCCTCGTCCACGGACAGGCCCTGCTCGGCGGCCATCTCCAGGGTGAGGTCGATCGGGAAGCCCCAGGTGTCGTGGAGCAGGAACGCCTTGTCGCCGGAGAGGACCGTGCCACCGGACTGCTTGGTCTCGGTGACGGCGGTGTCGAGGATGTTGGTGCCGGCCTTGAGCGTCTTGAGGAAGGCGTTCTCCTCGGCGATCGCCACCTTCTCGATGCGCTCGCGGTCGGTGATCAGCTCGGGGTACTGCTGGCCCATCATGCCGATCACGGTGTCGACCAGGTCCTTGACGACCGGGCCGGTGGCGCCGAGCAGGCGCATGTTGCGGATGGCGCGGCGCATGATGCGGCGCAGGACGTAGCCACGGCCCTCGTTTCCGGGGGTGACACCGTCGCCGATGAGCATCACGGACGTACGCATGTGGTCGGTGACCACGCGCAGGGACACGTCCGAGTCATGGGCGTCGCCGTAGCGGACGCCGGTCAGCTCGGTGGCCTTGTCGATGACGGCCATGGACGTGTCGATCTCGTACATGTTCTGCACGCCCTGCAGAATCATGGCGAGGCGCTCCAGGCCGAGGCCCGTGTCGATGTTCTTGCTGGGCAGTTCGCCGAGGATCTCGAAGTTGTCCTTGCCGATGCCCTCGCCCCGCTCGTACTGCATGAAGACGAGGTTCCAGATCTCCACGTACCGCTCGTCGTTGACGGCGGGGCCGCCCTCGGCGCCGAACTCGGGGCCGCGGTCGTAGTTGATCTCGGAGCACGGGCCGCACGGGCCGGGGACGCCCATGGACCAGTAGTTGTCCTTCATGCCGAGGCGCTGGATGCGCTCCTTCGGCACACCGACGACCTCGTGCCAGATGCGCTCGGCCTCGTCGTCGTCCTTGTAGACGGTGATCCACAGGCGCTCGGGGTCCAGGCCGTAACCGCCCTTGTCCTGGGGGCTGGTGAGCAGCTCCCAGGCGTACTTGATGGCGCCTTCCTTGAAGTAGTCGCCGAAGGAGAAGTTGCCGCACATCTGGAAGAACGTGCCGTGGCGCGTGGTCTTGCCGACCTCTTCGATGTCGGGCGTGCGCACGCACTTCTGCACGCTGGTCGCGCGCGGGAAGGGCGGCTTGACCTCACCCAGGAAGTAGGGCTTGAAGGGCACCATGCCGGCGGGGACGAGGAGCAGAGTCGGGTCGTCCGCGATGAGCGACGCCGAAGGGACGACGGTGTGCCCGCGCTCCTCGAAGAAGCTCAGCCAGCGGCGGCGAATCTCGGCCGACTCCATCAGTGGTCCTCATTCCGGTTGTACGAGTTCTTCGGGTACGAAGGCATCGGGGCCTCGATGTACTTGGGGTTGCTGCGGTTGTTCTCGATGGCGGCGTACCGCCGGGGCGCCGGGAGCCCGGGGTCCTCCTGGATGCCGAGGGCCTCCCCCAGCTCGGCCTCCCGCTGGGCCATGTTGTCGCGGACGTCGAGCGCGAAGCCGACCGCGCGGTCCTTCACGCGCCGGCCGGTCTCCAGGGCCTTGTTCGCCGCGGTGGCGGCCAGGCTCTCCGGAGTCAGCTGCTTGAGCTTGCGGTTGACCTTGGTGGTGGCCCACACGCCGGCGGCGACACCGGAGGTGAACCAGAACGTTCGGCGGAACATCGCTCGGTCTCAGTCCTTACTTCCGCTTGCGTCGTGCGGCGGGGACCGTCCGGCCCACGATCACGGTACGCCGGGCCGACTTCCCGGGCACGTCCTCCTCCTTGCGTCCGCCGAGGGCCCGGCGGACGCCGTAGCCGAAGGCCGCGACCTTGACCAGCGGCCCGCCGAAGGTGGAGGCGACGGTGGTCGACAGCGCGGAGGCGTTCGACGTGACCTCCTGGACGTCGGAGGCGATGGCGTCGACCCGGTCGATCTGGGTCTGCGCGGAGCGCACCGCCTGGGAGGCGTCGGCGAGCAGCGGGACCGCCTGGTCGGTCACGTCCGCGACGAGCTTGGTGGTCGCCTTGAGCGTCTGGGCCAGCCTCGCCAGTGCGACCGCGAGGAAGGAGACCAGGATCGCCCAGAAGACGGCCACCAGAATCCCGGCCACCTCTCCACCGGACACTGTCGCACCCGCTCCCTGAAACGTGCTCTGAACATCGGAACCATGAAAAAAGCAGTGTCCCGAGCCTATCGCGCCGGGGCCGAAGCTCCGTACCGGATTAGCGGAGGGTGCGGGCGGAGTTGCGGGAACCGATTGTACGGAATGAACACGGTTCAGTACGCTCCGTGTCCCATGCGAGGTCCTCACAGCGCCGGCGCCTGGGCGGACGGCGATCCGTCCCTCGAACTCACCGCTTTCGTCGGGCGCTCGGCCGAGCTGGCCGAGCTGACGGCGGCACTCGGTCAGGCGCGGCTGGTGACCGTGACCGGGGCGGGCGGGGTCGGCAAGTCCCGGCTCGCGGTGCGGGTGGCGGCGCGGTGGTCGTCCGGTGACCGGGCACGCGGCGTGCCCGCGGCGGACCGGGGACGGGTGGAGCTGGAGCCCGTACGCGATCCGCACGTGCTGGAGTACGCGGTCGTGGAGGCGCTGGGGCTGACCGACCACACCACCCGCCTGCCCCGGGAGACGCTGCTGGCGCATCTGGTCGGCCGCCGCGCCCTGCTGGTGCTGGACGGGTTCGAGCACCTCGTGCCTGCCTGCGCCGACCTGGTGGCCGAGCTGCTGCGCAAACTGCCGGAACTGCGCGTGCTGGCGACGGGCCGGCGCCCGCTGGGCCTGGCGGGCGAGCGGCTGTACCCGCTGGCCCCGCTCGGCGAGGACGACGCGGTGGAGCTGTTCACGGACCGGGCCCGGGCCCAGGGGGTGGCGGTGGCCGACGGTGCGGAGGTACGGGAGGTGTGCCGCCGGCTGGAGGGGATCCCGCTGGCGCTGGAGCTGGCGGCCGGGCGGCTGCGGGCGCTGTCCCCGGCGCAGCTGCTGCAGCGCCTCGACGACCGGTTCCGGCTGCTGACCGGCGGCGGCCGGGACGCCCTCCCCCGGCACCAGACGCTGCGCACGGCGATCGGCTGGAGCCACGAGCTGTGCACGCCGGCCGAGCGGCTGCTGTGGGCACGGCTTTCGGTGTTCGCGGGGACCTTCGACCTGGAGGCGGCCGAGTACGTGTGCGGCGGGGAGGGGCTGTCCGCCGATGACGTGCTGGACGTGCTGTCGCAGCTGCTCGCCCAGTCGGTCGTCTCCCGTGAGGAGGCCGCGCCCGGCCCCCGCTACCGGATGCTGGACACCGTGCGCGCCTACGGCGCCGACTGGCTGGAGGCGACCGGGGACGCGGACCGGCTGCGCAGACGGCACCGGGACTGGTACCTGGGCCTGGCGACCTGGTGCGAGCTGGAGTGGTTCTCGCCGCGGCAGCGGGAGGTGGCCGCGCGGGTGGACACCGAGCTGCCGAATCTGCGGACGGCGCTGGAGTTCTGCCTGACGGAGGCGGACGAGGCCCATCTCGGCCAGCATCTGGCCGGCTCGCTGTGGTTCTGCTGGGTGGGCTGCGGCCGGCTCTCGGAGGGACGGCGCTGGCTGGAGCGGAGTCTGGAGCTGGACTCGGAGTACGAGCAGTCCCGGCTGAAGGCGCTGTGGGTGCTCGGCTACGTGGCGATCCTGCAGGGCGACACCGTGCCGGCGCTGAAGGCGCTGCGGGCGTGCCGGGACCAGGCGGAGGGCTCGGCCGACCGGACGGCGGCGGCGTACGCCGAGCATCGCACCGGCTGTCTGGCCCTGGTCACGGACGACATGGCGCGGGCGGAGACGCTGCTGCGGTCGGCGCTGGACCGATACCGGGAGATCGGCGAGCTCAACAGCAACGTCCTGATGAACCAGGTGGAGCTGGCGATGGCACGGGCGTTCCAGGGGGATCTGCCGGGCGCGGTGCGGCTGTGCGAGGACGTGCGCCGGGTGTGCGAGGACCACGGGGAGCGCTGGGCGCGGTCCTACGCGCTGTACGTGCTGGCGTACGCGGCCTGGCTCGACGGGGATCCGGCCGGCGCGCGGGTGCTGCTTTCGGACTGCCTGGACAGCGCGCACGCCTTCCGCGACCTGCTGGGCTGCGTGCTGTCGATCGAGCTGCTGGCGCTGGTGACGGTCACGCAGGGCGACCCGGTGGAGGCGGCGGTGCTCCAGGGTGCCGCCGGGCGGCTGTGGCCCTCGGTCGGTCTGCCGCTGTTCGGTTCGGCGCACTACAACGCCCCGCACGAGCGGTGCGAGGCCGCCGCCCGGCAGGCGCTCGGCGACGCCCGGTACGCGCAGTGTGTGCGGGAGGGTGCCGGGCTGGACCGGGAGGCGGCGGTGGCCCGGGCGCTGCGGCTTCGGGAGGCGGGGGCGCCGGGCGCTGTCCCGAGCCCGGCGCGCAGGGGGGAGCCCCGGACCGCGCCGCGGGGAACGCCGTCCCCGGACGGCGGCGAGGCCGGGAAACGCGAACCCGCCGCCTCGCCCACCCGGAAGGGCGGGGAGACGGCGGGCTGAGGTGCTGCGCCGGGGCTGGGGTCAGCGGGCGTAGTACTCGACGACGAGCTGCTCGTCGCAGATCACCGGGATCTCCTTGCGGTTCGGCTCACGGTCCAGGCGGAAGGCCAGGGCGCGGAGGTTCACCTGCAGGTAGCGCGGGGTCTCGCCGTCGGGGGCGAAGCCACCCTCACGGGCGACCTGGAACAGCGTCTTGTCCTTGGAGCGGTCGCGGACCTGCACGACGTCGTCCGGACGGACACGGAAGGACGGCTTGTCGACCTTCTGGCCGTTGACCTGGATGTGACCGTGGACGACCATCTGGCGGGCCTGGTAGATGGTGCGGGCGATGCCCGAACGCAGGACCAGCGCGTCGAGACGGCGCTCGAGCTCGATGATCAGGGCCTCACCGGTCTTGCCCTGGACCTTGGAGGCACGCTCGTAGGCGCGGACCAGCTGGCGCTCGGAGACGTCGTACTGCGCGCGCAGACGCTGCTTCTCCAGCAGACGGACCTTGTAGTCCGAGTTCTGCTTGCGGCCACGGCCGTGCTCACCCGGCGGGTAGGGGCGGGCCTCGAAGTACTTGACGGCCTTCGGCGTCAGCGCGATGCCGAGGGCACGCGACTTCTTGACCTTGGGGCGGGACTGGTTCGCCACTTGTTCTTCTCTTTCCTAGTTTCCGGCTTGTCAGGTCGGAAGAGGTCGCATCCGCAGCCGGGAAAACCCGTCGGGTCCGCAAGGGACCTGCCGGGCAGCCGCTTCCCTGGTCTGGGCACATACGTGCAGCACGCGAGTGGCCCACCGACCGTTCCCGGGATCCGGGGTGGTGGTGGGCTGCCCGCGACACCGTTCGACGGTGCGCGACGCTCCTGGAGCCGGTCCGCGAAGGACCGGGTCTCCGGCCGGCTGTCCCGCTCTGACAGCACGGGACTCGGCACTTCGCAGCAGTCTACAGGCTGCTCATGACCGCTTGCGACCGAGGTGCTTACGGGTCCACTCCACGGCGTCCGCGTACCTGGCCTCGGCTCCGTGCCGGCTCGGCGCGTAGTACTCGCGGTCCTTCAGGGCGTCCGGTGCGTACTGCTGCTGGGCGATGCCCTCCGGCAGGTCGTGCGGGTACACGTACCCCTGGGCGTGGCCGAGCTTGGCGGCGCCCTTGTAGTGGCCGTCGCGCAGATGCGGCGGCACCGGGCCGGCCAGACCCTTGCGTACGTCCTCCATGGCGGCGCCGATCGCGGTGGTCGCCGCGTTGGACTTGGGGGCGAGGGCCAGGGCGATCGTGGCGTGGCTGAGGGTGAGGGCGGCCTCCGGGAAGCCGATCATGGCGACCGCCTGGGCGGCGGCGACGGCGATCGGCAGGGCGCCCGGGTCGGCCAGGCCGATGTCCTCGCTGGCGGAGATCATCAGGCGGCGGGCGATGAACCGGGGGTCCTCGCCGGCCTCGATCATGCGGGCCAGGTAGTGCAGGGCGGCGTCGACGTCGGAGCCGCGGATGGACTTGATGAGGGCGCTGGCGACGTCGTAGTGCTGGTCGCCGTCGCGGTCGTACTTCACCGCCGCCCGGTCGACGGTCTGCTCCAGCGTCTGCAGGCTGATCTCGCTCTCGCCCTGGTCCAGGGCGGCCCCGGCGGCGGCCTCCAGGGCGGTCAGGGCGCGGCGGGCGTCGCCGCCGGCGATCCGCAGCAGGTGGTCCTCGGTGCCCTCGGGGAGGGTGACGGCGCTCTTCAGGCCGCGCTCGTCGGCGAGCGCGCGCCTGAGCAGGCCCCGGACGTCGTCGTCGGTGAGGGGTTCGAGGGTGAGCAGCAGGGAGCGGGAGAGCAGGGGGGAGATCACCGAGAAGTACGGGTTCTCCGTGGTGGCCGCGATCAGGGTCACCCAGCGGTTCTCCACGGCCGGGAGCAGGGAGTCCTGCTGGGCCTTGCTGAAGCGGTGGATCTCGTCCAGGAAGAGGACGGTCTCCTTGCCGAATCCCCCCGTGGCGCGGCGGGCGCCGTCGATGACCGCGCGGACCTCCTTGACGCCGGCGGTGATCGCGGACAGCTCCACGAACCGCTTGTCGGTCGCCTTCGAGACGACGTACGCCAGGGTGGTCTTGCCGGTGCCGGGCGGGCCCCACAGGATCACCGAGGACGGGCCGGCGGGGCCGCCGGAGCCCTCGCCGACCAGGCGGCGCAGGGGCGAGCCGGGCTTCAGCAGGTGCTGCTGGCCCACGACCTCGTCGAGTGTGCGCGGGCGCATGCGCACCGCCAGGGGGCTGCCTGCCGGGTCCTTCTCCTGGCGTTCTTCCGCTGCGGCGGTGAAGAGGTCGGGTTCCACGCTGAAACCCTAAAACACCGCACTGACAATCCCCTCAGGAGCGTCAGCTGGTCCAGAAGTCCCACCAGCGGGTCAGGACCAGCATGCCGATGATGCCGACGTGCAGGACGGGCACCACCCAGGTGAACTCGCCGAAGAAGGACTTCAGCGGGCGCGGGGCCGGCAGGAAGCCGTTGCGGATGTTGAACGAGGTGACGTACCAGAACATGGTGATCGTGGCGACCCAGGCGAGCGAGCACCACAGGCACAGCGCGTTGATCCGGTACAGGGACTGGAACTGCAGCCAGGTGCAGAAGGCGACGCCGAAGAGGCAGCCGAAGTTGAAGGTCAGCCAGTACCAGCGGGGGAAGCGGGCGCCGGCCAGCAGGCTGACGCCGACGCAGATCACGACGCCGTAGCAGACCAGGCCGAGCATCGGGTTCGGGAAGCCGAAGGCGGCGGCCTGCTTGCTCTCCATGACGCTGCCGCAGGAGACCACCGGGTTGAGGCTGCATCCGGGGGTGAAGGTCTTGCCCGCGACCTTGGCCTCGAGGAGCTTGAACTTGTCGATCGTGATGACCCAGGCGGCCAGCAGTCCGGCCGCGCCGGTGATGACCAGCAGGATGGCGAGGGCACGGCCGGCGCCCGCCGCGTGCGGGACGGCGGCGGAGCGCTCGGGACCGGGCTCCGCGGAGACGTCGTTCACTGTCGTCTTGCTCATCACGCCGATTCCGTCACTCGAGGCTTGGACCATCTTCGGGCATGGTCATTGTGCCGCACGGACACCTGTGTCCACCGTTCGCTGGACATAAGAAGGTACGTGCGCCGGTCCCGGACCGCTCAGTTCCGGCCGATACTCCAGGGCAGGACGGCGGCCGGGGCCCCAGGGCATGCCGGCAGACGCGAACGCACTCGCGGCGGACGAATCGGCGCCCGTCGCCTTGACGGTGCGCGGACCGACGACCGCACCGCGGCCTTCACGGGCGCCGTGCGCCACCGGCCGCCGCGGCACCGGAAGGGCGCCGGAGTTCTCCGGCGCCCTCCCCCGGCTGCTAGCCGAGCCGTGCCTCGAGTTCCGCCACGATCTCGTTGACGCCGATGGCCGCCTGCTCGCCGGACTCCATGTCCTTGAGCTGGACGACGCCCTCGGCGAGGTCGCGCTCGCCGGCCACGACCGTGTAGCGGGCGCCCGAGCGGTTGGCGTTCTTCATGGCGCCCTTCAGGCCCTTGTCGCCGTACGCGAAGTCCGCCGCGATGCCCACCTTGCGCAGCTCGGTGACCTTCGCGAAGAGCACCCGGCGGGCCTCCTCGCCGAGCGGGACCGCGTAGACACTGGTCGTCGACGGGATGTCCAGTTCGACTCCCTCGGCCTCCAGGGCGAGGACCGTGCGGTCGACGCCGAGGGCCCAGCCGACCGACGGCAGTGCGGGGCCGCCGATCATCTCGGACAGGCCGTCGTACCGGCCGCCGCCGCCCACCGCGGACTGCGAGCCGAGACCGTCGTGCACGAACTCGAAGGTGGTGCGGGTGTAGTAGTCGAGGCCGCGCACCAGCTTCGGGTCGTCCTCGAAGGTGACGCCCGCCGCGGTGATCAGCTCGCGCACCTCCTCGTGGTACGCCTTGCACGCGTCGCACAGGTAGTCACGCAGGAGGGGCGCGCCGGCCAGCTGCTTCTGCACCGACTCGCGCTTGTCGTCGAGGACGCGGAGCGGGTTGATCTCCGAGCGCCGGAGCGTGTCCTCGTCCAGGTCCAGGCCGCGCAGGAAGTCCTGGAGCGCGGACCGGTACACCGGGCGGCACTCCTTGTCGCCCAGGCTGTTCAGCAGGATGCGGAAATCGCGCAGGCCGAGCGAGCGGTACGCCTGGTCGGCCAGGATGATCAGCTCGGCGTCCAGCGCCGGGTCCTCCGCGCCGATCGCCTCTGCGCCGACCTGGGAGAAGTGGCGGTAACGGCCCTTCTGAGGGCGCTCGTAGCGGTACTGCGAGCCCGAGTACCAGACCTTCACCGGCAGGTTGCCCGCCTTGTGCAGGTTGGCCTCCAGGACGGCGCGCAGCACGGGGGCCGTCGTCTCCGGGCGCAGGGCGAGCCGGTCGCCGCCCTTGGTCTCGAAGACGTACATCTCCTTGGTCACGATGTCGGTGGACTCGCCGACCCCGCGCGCGAACAGTTCGACGTTCTCGAACCCGGGGGTCTCGATGTAGCCGTAGCCGGAGTTGCGCAGCGGGGCGGCGATCGCCTCGCGGACCGCCAGGAACCTGGCCGAGTCCGGCGGGATCAGGTCGTAGGTGCCCTTGGGGGCCTTGAAGGTGCTCACGAAAAGCTCTCTCGTCACATTCCTCGTCGGGGAGCCTGGTCGGCTGCCTGGCCGGCCGCCACCTGCCGCAGATACGGGTTGGTGGCGCGCTCCTGGCCGATGGTCGTCTGGGGGCCGTGGCCGGACAGCACCACGGTGGAGTCGTCGAGCGGCAGGCACACGCGGCCCAGCGACTCGAGCATGTCCTCCATGGATCCGCCCGGCAGATCGGTGCGTCCGATGGAGCCGGCGAAGAGCAGATCCCCGGAGAAGAACACCGACGGGATGTCGGCGGCCTCGGGCATCCGGAACGTCACCGACCCCCTGGTATGGCCCGGCGCGTGCGCGACGGAGAACTCCAGCCCGGCCAGCTCCAGGGTCGCGCCGTTCGTCAGCTCCCTGACGTCGTCCGGCTCCCCCACGGTCAGCTCGCCCAGCAGCGGCATCCCGATGGAGCGGCCGAGCGCCTTCTCGGGGTCGCTCATCATGTACCGGTCCTCGGGGTGGATCCAGGCCGGTACCTCGTGCGCTCCGCAGACGGGGACGACCGAGGCCACGTGGTCGATGTGGCCGTGGGTGAGGACGACGGCGACGGGCTTGAGCCGATGCTTCTTCAGCGTCTCCTCGACGCCTTGGGTGGCCTGGTGGCCCGGGTCGATGATCACGCACTCCTCACCCGCGGCGGGGGCGACGAGATAACAGTTCGTCCCCCAGGCCCCGGCGGGGAACCCGGCAATGAGCACGATCGTCCTTCGTTGTGTCGAACAGTGGCGGCTTCGGCCGCCCTCAGAGCCTACCGGCGCTGCCGTTTCCTCAGCGAACCCATATACGGTACGGGGCTACACGCAGCGGTCGGCTCACGAGGACGCGCGCGTCCCGCCCGACACACGACACGCATAGGAGAAACCCGGTGGTCAGCCAGGAGCAGCGGCGGCGTCAGCTCGCCCGGGAGAAGTTCTTGCGGCAGCAGCAGCGGCGCACCGAGGCGCGGCGCAAAGCCCGCCTGCGCAACTCCGCGATCGCGTCGGTACTGGGCCTGGTCGTGATCGGCAGTGTCGCGCTGTACACGACGGGTGTGCTCAAGGGCGACGACAAGAAGGCCAACGCCGGCGCCGAGACCACGCCGAGCGCCACGCCGAGCAGCAAGGCCCCGGACCCGTGCAAGAAGCCGGCGGCCGGCTCGGTGAAGAAGCTGAGCTGGAAGAAGGAGCCGGCGATGACGATCGACACGTCGGCCGACTACACGATGAAGCTCGCGACGACGTGCGGCGACATCGGCGTGGCGCTGAAGTCGTCGGCGGCGCCGCACACGGTGAACTCGTTCGCCTTCCTGTCGGACAAGGGCTACTTCGACCACACCAAGTGCCACCGCCTGACCACCCAGGGCATCTACGTCCTGCAGTGCGGCGACCCGCAGGGCACCGGCACCGGCGGTCCCGGCTACACGCTCCCGGACGAGAACCTCAAGGACAAGAGCCTGAAGAGCAACACGTACCCGGCGGGCACGGTGGCGATGGCCAACACCGGACAGAAGCACACCGGCGGCAGCCAGTTCTTCCTCGTCTACAAGGACAGCCCGCTGCCGCCCCAGTACACGCCGTTCGGCACCATCGACGCGGCGGGCATGAAGGTGCTGGACAAGATCGCCGCGGCGGGCGAGAACACGGGCCGCGGGGACGGCGCGCCGAACGCGACGGTCGTGATCGACAAGGCCACGGTCGCCAAGTCCTGAGCGGCTGTTCCGGTCCCGTCGGCCGCGCCGATACTTGCACCAGAGGCCGGCACCGCCGGCAGCGCAATTTCGGTCGCGCTGGATGCGGACAGGCAACCCGCTGGTCGCCTATGTTGGCCGTGACGAAACTGTGGACGATGCCCGGGGGTGCTGAGGCCCCCCGCAGGCATCATGTGGAGGAGGCGCTGTGAGCAGCGACCCGTGGGGCCGCGTCGACGAGACGGGGACCGTGTACGTGCGTACGGCCGACGGCGAGCAGGTCGTCGGTTCCTGGCAGGCCGGCTCCCCTGAGGAGGCGCTGGCCTACTTCGAGCGCAAGTACGAGGGCCTGGTTGTCGAGATCGGCCTCCTCGAGAAGCGAGTGAAGACGACCGACCTGTCGGCGAAGGACGCCCAGACCGCCATCGGTCACCTGCGCGAGCAGGTGGACGCGCACCACGCGGTGGGTGACCTCGAGGCGCTGCGGGGCCGGCTGGACAAGCTCGTGGCGACCGTGGAGGCGCGTCGCGAGGAGCGCAAGGTCCAGCGGGCCAAGCAGTCCGACGAGGCCCGCAAGGCCAAGGAGGACCTGGTCGTCGAGGCCGAGCAGCTGGCGCAGTCCGACCAGTGGCGGGCCGCCGGAGAGCGGCTGCGGGCGCTGGTGGACACCTGGAAGGGGCTGCCGCGTCTGGACCGCAAGTCCGACGACGAGCTGTGGCACCGCTTCTCGCACGCCCGGTCGGCGTTCTCCAAGCGACGCAAGGCGCACTTCGCGCAGCTGGACGCGCAGCGCGAGGAGGCCCGCCGGATCAAGGAGCGGCTGGTCGCCGAGGCGGAGGGACTGTCGGGTTCGACGGACTGGGGGCCGACTGCCGCCCGTTACCGCGAGCTGATGGCGGAGTGGAAGGCCGCGGGCCGCGCCCAGCGCGAGCACGAGGACGACCTGTGGAACCGCTTCCGCGGCGCCCAGGACGTGTTCTTCGCCGCCCGCGGCTCGGTGTTCGCCGAGCGGGACGCCGAGCAGTCGGAGAACCTGAAGCTGAAGGAGGAGCTGGCCGAGGAGGCCGAGAAGCTCCTGCCGATCGGCGACCTGAAGTCCGTGCGTGCCGCCTTCCGTTCGATCAACGAGCGCTGGGAGGCCATCGGCCACGTCCCGCGGGACGCGCGGCCGAAGGTGGAGGGCCGGATGCACGCCGTCGAGCGGGCGATCCAGGAGGCCGAGGAGGCCGAGTGGCGCCGGACGAACCCGGAGGCACGCGCGCGTGCCGAGGGTCTGACCGGTCAGCTGCAGGCCGCCGTGGACAAGCTGAGGGCGCAGATCGAGCAGGCGCGCGCCCAGGGCAACAACTCCAGGGCCGACAAGCTGGAGAAGGAGCTGGAGGGCCGCCAGGCGCTTCTGGACCAGGCTCTTAAGGGCCTGCAGGAGTTCGGCGGTTAGCCGACCATCGCGCATGTGAGAGGGCCCCGTACGCGCGTACGGGGCCCTCTCGCATGTGCTCACACCGTCCGCGAGCGGGTGCGTCCCGACGTCACGAGCGGGTGCGTCCCGACGTCACGCGGTACACGTCGTACACGCCCTCCACGCCCCGGACCGCCTTCAGGACGTGGCCGAGGTGCTTGGGGTCGCCCATCTCGAAGGTGAAGCGTGAGGTGGCCACCCGGTCGCGGGACGTCTGGACGGCCGCCGAGAGGATGTTGACGTGCTGGTCGGACAGCACACGGGTGACGTCCGACAGCAGGCGGGAGCGGTCCAGGGCCTCCACCTGGATGGCGACCAGGAAGACCGAGGACTGGGTGGGCGCCCACTCCACGTCGAGCATGCGCTCCGGCTCACGGGACAGTGAGTCGACGTTGACGCAGTCGCTGCGGTGAACCGATACACCACTGCCTCGCGTGACGAATCCGATGATGGGGTCGCCGGGCACCGGTGTACAACAGCGGGCCAGTTTGACCCACACGTCGTCGACGCCCTTGACGACCACGCCGGGGTCGGCGCTGGAGCGCCGCTTGCGCCCGCGGGTGCGGGACGGCGGGACCGCCTCGTCGATCTCCTCGGTGGCGGCCTCCTCGCCGCCGAGGGCCTGGACGAGCTTCTGCACGATGTTCTGCGCGGAGACATGGCCCTCGCCGATCGCCGCGTACAGCGCGGAGATGTCCGAGTAGCGCATCTCGTGGGCGAGCGTGACGAGCGAGTCGCCGGTGAGGATCCGCTGGATCGGCAGGTTCTGCTTGCGCATGGCCCGCACGATGGCGTCCTTGCCCTGCTCGATCGCCTCGTCCCGGCGCTCCTTGGAGAACCAGGCCCGGATCTTGTTGCGGGCGCGCGGTGACTTGACGAAGCCGAGCCAGTCCCGGGACGGGCCGGCGCCGGCCGCCTTGGAGGTGAAGACCTCCACCAGGTCACCGTTGTCCAGGGTGGATTCGAGGGGTACGAGACGGCCGTTGACCCGCGCCCCTATGGTGCGGTGGCCCACCTCGGTGTGGACGGCGTACGCGAAGTCCACCGGGGTCGCGCCGGCCGGCAGCGCGATGACGTCACCCTTGGGGGTGAAGACGAAGACCTCGTTGCGGGACAGGTCGAAGCGCAGGGACTCCAGGAACTCGCTGGGGTCCTCGGTCTCCTTCTGCCAGTCCAGCAACTGCCGCAGCCACGCCATGTCGTTGATGGCGTCCTTGTCCTTGCCGGACGCCTTCGGCACGTCGGTGCGGACCTTGGAGGCGCCGGCGACGGCCTCCTGCTTGTACTTCCAGTGCGCGGCGATGCCGTACTCGGCGCGGCGGTGCATGTCGAAGGTGCGGATCTGCAGCTCGACCGGCTTGCCGTTGGGCCCGATGACCGTCGTGTGCAGCGACTGGTACATGTTGAACTTGGGCATCGCGATGTAGTCCTTGAACCGGCCGGGGACCGGGTTCCATCGCGCGTGCACGGTGCCGAGGGCGGCGTAGCAGTCGCGGACCGTGTCGACCAGGACACGGATACCCACCAGGTCGTAGATCTCGGCGAAGTCACGGCCTCGCACGATCATCTTCTGGTAGACGCTGTAGTAGTGCTTCGGGCGGCCGGTGACGGTCGCCTTGATGCGGGCGGCCCGCAGGTCGGCCTGGACCTCGTCGGTCACTATGGCCAGGTATTCGTCACGCTTCGGTGCCCGCTCGGCCACCAGCCGTACGATCTCGTCGTACATCTTGGGGTAGAGGATCGCGAACGCGAGGTCCTCCAGCTCC
This sequence comes from Streptomyces sp. NPDC042638, assembly GCF_040647235.1. NCBI lineage: Bacteria > Bacillati > Actinomycetota > Actinomycetes > Kitasatosporales > Streptomycetaceae > Streptomyces > Streptomyces sp. NPDC042638. Next base: position 24,952 of record NZ_JBEZBT010000053.1, read on the forward strand.
CACTTGATGGTGTTCATGCCGAGGCGGTGGGCGAGGGGAGCGTAGATCTCCAGCGTCTCGCGGGCCTTCTTCTCCTGCTTCTCACGCTTGAGATAGCGCATGGTGCGCATGTTGTGCAGGCGGTCGGCGAGCTTGATGACCAGGACGCGCGGGTCCTTGGCCATGGCGACGACCATCTTGCGCACGGTCTCGGCCTGCGCCGCCTCGCCGAACTTGACCTTGTCCAGCTTGGTGACGCCGTCGACGAGCAGGGCGACGGTGTCGCCGAAGTCGCGGCGCAGCTGGTCCAGGCCGTACTCGGTGTCCTCGACGGTGTCGTGCAGCAGGCCGGCCATCAGCGTGGCCGGGTCCATGCCCAGCTCGGCGAGGATGGTGGTGACGGCGAGCGGGTGCGTGATGTACGGGTCGCCGCTCTTGCGCTTCTGGCCCCGGTGCCAGCGCTCGGCGACCTGGTAGGCGCGCTCGATCTGGCGCAGCGTGGAGTTCTCGGTCTTGGGGTCGTTGCTGCGCACTATCCGCAGCAGCGGTTCCAGGACCGGGTTGTACGGGTTCGCGCGCTGGACGCCGAGGCGGGCGAGGCGGGCCCGGACGCGGTTGGAGGAGCCGGTGCGGGCCGGCTGGGCGGCGGGCTGGCGCACCACCGGGGGCTGCACCGGGCGCTCGGGCGACGGGGTTCCCCCGGCGCGCGCGGAGTCGAGGGTGGAGGCCGGCTTGGGGCGCGAGGAGTCGGCGCTCTTCTCCACGGGCGCGGACTGGGCGTGCTCGACCGTCCCACGGCTGTCGTTCTTCACCTGGGAAGCGTTCGGCGCGGGCTTCGCCGCCGCGGCCGAGGCGGGCTCGGGCTTGGCGGCGGTCAGTGGCTGGGCCTCGTCTGGCAAGAGGACTCCTCGTGCGCGATCCGGGTCCCCCGGTCAGGCTCCGGAAGCCCCATGGTAGCGATCCTGCGCCCGGTCATCGCCTTCAGGCGCTTGTGAGGACCGTGTACCCCTGCAACGCCTGAGGCCGTCGCGGGATTCCTGGAGGTGTCCCCGGGGCGTTCTCCGGGTGTGCGGCGCGTGTCCGTACGGCGACGGCCGCCCCGGGTGTGACCGGGGCGGCCGTCGCCGTGCGGGTGGGTCAGACCTGGAGGAGGGCCTCCAGCGGAGCCCCGTCCAGGATCGGCTCCAGGCGGGCCCGGCCGCCCAGGAAGCCCAGCTCCATCAGGACCGCGAGGCCGCAGACCTCGGCGCCCGCGCGCCGGATGAGCTGGATCGCGGCCTCGGCGGTCCCGCCGGTGGCCAGGACGTCGTCCACGATCAGGACACGGTCGCCCGCGGCCAGGTCCTCGGCGTGCACCTCGATCTCCGCCGAGCCGTACTCCAGGTCGTACGCCTGGCTCAGGGTGGCTCCGGGCAGCTTGCCCGCCTTGCGGACCGGGATGAAGCCCAGCCCGGCGCGGACGGCGACCGGGGCGCCGAGGATGAAGCCCCGGGCCTCCAGTCCGACGACCTTGGTCGCGCGGGTGCCGGCGGCGGCCTGGGCGAGCGTGTCGGTGAGCGCGGTGAAGGCCACCGGGTCGGCCAGGAGCGGGGTGATGTCCTTGAACATCACGCCCGGCTCCGGGTAGTCGGCCACGTCGCGGATACGGCTGGCCAGCAGCTCAGGGATGTTGGCGAGCTCGGTCATCGGCGCTTCCCGGAGGGTCGGCCGCGGCCCCGGCTGCGGGACGCGGGCTGGTTGCGCGGGCCCACGACGGCGGGCGCGGCGTCGTCGGTGTCATCGGCGTCGTCACCGGCGGTGGCACGGGGCTCGCCGATGCCCTCCTCGGCGGTGGCCTGGGCTCGCTTGGCCAGGACCCGCTTCCTGAGCGCCTTGATGGCCGGCTCGCGCTCCTTGAGGTCGGCGACGAGGGGGGTGGCGATGAAGATCGACGAGTAGGCACCGGCCGCGAGGCCGACGAACAGCGACAGCGAGATGTCGTTGAGCGTGCCCGCGCCGAGGAAGCCGCCGCCGATGAACAGCAGACCGGCGACCGGGAGCAGGGCCACGACCGTGGTGTTGATCGAGCGGACCAGGGTGCCGTTGATCGACCGGTTGGCGATGTCGCTGTAGGTGAACCGGGTCTGCTTGGTGATGTCCTTCGTCTGCTCCTTGAGGCTGTCGAAGACGACGACCGTGTCGTAGAGCGAGTAACCGAGGATGGTCAGCAGACCGATGACCGTGCCGGGCGTGACCTCGAAGCCGACCAGGGCGTAGATGCCGGTCGTGATGGTGATGTCGTGGATCAGCGCGACGAGCGCCGCGACGGCCATGCGCCACTCGAAGGCGATCGCCAGGTAGATCACCACGAGGACCATGAAGATCGCCAGGCCCTGCCAGGCCTTGCTGGCGATCTGCTCGCCCCAGCTCGGGCCGACCAGGTCGGCGGCGAGCTTCTCGGGGTCGAGGTTCAGGTCCTTGGCCAGCTCCTGCTTGATCTTGTCGGACTGGGCGGTGTCGATGCCGGCGATCTGGATGCGCAGGCTGCCGTTGCCGAGCTTCTGGACGACCGCCTGATGGCCGGAGGCCTCGTTGGCGTACTCCTCCGCCTTGGCCACCGACGTGCTCATCTTGGTCGGCGTGGTGAAGACCGCGCCGCCCTGGAACTCGATGCCCATGTTCAGGCCGCGCACCGCCAGGCCGAGGATGGCCGTGATGGTGATCAGGATCGAGACGCCGTACCAGATCTTGCGCTTGCCGACGAAGTCGTAGGAGATCTCGCCGCGGTGCAGTCGAGCGCCGAGGTTGCCGAGTTTCGACATCGCTCACGCCTCCTTCGGGTCGACGGGGCCGGCGGCGGGTCCGGCGGGACGGCGGGTGCGGCGCAGCGGCGGCTTGGCGCCGAGGCTCTTCGGGTCGAGTCCGGACCACTTGTGGCCGTCGGCGAAGAACCTGCGGCGAGCGAGCAGTGTCATCAGCGGCTTGGTGAAGAAGAAGACGACGACCACGTCGAGCACGGTGGTCAGGCCCAGCGTGAACGCGAAGCCCTGGACCTTGCCGACGGTGACGATGAACAGCACGGCGGCGGCCAGGAACGACACGAAGTCGGAGACCAGGATGGTGCGCCGGGCACGCGGCCAGGCCCGCTCGACGGCGGGGCGCAGCGTGCGGCCCTCGCGGATCTCGTCCCGGATGCGTTCGAAGTACACGATGAACGAGTCCGCGGTGATACCGATGGCGACGATGGCACCGCAGACGGCCGGCAGGTTCAGCGCGAAGCCGATGGCCGGGCCGAGCAGGGCCATGATCACGTAGGTGAGGATCGCGGAGACCACGAGGGAGGCCATGGCGACGAGCGACAGGCCGCGGTAGTAGACCACCAGGTAGATCACGACCAGCGCGAGACCGATCGCGCCGGCGAGCAGACCGGCGTGCAGCTGCTCACCGCCGAGCGCGGCGGTGACGGTGGTGACGGACTGCTCCTGGAAGGAGAGCGGCAGGGCGCCGTACGACAGCATGTTGGCGAGGCTCTGCGCGTCGTCCTGCGTGAAGCTGCCGGAGATCTCCGCCTGGCCGCCGGTGATGGCCTGCCGCACGAAGGGGCTGGAGACGACCTGGCCGTCGAGGACGATGCCGAACTCGTTCTGCGGCTGCTGCTTCTTGGCCAGCTCGCCGGTGATGTCGGCGAACTTCTTGGCGCCCTTGCCGGTGAAGGTCATCTGGACCTGCCAGCCGGAGGCGCCCACGGTGTCGAAGATCGCCTGGGCCTTCTTCACCTCGGTGCCGTCCACGGCGGCCGGGCCCAGCAGGTACTTGTACCAGGCGCCGTCGTTCTCGCCGCAGGCCACGGTCGGCTGGCCGGGCTGGACGTTCTTGCCGGCGGTGGCGCGGTCGGTGGGCTTGGTGCAGTCCAGGGCGGCGTACTGCGCCTGGAGCTTGGCGGCCGTGTCCGAGCCGCTGCCGGAGGAGGCGGACGGGCTGGCCGACGGCTTGCCGCTGCCGGAGGGGGAGCCGCTCGGCGAGGGGGTGGAGCCGGCCTTCAGCGCGTCGGTGACGGCGCGGCCCTGGGAGGTCGCCGTGGCCGTCGGGGACGAGGAGCCGGGCGAGGACACCTTCTCCTTCGAGGAGGCGCTCGACGACGGGCTCGTGCCGGGCTTCGGCGAGGAGCCGCCGCCGGAGGACGCGCTCGGCGAGGGGCTCTTGCCGGCCGGGCCGCTGGGCTCGCTGGCGAGGACCGGCCGGAAGTACAGCTTGGCGGTGGTGCCGACCTGTTCCTGCGCCTCCTTGGAGTTGGTGCCCTTGGGGATGTTGACGATGATGTTGTCGTTCCCCTGGGTCTGCACCTCCGCCTCGGAGACGCCCAGACCGTTGACACGGCGGTTCATGATGTCGACCGCGGTGTCCATGTTGGCCTTGTTGATCGCGGACCCCTGGTCGGCCTTCGCCTTGAGCGTGATGCTCGTACCACCGGCGAGGTCGATGCCGAGACGCGGAGTCTTGTGTCCGGAGGCGAACATCCCTCCGGTCAGCGCCACGATGGCGATCAGGATGAGGGCCAGCGAGCGCCCTGGCTTGCTCTGGGCGCTCGCACTTCGGCCCCTCTTAGGTGCTGCCACCTTCTCGTACTCCCTCTCGGGCCGCCCCGCGCCCGGTCGGCGCGGTCGGCCATGACATGGTGTCGGATTCCCCTACGGGAAACAGACGCGCCCGGGGTGCGCGGGGCGCCATCATGCCGCCGCCGCGCGTCCCGGGGCGTGACTACTTCGCGTCGGAGTCGCCGTCGGTCTTCTTGGACTCGTCCTCCGCCTTGGCCTCGGCCGCGGCGGCCTTGTCCTCGGCGGCCTGGATCGCGTCCGCGCCGTGCTCGGCGGAGTCCTTCTTACCGAGGTCGATCTTGTCATCGGCGGTGGCGGCGGCGGAACCGTCGGACTCGTCGGACTCGGTGAGGGAGGAGGCGTCGTCCGGGACGAGGCCGGCGTCGGACTTCAGGTCGTGCTCGATGCCGTGGACGATGCGGTTGTACTCCTCGTCGGTGAGGACGGCGCCGATGGCGTTCTTCGCGAAGAGGAGGTCGACGCCCGGGCCGGCGTCGAGGAGGACCGTGTCCTCGTTGACCTCCTTGACCGTCGCGTACATCCCCCCGATCGTGCGGACACCGGAGCCGGGCTGCATCTCGTTCCGCATGTTGGCGGCCTGCTGCTGCTTCTTCTTGGCCGAGCGCGTCATCAGGAACATGGCCGCGATGAGCACGATGAACGGGAGAAGGGTATAGGCATTCACGGGACGGAATTTCCTTCGCGCGACCGCGCGGGTGAGCGGCCTGTTGGATGGGGGTGTGGTCGGCGCCGCCCACAGGGGCGGCATCGGCGGAGTCTAAGCGAGTCCGCTCGCATGGAACAACGCTCAGCATGGCACCTGGGTTCCTGCCGGGCCACCGCCCTCGCCGCGCGGCGGCCGTCACGCCCCGAACAGGTCCTGTTGTCCGTTTCCCCCGGCCGGCGAGCGCGGCGGGGTCAGACCGAGGTGCGCCCATGCCGCGGGGGTGGCGACCCGTCCGCGCGGGGTGCGGGCGAGCAGACCCTCCCGGACCAGGAACGGTTCGGCGACCTCCTCCACGGTCTCCCGCTCCTCCCCCACCGCCACGGCCAGGGTGGACAGTCCGACCGGTCCGCCGCCGAACAGTTTCAGCAGGGCCTGGAGGACCGCGCGGTCGAGCCGGTCCAGCCCGCGCGCGTCGACCTCGTAGACGGCGAGGGCGGCGGCGGCGATCTCGCGGGTGATCAGTCCGTCGGCCTTGACCTGCGCGTAGTCGCGGACGCGGCGCAGCAGACGGTTGGCGATGCGGGGCGTGCCCCGGGAGCGGCCGGCGATCTCCACGGCGCCCTCCGGCCGGATCTCGACATCGAGCAGGCTCGCCGAGCGGTGGACGACGCGCTCCAGCTCGTGCGGCTCGTAGAACTCCATGTGCGCGGTGAAGCCGAAGCGGTCGCGCAGCGGCGGCGGCAGCAGGCCGGCGCGGGTGGTGGCGCCGACCAGGGTGAACGGCGGCAGCTCCAGCGGGATCGCGGTGGCGCCGGGCCCCTTGCCGACGATGACGTCGACACGGAAGTCCTCCATCGCCATGTACAGCATCTCCTCGGCGGGCCGCGACATCCGGTGGATCTCGTCGAGGAAGAGCACCTCGCCCTCCTGGAGGGAGGAGAGGATCGCGGCGAGGTCGCCGGCGTGCTGGATGGCGGGGCCCGAGGTGATGCGGATGGGGGCGCCCATCTCGGCCGCGATGATCATCGACAGGGTGGTCTTGCCCAGGCCGGGCGCGCCGGACAGCAGCACGTGGTCGGCGGTGGCGCCGCGGGCGCGCGCGGCGCGCAGGACCAGGTCGAGCTGTTCGCGGACCTTCTCCTGGCCGATGAACTCGCCGAGGTCCTTGGGGCGCAGGGCGGCCTCGACGGCCTGGTCCTCCCGGTCGGCGACAGAGCCCACCAGCCGCTCCGCGGCGGGGCCCGGCCCCTCGGCGGCGGCGCTGTCGGCGGTGTCGTCCCAGTTCATGTCTCTGCCTTACGACGGGGTGGGTCAGCGGGCTCGGTTCAGGGTCTGCAGGGCGGCCTTCAGCAGCCGGCCCACCTGGGGCGCGCCGCCTTCGGCCTCGGCCTGGGGCGCCACGGCGGTGACCGCCTCGTCGGCCTCGCGGGTGGCGTAGCCGAGGCCGATCAGGGCCGCGTGCAGCTGGTCGCGCCAGCCCTGGCTGACGGGCGCGCCGACGGCCGGGGCGCCGACGGGCTCGCCGAGCCGGTCCTTCAGCTCCAGCAGCAGCTTCTGGGCGCCCTTCTTGCCGATGCCGGGCACGGCGGTGAGGGCCTTCTCGTCGCCGGTGGCGACCGCGCGGCGCAGCGCGTCCGGGGTGTGCACCGCCAGCATGGCCTGGGCGAGGCGCGGGCCGACGCCGCTGGCGGTCTGCAGCAGCTCGAAGACCTGGCGCTCGTCGTCGGCGGCGAAGCCGTACAGGGTGAGGGAGTCCTCCCGGACGACGAGGGAGGTGTGCAGCTTGGCGGGCTGCCCGATCCGCAGCGTGGACAGCGTGTCCGGGGTGCACTGGACGGCCATGCCGACGCCGCCGACCTCGACGACCGCGGCGTCGGGGGCGAGTGCGGCGACCGTGCCGCTGACGAAGGCGATCATGCCGTACGGCCTTTCGTTGCGTGGACTGCGTGCCGGGCGACGGCCTGCTGGAGTCGGTTCTGGGCGGGGGCCCGCCAGATGTGGCAGATGGCGAGCGCGAGGGCGTCGGCGGCGTCGGCCGGCCGGGGCGGCGCGGAGAGCCGCAGCAGGCGGGTGACCATGGCGCCCACCTGCGCCTTGTCGGCGCGCCCGCTGCCGGTGACGGCGGCCTTGACCTCGCTGGGGGTGTGCAGGGCGACCGGGATCCCGCGCCGGGCGGCACACAGCATCGCCACGGCGCTGGCCTGGGCGGTGCCCATGACCGTGCGCACGTTGTGCTGGCTGAAGACGCGCTCGACGGCGACGTACTCGGGCCGGTGCTCGTCCAGCCAACCCTCGATGCCCTGCTCGACGGCGAGGAGGCGGTGGCTCAGTTCCGCGTCGGCCGGGGTCCGGACGACTCCGACACCGATCATGGTGAGCGGGCGTCCCGCGACCCCCTCGACGACGCCGACACCACACCGTGTCAGCCCGGGGTCCACCCCGAGTACACGCACGCGCGCCCCCTCCCTTCGACGGCTCGATCGCCAGTCCGCGCAGGCTATCGGCTGCCACTGACAACGCCGTACAACGCGACGGGCCGACGGGTGTGTCCCGTCGGCCCGGTCGGCCAGCCGTCCGCGTTACGCGTCGACCTTCTCCATGACCTCGTCGCTCACATCGAAGTTGGCGAAGACGTTCTGCACGTCGTCGCTGTCCTCCAGCGCGTCGATGAGCTTGAAGATCTTCCTGGCGCCCTCCTCGTCCAGCTCGACCTGCATGGTCGGGACGAAGTTGGCCTCGGCGGAGTCGTAGTCGATACCGGCCTCCTGGAGGGCGGTGCGGACCGCGACCAGGTCGGTGGCCTCGCTGAGCACCTCGAAGGACTCGCCGAGGTCGTTGACCTCCTCGGCACCGGCGTCGAGGACGGCACCGAGCACGTCGTCCTCGCTCAGCTCGCCCTTGGGGACGATGACGACGCCCTTGCGGTTGAACAGGTACGACACCGAGCCCGGGTCGGCCATGGAGCCGCCGTTGCGGGTCATGGCCACGCGGACGTCGGACGCTGCACGGTTGCGGTTGTCGGTGAGGCACTCGATGAGCACCGCGACACCGTTCGGACCGTAACCCTCGTACATGATCGTCTCGTAGTCCGCGCCACCGGCCTCGAGACCACCGCCGCGCTTGATCGCGGAGTCGATGTTCTTGTTCGGGACCGACTGCTTCTTGGCCTTCTGGACGGCGTCGTAGAGCGTCGGGTTGCCATCGAGGTCCACGCCGCCCATCCGCGCCGCGACCTCGATGTTCTTGATCAGCTTCGCGAAGAGCTTGCCGCGCTTGGCGTCGATCACGGCCTTCTTGTGCTTCGTCGTGGCCCATTTAGAGTGGCCGGACATCTGCCTGTCTCCTTCGCGTAACCCATCTCTATACGAACGCCAGAGATCCTACTAGGACTCGGTCGTCCGGTTCGCGCGCACCATGTCGACGAACAGGGAGTGCACACGGTGGTCACCGGTCAGTTCAGGGTGGAACGACGTGGCGAGCACATTGCCCTGGCGGACGGCGACGATGTGGCCGTCGTGCTCGGCGAGCACCTCGGCCCCGGCGCCCACGGACTCCACCCACGGCGCGCGGATGAAGACGCCTTCCACCGGATCGCCCGGTACGCCCCGCACGTCGACCGCGGCCTCGAAGGACTCGTTCTGCCGTCCGAAGGCGTTGCGGCGCACGATCATGTCGATGCCGCCGATGGTCTCCTGGCCCGAGCGGGGGTCGAGGATCTTGTCGGCGAGCATGATCATGCCGGCGCAGGTGCCGTAGACGGGCATGCCGGCCCGCACGCGCGCGCGAAGGGGCTCCATCACGCCGAAGAGGACGGCCAGCTTGGAGATGGTGGTGGACTCGCCGCCGGGCAGCACGAGGCCGTCGACCTCGGCGAGTTCCTCGGGGCGCCGCACCGGCCTGGCCACGGCGTCGGCCGCGGCCAGGGCGATGAGGTGCTCCCGTACGTCGCCCTGGAGGGCCAGGACGCCTATGACGGGTGCGTCAGTCATGTAAGTGCGGTTCCTCAGTGCTTACCAGCCGCGGTTCGCGTAGCGCTCGGTCTCGGGGAGGGTGTCGCAGTTGATGCCGACCATGGCCTCGCCGAGGTTGCGGGACGCGTCCGCGATGATCTTCGGGTCGTCGTAGAAGGTGGTGGCCTTCACGATGGCGGCGGCGCGCTTGGCCGGGTCGCCGGACTTGAAGATGCCGGAGCCGACGAACACGCCCTCGGCGCCGAGCTGGCGCATCAGGGCGGCGTCGGCCGGGGTGGCGACGCCGCCGGCGGAGAACAGCACCACCGGGAGCTTGCCCAGCTCGGCGACCTCCTTGACCAGCTCGTACGGGGCGCGCAGCTCCTTGGCGGCGGCGTACAGCTCGTGGTTGTCGAAGCCGCGCAGCCTGGCGATCTCGTTCTTGATCTGGCGCAGGTGACGGACGGCCTCGACGACGTTGCCGGTGCCGGCCTCGCCCTTGGAGCGGATCATCGCGGCGCCCTCGGCGATGCGGCGCAGGGCCTCGCCCAGGTTGGTGGCACCACAGACGAAGGGGGTGGTGAAGGACCACTTGTCGGAGTGGTTGACCTCGTCGGCCGGGGTGAGGACCTCGGACTCGTCGATGTAGTCGACGCCGAGGGACTGCAGCACCTGGGCCTCGACGAAGTGGCCGATGCGGGACTTGGCCATGACCGGGATCGAGACGGCGTCGATGATGCCCTCAATCATGTCCGGGTCGGACATGCGGGCCACGCCGCCGTCCTTGCGGATGTCGGCCGGGACCCGCTCCAGCGCCATGACGGCGACGGCGCCCGCGTCTTCGGCGATCTTCGCCTGCTCCGGCGTGACGACGTCCATGATCACGCCGCCCTTGAGCTGCTCGGCCATGCCGCGCTTCACACGGGCGGTGCCGGTCTCGGGAGCCTGGTTGTCGATGGTGGACACGGGTGACCTCGCTGAAGTGAAAGAGGGTTTCTGCACCGCCGAGGAAACGCGAGTGGACCAGGCCACAGCAAGGGCCAATGGCAAGCCGGTGGATCCTTTTCGTCCACCCGCGGTTCAGGAGACCCGTTCGACCAGGGCCGCGGGCGGCTCGTCGTCCATCTCGACGGCCAGCGGGAAGGGGGCGTGGCCGGCCAGCCGGAACCAGCGGACCTTGCGGTGCTCGCGGAGCCTGCGGGCGGCTCCCACGGCGTCGTTGTGGAAACGGCGGGCCATCGGCACCCGGCGGACGGCCTCGGCCAGCTCGAGGGCCGCCTCCTCGCCGCCCGGGGCCTCGCGTACGGCCTCCACCTGGGCGGGGTGCTCGAAGACGGCGCGCAGGGCCTGGCTCAGCTCACTCTCCGCGACCTCTCGGTTCTCCTCCTCGGCCTGCCGGGCCGCGTGCGCGGCCTCGTACAGCACGATCGAGGCGGCCGGGTCCAGCACGCCCGAGGTCGCCAGCTCCTGCGCCACGGAGGCCCGCCGCACCAGCTGGGCGTCGAGCGCGGCCCGGGCGGCGTCCATCCGCACGTGCAGCCGGTCCAGCCGGCCGGCGGTCCAGCTGAGGTACACGCCGACGGCGAGGAGCGCGACGAGGATCCAGATGAGGGTTGCGGTCACGGCCGAAGGCTACCGGCTGCCGCCCCGCACCCCCGGCGCCGGCCAACGGCTGCCCGACCCCGCCTCCCGACGCGGCCAAGGACTGCGTCGAGCCGCCTCCGGACGGGGTCACGGGCCACACCGACCCGCCTCACAACGCGGCCAGACTGCGTCCACCGCCTCCCGACGCGGCCAGGGACTGCGTCGAGCCGCCTCCGGACGGGGTCAATGCCGCCCGACCTGGCTCCCGACGCGGCCAGGGGCTGCGTCCACCCCCTCCCGACGCGGCCAGGGACTGCGTCGAGCCGCCTCCGGACGGGGTCATGCCACACCGACCTGCCTCCCAACGCGGCCAGGGACTGGACCGAGCCGCCTCCCGACGGGGCCAGGGGCTGCACCGACCGCCTCCCCCCAGGGCACAGGCCACACCGACCCGCCCCCGCCACGCGACCACAGGCCACACGACCCGCCCCCGCCACGCGACCACAGGCACACGCCACAGGCCACACGCCACACGCCACACGCCACACGCCACAGCGACCCGCCACCCGACGCGGTCACAGGCCACACCGGCCCGCCACGATGAGGTCACAGGCCACACCCCGCCTCCGGAGGAGGTCCCGCGGGCGGTCGGTCCGGGGTCAGTCGCGGGCCAGGCCGAAGCGGGCCCGCAGTCCCGTCGTCCGTTCGTCCGCGCCGACCGCCGCCGCGCCGTCCGTCACCGTCTCGTAGACGGACAGGATGTCCGCGCCGACCGTCGACCAGTCGAACCGCCGTACGTGGGCGCTGCCGCGCTCACTCAGCCCGGCGCGGCGTTCGGGGTCCTCCAGCAGCCGCAGGGCCGCCTCGGCCAGCGCTTCGGCGTTCTCGTTGGCGAAGACCTCGCCGGCCTCGCCCTGGTCGAGGACCTGGACGAACGCGTCCAGGTCGGAGGCGAGCACGGGCGCTCCCGCCGACATCGCCTCGACCAGGATGATGCCGAAGCTCTCACCGCCGGTGTTGGGGGCGACGTACAGATCGACGCTGCGCAGGAAGCGGGCCTTGTCCTCGTCGCTGATCATGCCGAGGAACTCCACGCGCGCGCGCAGCTCCTTCGGCAGGTCCGCGACGGCCGCCTCCTCGTCGCCGCGGCCCGCCACCAGCAGCCGCGTCCCGGGCCGGGCGGCCAGGATCCTCGGCAGGGCCTTCATCAGGACCGGCAGGCCCTTGCGGGGCTCGTCGATCCGGCCGATGAAGCCGATGGTGTCGCCCTGCCACTCGGCCTTGGGCTCGGCCTTGGCGAAGAAGTCCACGTCGACGCCGTTGGGGATGACCACCGCGTCCCCGCCGAGGTGCTCGACCAGCGTGCGGCGGGCGTACTCGCTGACCGCGATCCGCGCGCTGATCTTCTCCAGCGCGGCCTGCAGGATCGAGTACGCGGCGATCATCGCCCGCGAGCGGGGGTTGGAGGTGTGGAAGGTCGCGACGATGGGTCCCTGCGCCGCCCAGCAGGTCAGCAGGCCCAGCGAGGGCGAGGTCGGCTCGTGGATGTGGACCACGTCGAAGGCGCCCTCGTGCAGCCAGCGCCGCACCCGCGCGGCCGAGAGGAAACCGAAGTTCAGCCGGGCCACCGAGCCGTTGTACGGCACCGGGACCGCGCGGCCGGCCGAGACGACGTACGGCGGCAGCGGGGTGTCGTCGTCGGCCGGGGCCAGGACGGAGACCTCGTGGCCGAGACGGATGAAGTACTCGGCGAGGTCACGGATGTGGAACTGGACGCCACCGGGCACGTCCCAGGAGTACGGGCAGACGATCCCGATTCTCACGCGGGTCCCTTCGCGGGGTCGAGGTCGGCGAGCCACAGCCGCTGGAGCATGTGCCAGTCCTCCGGGTGGTCGGCGATCCCGGTGGCGAAGGCGTCGGCCAGCGCCTGTGTCATCACGGACGTCTTCTCGGCCCGGGTACCCGACCCGGGGACCTCGACGGGAGGGTGGACCCGGCCCTTCATGACGGGCGAGTCGTCGTACCAGAGCGTGACGGGCAGCAGCAGCGCGCCCGTCTGCTGGGCCAGCAGGGCCGGCCCGGCCGGCATCCGGGCCGTCTCGCCGAAGAAGTCGACCTCGACACCGGAGGCGGACAGGTCGCGGTCGGCGACCAGGCAGACCAGGCCGCCGGCGCGCAGCCGCTGGGCCAGGGCGCCGAAGGCGGAGCCGCCGCTGTGCGGCAGGACCTCCATGCCGAGGCCCTCGCGGTAGGCGACGAAACGGTCGTAGAGGGTCTCCGGCTTCAGGCGCTCGGCGACCGTCGTGAACGGCGTCTCCAGCTTGGTGGTCACCCAGGCGCCGGCCAGGTCCCAGTTGGCCAGGTGGGGCAGGGCGAGAATCACGCCCCGGCCGGAGGCCAGCCCGTCGGTGAGATGGTGGACGTCCTTGGCTTCGAAGCCCGCCTTCACGCGCTCCGCGCTCCAGGCCGGCAGCCGGAAGGACTCCATCCAGTAGCGCAGGTACGAGCGCATGCCCGCCCGGGACAGCTCGGCGAGCCGCTCGGCGGTGGCGTCGGGCACCACGCGCGCGTAGTTGGCCTCGAGGCGCCGCACACCCTTGCCGCGCCGCTTCCAGGCGAGGTCGGCGATGGTCCGGCCGAGGCGCACGGCGACGGGCTCGGGGAGCTTCTTGACCGTGCTCCAGCCGAGGCCGTACAGACTGTCGGTCAGCCGTTCCGCCGCGCTCACTGCGCCGCCTCGCTCCCCTGGGCCGCACCGGCCGCCGCCTCGGCCTCCGCGGACTCACGGCGGACGGTGACGACCCGCTGGATCAGCGTGACGAGGCTGCCCGCGGCGACGATCCACAGCGCGATCGGCAGCAGCCACTGGATGCCCGGCACCCCGAACTTGTGCAGGCCGGCGAAACCGGCGGCGACCAGTGAGATCACCAGCCGCTCGGCACGCTCGACGAGCCCGTTGACGGCGACCGGCAGCCCGATCGACTCGCCGCGCGCCTTGGTGTACGACACCACCTGGCCGCTGGCCAGGCAGAAGATCGACACCGCGCACAGCACGTTGTCGTTCCCCTGGCCCGCGTACCAGAGCGCGAAGCCGCCGAAGATCGCGCCGTCGGCGACCCGGTCCAGGGTGGAGTCGAGGAAGGCGCCCCAGCGGCTGGAGCGGCCCAGCTGGCGGGCCATGTTGCCGTCGACCAGGTCGGAGAAGACGAACAGGGTGATCACGACCGTGCCCCAGAAGAACTCGCCCCTGGGGTAGAAGACCAGCGCTCCCGCCATCACACCGGCCGTGCCGATGAGCGTGACCGTGTCCGGGCTCACGCCCCGGCGGATGAGAAACGCGGCGAACGGTGTGAGGACACGCGTGAAGAATGCACGCGCGTACTTGTTCAGCATGGCCTTCCCGACGGTCGGTGACGCCGCGGCCCTGCTGGCCGCCGGCTGGCCCATCGTAGCCACGCACGCGTGTGCGTGACGGACGGGTACCCGCAGCCGCGCCGGGAACGGGTGCGCGCCACCGCGCGCGGGACGTGCGTGACGCGAACGGTGTCCCCCGCGCACCCTTCGTGGTCCTTCGTATGGACGCAACGTGACGGGAGTGGAAAGCTCGAATAACCGCGGGCGTCGCCGGAGCCGCCACCACACGCGGGTCCCGCGTGTCCGCGCCCACAGTGACCTCACCGTGTACGGGAGGCAGGACCATGGGCGACAAGTCACAGACGCACCACCCCGGGGCCGCCGGCAGGGCTCTGGCGGCCGACCAACCCGCGTCCATTCGGAACGTGGTGCTGGTCGGCCACTCCGGCTCGGGAAAGACGACCCTGGTGGAGGCTCTCGCGCTGACCGCGGGAGCGGTGAACCGGGCGGGCCGCGTGGAGGACGGCGGCACCGTCTCCGACTACGACGACATCGAGCACCGGCAGCAGCGTTCGGTGCAGCTGTCCCTGGCACCGGTCGAGTGGGACGGCATCAAGGTCAATCTCCTGGACACCCCCGGCTACGCCGACTTCGTCGGGGAACTGCGGGCCGGTCTGCGCGCCGCGGACGCGGCCCTCTTCGTCGTCTCGGCCTCGGACGGGGTCGACGGCTCCACCCGGATGGTGTGGGAGGAGTGCGCCGCCGTCGGCATGCCCCGCGCCATCGTGATCACGCACCTGGAAGCCGCGCGCGCGGACTTCGAGGAGATGACCCGGACCTGCGCGGAGGCCTTCGGCGGTGACGACCCCGACGCCGTCCTGCCCCTGTACCTGCCGCTGCGCGGTCCGGAGGGCCCCGACGGGCACGCGCCCGTGACCGGGCTGGTCGGGCTGCTGTCGCGGAAGCTGTTCGACTACTCGACCGGGGAGCGCAAGGAGTCCGAGCCCGGCGAGGACCAGCTGCCGGACATCGAGGAGGCCCGCAACCGGCTCATCGAGGGGATCATCGCGGAGAGCGAGGACGAGACCCTCATGGACCGCTATCTGGGCGGCGAGCAGGTCGACGTCAAGACCCTCGTCGGGGACCTGGAGCGGGCCGTGGCGCGCGGTGCGTTCTTCCCCGTGCTGGCCGCCGCCCCCGCCGCCGAGGGGGCGAGGCAGGGCCTCGGCACGGTCGAGGTGCTGGAGCTGGTCACGGGCGGCTTCCCGACCCCGTTCGAGCACCCGCTGCCCGGGGTCACCACGATCGACGGCAGGCAGCGTGAGCTGAAGCCGTGCGACACGGACGGCCCGCTGGTCGCCGAGGTCGTCAAGACCTCCTCCGACCCCTACGTCGGCCGCCTGTCGCTGGTCCGCGTCTTCTCCGGCACCCTGCGCCCGGACCAGACGGTGCACGTCTCCGGGCACGGCCTGGCCGACCGCGGGCACGAGGACCACGACGTCGACGAGAAGGTCGGCGCCCTGTCCATGCCCTTCGGCAAGCAGCAGCGCCCGGTCGCCCAGGCCGTCGCCGGCGACCTGGTGTGCGTGGCCAAGCTGGGCCGCGCCGAGACCGGCGACACCCTCTCCGCCAAGGACGACCCGCTCCTGATGGAGCCCTGGCAGATGCCCGACCCGATGCTGCCGCTCGCCATCGACGCGCACAGCAAGGCCGACGAGGACAAGCTGTCCCAGGGCCTGTCCCGGCTGGTGGCCGAGGATCCGACGATGCGCCTGGAGCAGAACCAGGACACCCACCAGGTGGTGCTGTGGTGCCTGGGCGAGGCCCACGCCGACGTCGCCCTGGAGCGGCTGCGCAGCCGCTACGGCGTCCAGGTCGACGTCGTCCCGCACCGGGTGTCCCTCCGGGAGACGTTCGCGCACCGGGCCACCGGGCGCGGCCGTCACGTCAAACAGTCCGGCGGCCACGGCCAGTACGCCATCTGCGAGATCGAGGTGGAGCCGCTGCCGGGGGGCTCGGGCATCGAGTTCGTGGACAAGGTGGTCGGCGGAGCGGTGCCCCGCCAGTTCATCCCGTCCGTCGAGAAGGGCGTGCGGGCCCAGGCCGCCAAGGGCGTCGCCGCCGGCTATCCGCTGGTGGACGTGCGGGTGACGCTGCGGGACGGCAAGGCCCACTCGGTGGACTCCTCCGACGCCGCCTTCCAGACGGCGGCCGCGCTCGCCCTGCGGGAGGCCGCGGCGGACGCGAAGATCCATCTGCTGGAGCCGGTCGCCGAGGTGACGGTGCTGGTCGGCGACGACTACGTGGGCGCGGTGATGAGCGACCTGTCGAGCCGGCGCGGCCGGCTGCTCGGCACCGAACAGGTGGGGACCGGGCGGACGTTGATCCGCGCCGAGGTGCCCGAGTTCGAGATCGGCCGGTACGCCGTCGACCTGCGCTCGCTCTCGCACGGTACGGCCCGCTTCGACCGGAGCTACGCCCGGCACGAGCCGATGCCGCCGCAGATCGCCGAGCGCATCCGCGAACAGAGCGGAGACGACGGGTAGTACGCCGGCGCGGACCGGCGCACGGGCGGGCGGCTTCGGCCGTCCGCCCGCGGGCTGTCGGTGCCGGCGGATACGCTGATCACCGGATCACGTCGTGCCGCGGCTGTCCGGCACCGGTCCGGTATCGGCACGGCGACCGGGTCCAACAGGTGTGCGCGGCAGGGAAGTCGGGAAGGCCGCAGGAACGGCACCGGCGGCGATGGGGGCGGGAATGTCGTTTGGAACGGAGTGGGACGGGCCCCAGGTACCCGTCTCGGGCGACGAGGGGCAGGCGGCGACGGCCGCGCTGGCCTCGGCGGCGTACCGGGACAGCCCGATCGAGGAGATCAAGAAGGCCGACAACGAGTGGCACCAGTCGACCGTCAAGGCGGGCCGGATCAAGATGTTCCGGCCCAATCTCGGCGAGGCGTTCTCCCGCGCCCTGGTCGACCGGATGCTCGCGCCCGGTCGTGGCGCCCTCATCCAGTCCTTCGGTACCGAGCCGCAGTTCGTCGTGGAGCACGCCCTGGCGGCCAACAACATCCGCCGGGAGCGGGACAACCGCCTGACCGGCATCACCGTCGTGTGCGGGCTGCTCTTCCTGCCCGGGATGCTCGTCTGGCTGCTCGTCTTCCAGCTGCGCATGTTCGTCGCCAGGCGGGAGGACAGGCGGGCCGGGGCGCTGGGCACCGCGCTGCTGCTGGGCGTCGGCCTGCTCGCCGCCCTCTTCCTGATCAAGATGCCGTTCTCCGGCTTCTGGGCGTGGTACGCCCGCGCGGCCGTCGTCGTCCCCGTGGTCGGCTGGTTCTGGGCCAAGCAGATCTGTGAGAAGACCGCCGGCGACCTGCGGGTCCGCTGGGAGGGCCTGCTCTCCGGCACCAGCGTCGGCGCGAAGGTCCCCGAAGCCGTGCCGCGCGGTCCCGGCCAGACCGCCGCCGAGGAGCTGCGCCAGTCGCTGGCCCGGCTGAGCGCCGAACAGCAGTCCAACTCCGTCTTCTACGCCGGTCCCAAGGGCATACTCGGCATGGGCACCCGCTGGGGCGCCTGGCAGCTCGCCGAGGACCTGAAGCCCGCCGACCCCGCCCGGGAGATCCACCCCTTCCGCAGCTGGGACGTGATACGCGCGATCCACGACCAGCTGTCCCTCCTGCAGCGCGGCCCGCTCAACACCGGCGGCTTCCCCAAGCCGTCGGTGCGGCACTGGATCGTCACCCCGATCGGCGAGAAGGCGACGTCCGTCTCCCGTCCCGAGGGCACCGACGTCGAGGCCTTCCAGGTCAAGCCGCACGCCATACAGGAGATCTGCAACAAGCAGCAGTTCGGCAGCGGCGACCGGCACTACCTGGGCGTGCAGTGGACACTGTGGGACGGACAGCTGGTCATCACCATGCTGATCACCGTCACGGTGCTGCACGAGACCCTGCGCATCGAGGTCACCGGGCACGCGCTGGGGCCGGTGAACCCGCTGTTCACCACGAAGCCCGCGGCGCCGTCCAAGGAGGTCTCCAAGTCCTTCAAGCCGTGGGAGACCCGCACGGTCAAGCTGCCGCTGGTCCCCACCGACGAGGTCGTGCGGCTCGCCGTGCGCGCCCCGCTGACCTGGTACCCGCCGCTGCTCAAGTGGCTCGGCGGCTCACTCGGCCTGCCCGAGCCGTTCGGCCTGCGCCACGCCTGGGCCGACCAGCCGTGGCGCCATCGCTTCATGGCCGACGACGCGCTGCGCGCGGCCACGCCGGTGCTGCGGGTGGTGCACTCGGCCGCGATCCGGGTCCTGGAGGAGAACGGCGTGAACACCGAGAGGTTCGGCGCACGCTCGGCGTTCCTGAGCGGCAACGTCCAGGACCCGACACCGAGGAAGGCCGACCTGTACGACGCGTGAGACCGCGGCGGGCCGGCCATGGACGGGCTCGTCGGGACAGGCTCGTCGGGACGGGCTCGTCCTGGAACGCCGGACGGGCGGCCTAGGCCTACGCCGCCGGCCAGGCGTCCGCCAGCATCTTCCGCGTGTCGGCCAGCAACTGCGGCAGCACCCTGGTGTGCCCGACCACCGGCATGAAGTTCGTGTCGCCGCCCCAGCGCGGGACGATGTGCTGGTGCAGATGGGCGGCGATGCCGGCGCCCGCGACCCCGCCCTGGTTCATGCCGATGTTGAAACCCTGCGCGCCGGATGCGCTGCGCAGGGCCGTCATGGCCTGCTTGGTCAGCTCCGCCAGCTCGGCGGTCTCCGGCCCGGTCAGCTCGGTGTAGTCGGCCACGTGCCGGTAGGGCACGGTCATCAGATGGCCGCCGTTGTACGGGTACAGGTTGAGCACGGCGTACACGTGCTCGCCGCGCCGGACGACCAGCCCGTCCTCGTCGGACTTGGCCGGGATCGAGCAGAAGGGGCAGCCGTCGTCGGCCCCCGGGCCGGTCGGCTTGTTCTCGCCCTGGATGTAGGCCATCCGGTGGGGCGTCCACAGACGCTGGAACGCGTCCTGGGTCCCCACTCCGATCTGCTGCTCCGGCTCACTCGTCATGCTAGGCAGCATATGGCTTCGCCTGTTCCCGGCGTGTCGCCGGGGCTCCGGGAAGGCGGTCTCCGGCCAAGCTTGGCCGGTGGACGATGACAGCCGTACGCGGCGCTGGGAACGCTGGCAGGCGCGCGCCGCACTGCCGCTCGGCATCGCCTCGCTGCTCTACCTCGCCGGCTACGCGGTGCATGTGCTGGTGCCGGACCTGCCTCCGGCCGCGCACGACGTCCTCAAGGTGATCACCGGAGCCGCCTGGGCGGTGTTCGTCGTCGACTACGCGGTGCACTGGCGGCTGAGCGGCCGCGGGCTCGGCTTCGTGACCCGCCACTGGCTGGACACGCTGGTGATGCTGCTGCCGTTGCTGTGGCCGCTGCGCATCGTGCGGCTGTACGACGTGGTGCGGCGGCGGCGCGGCGGCGCCCGCCTCACGCTGCACGCGCGCGTGATGCTCTACGCCGGCCTGTCCACGGCGCTGCTGGGGTTCTCCGGTGCCCTCGCGGTGTACCAGGTGGAGCGTGCCGCCCCCCACGCCACGATCCGGACGTTCGGCGACTCGGTCTGGTGGACCTGCTCCACGCTGTCGACGGTCGGCTACGGCGACATGGCCCCCGTGACAGCCCTGGGCCGGGTCATCGCGGTGGGAATGATGGCCTGCGGTCTCGCCCTGCTCGGCGTGATCACCGGCTCGTTCTCCTCGCTGCTGCTGCGGCGGTTCGCCGGGGACGCGGACGAGGAAGGGCCCCCGGGAGGCTGATCCCGGGGGCCCTCGCGGCTCAGGCGGTTCAGACCTGGGTCCGCTCCTCCACGACCTCGGCGATCTTCGCGATGGCCTCGTCGAACGGGATGCCGTTCTCCTGCGAGCCGTCGCGGTAGCGGAAGGACACCGAGCCGTTCGACATGTCCTCGTCGCCCGCGATGACCATGAACGGCACCTTCTGCTTCTGCGCGTTCCGGATCTTCTTCTGCATGCGGTCCGAGGAGGAGTCCACCTCGACGCGCAGGCCCTTCCTCCTGGCCGCGGCCGCGAACTTCTCCAGGTACTCCACGTGCGCGTCGCCGATCGGGATGCCGATCGCCTGGACGGGGGCCAGCCAGGCCGGGAAGGCGCCCGCGTAGTGCTCCAGGAGGACGGCGAAGAAGCGCTCGATGGAGCCGAACAGCGCGCGGTGGATCATGACCGGGCGCTGCTTGGAGCCGTCCGGGCCGGTGTACTCCAGGTCGAAGCGCTCGGGCAGGTTGAAGTCGAGCTGGATGGTCGACATCTGCCAGGTGCGGCCGATCGCGTCCTTGGTCTGGACGGAGATCTTGGGGCCGTAGAAGGCGGCGCCGCCCGGGTCGGGCACGAGGGGCAGGCCCTGCTTCTCGGCGACCTGGCGCAGGGTCTCGGTCGCCTCCTCCCAGACCTCGTCGGAGCCGACGAACTTCTCCGGGTCCTTGGTGGACAGCTCCAGGTAGAAGTCGGTCAGACCGTAGTCGCGCAGCAGGCCGAGGACGAAGGTGAGCGTCTTGTCCAGTTCCTCGGACATCTGCTCACGGGTGCAGTAGATGTGCGCGTCGTCCTGGGTGAAGCCGCGGGCGCGGGTCAGGCCGTGCACGACGCCCGACTTCTCGTACCGGTACACGGTCCCGAACTCGAACAGGCGCAGCGGCAGTTCGCGGTACGACCGGCCGCGCGCGTCGAAGATCAGGTTGTGCATCGGGCAGTTCATGGGCTTGAGGTAGTAGTCCACGCCCTCGTCGAGCTGCATGGGCGGGTACATGCCGTCGGCGTACCAGTCCAGGTGCCCGGACGTCTCGAAGAGCTTCCCCTTCGTGGCGTGCGGGGTGTAGACGAACTCGTAGCCCTCTTCCTCGTGCCGGCGGCGCGAGTAGTCCTCCATGACCCGGCGGACGATGCCGCCCTTGGGGTGGAAGACGGCGAGGCCGGAGCCGATCTGCTCGGGGATCGAGAAGAGGTCCAGTTCGCTGCCGAGCTTGCGGTGGTCGCGCTTCTCGGCCTCGGCGAGGAAGTCCAGGTACGCCTTCAGCTCGTCCTTGGACGGCCAGGCGGTGCCGTAGATGCGCTGGAGCATCGGGTTCTTCTCGCTGCCGCGCCAGTAGGCGGCGGCGTTGCGCATCAGCTTGAACGCCGGGATGAGCCGGGTCGAGGGCAGGTGCGGACCGCGGCAGAGGTCCTTCCAGCACAGCTCGCCGGTCTTGGCGTCCAGGTTGTCGTAGATCGTCAGCTCACCGGCGCCGACCTCGACGTCCGCGCCGTCGTCGTGCGAGGCGGAACCCTTGAGGCCGATCAGCTCCAGCTTGTACGGCTCGTCCGCCAGCTCCTCACGGGCCGCCTCGTCGGTGACGACGCGGCGGGCGAACTTCTGCCCGCGCTTCTGGATCTCCTGCATCTTCTTCTCGACGGCCTTGAGATCCTCGGGCGTGAACGGCTTCTCGACGTCGAAGTCGTAGTAGAAGCCGTCCTTGACGGGCGGGCCGATGCCCAGCTTGGCCTCGGGGAACAGCTCCTGCACGGCCTGCGCCATGACGTGCGCGGTGGAGTGGCGCAGGATGTTCAGGCCGTCCTCGGACGAGATCTGGACGCCCTCGACCTCGTCACCGTCGGACAGTGCGTACGCGAGGTCCTTCAGCTCGCCGCCCACGCGCGCGGCGATGATCGAGCGCTCGCCCGCGAAGAGGTCGGCGGCCGTAGTGCCCGTCGTCACCACGCGTTCTTCCCGCTCGGAATCGCGTTGGATGATCACACGGACGTCTGACACCGGTCTCTCCTGACTGAAGGTGGGGTGCGGCGCCATACCAGGAGCGCGCGCACAGGCGATCGTACCGACCCGACGGCACCGACCGCGAAACGGTCACCCTCGGTCCTCGTCCCCGTACGCTCCCGGCTCCCCCTCCCCGCAGGCCTCCTCGAAGAAGTCGAGGTTCTCCTGGAGCGACTTCATCAGCCGGTCCCGCTCCGCCTCGTCCACCTGCACGGGTACGACCCCGGAGGCGCCCGTGAGCCGGCGGAAGCCGCCGCGGCGCTCCAGCCGGCCGTGCACGCGGACGGGGAGGCCGACGAGGTGGGCGTGGCCGGCGATGCGGTAGTCCTCCTCGTCCAGGGTGACGCGGAGGTGGGGCACGTCGGCGCCGGCCAGGACGCGCAGCCGCACGGTGCCCTCGCCGCCGGGTCCGGAACGGCGCATGCGCACGACGGCGCCGGTGACGCGGACCGGGACGGAGGGTTCGGCGCGGAGGTAGCGGGCGGCGGCCTCGCGGAGCACGGGCAGGTCGCCCGGGGAGAACTCGACGGGTTCGGCGGAGGGCGCGCAGCCCTCGGGGACGCCGGCGCCGGGTGCCCAGGCGACGGCGACGCGGGCGCCCTCGGTGCCGCGCACGAGTGCGCTGAGCGCCTCGGTCAGCTCGCGGCTGACGCCCGCTTCGACGGCGCCGTCGAAGGCGTCCATGCCACCGGTGGCGCGCTGGTAGTCGACGGCCTCACGGGCCGCGCAGAGGGCCTGGTGGAGGCGGACGGCGAGGGGCCGGCCGGTGGGCACGGGCGCGAAGGCGGTGAGGGTCCGGCCGCCGGTGGCGGGGCCGACGAGGACGCCCTCGAGGAGCGCGGCGGCGGGGCGGCGGTGGCGGGCGCCGTAGTAGCCGGCACGCGCGCGCGTGGCGAGCGCGGCGGCGAGCAGCATCCGCCGGGTGGCGGCGCGCAGGTCGGCGTCGGCGGTCCAGGGGGACGCGCCGGCGGGGCCGCTCGGGGTGTTGCGCCACCAGCGGATCTCGTCGCTGGGTACGGCGAGGGAGATCAGCACCTCGCGGGCGGCGGGGGTGTCGCTGCGGGCGAGGGCGTCGAGGGCCTCGCCGAGCAGGTCGTCGCTGTCGGGGAAGGCCCGGCTCTCGGGGACGAGCAGGCTGGTTCCGCCGCCGCCCGGGCCGGGCGGGGTCCAGCGGCCGTACCGCCCGGCCGCTCCCCCGCGCCGCTGCCAGCCGTGCCGGTGCAGCAGGGCGCCGAGCACGGCGGGGTCGACCTCGGCGGGCTCCGGGGGCCGGTGCCAGGGCAGGTCGTCGGGGTGTGGCCGCAGCTGCCCCGCCGGCTCGTCGAAGGGACGGTTCCTCATGGCCTGCCTCCCGTCCCGACCCGCGTCATGATCTCGCACAGGGCCCGGTCGTCGAAGATGCGCGAGGTCGGTATCCGCACGGTGGTCCGGTGCCGGCCGGTCACGGGGTGGCCGGCGAGATCGACCCAGTAGCAGCAGTGCCGCAGGTCGAGCCGGTCGTGGCCGGCGCGCAGCCAGTCGTCCTGGGACCGCGGCACGAGCATGACGACCAGGATCTTGTGCACCGAGACGGGCGTGCGGGCGAGCTTGCGCAGATGGGCGTTGTCGAGCGTGAAGGAGAAGGAGCGCCCCGGGGGGTTGGGCGCGACCTGGTAGGTGGCCTTCAGCTGCACCTTGATGGTGACCTCGTCGTCCACGGTGTGTCCGGGCGCGCTGTGGCTGACGTGCCAGTCGATGCCGTTGTCCGGGAAGGGCTGGGACAGCGAGCAGCCGGCCGCGGCGGCGACCGCGTGCAGATAGCCGACCTGCAGTGTCTCCATGCAGGCGGTGGTGGCGAGCGTGCCGCGGAGGGTGCCCGGGCGATCGGGCAGCAGCCCGCCCCGCTCGGGCTGCGCTATGGCCATGACCAACAGCCTTCCAAGCAATGAGTTTCCCCGCTGCGGGCCGCTGAACTGCAAAGACCCGTACTCCTGTTGTCTCCTCCCGGCGTACGGCGCAAACGGCCCGGGTATCACCAAACAGGCAGAAGACGGAACGTCATCTGCCATGGGTGAACGAGGAGTTGGGTTGGGATGACGACCTGGTACGAGGGGCCGCTGGCCGCCTTCGACACGGAGACGACGGGCGTGGACGTCGAGACCGACCGGATCGTGTCGGCCGCCGTCGTCGTCCAGGATGCGCCGGGGACCCGGCCCCGGGTGTCCCGATGGCTGGTGAACCCGGGTGTGCCGGTGCCGGAGGCGGCGACGGCGGTGCACGGGCTGACGGAGGAGCACCTGCAGCACAACGGGCGCTGGCCCGCTCCGGTGATGTACGAGATAGCCGAGCAGCTGGCCGAGCACGCGGCGCTGGGCCGCCCGCTGGTGGTGATGAACGCGCCGTTCGATCTGACGCTGCTGGACCGGGAGTTGCGCCGGCACCGGGCGTCCTCGCTGGACCGCTGGTTCGAGTCGGTGCCGCTGCGGGTGCTGGACCCGCGGGTGCTGGACAAGCATCTGGACCGGTACCGCAAGGGCCGCCGCACGCTGACCGACCTGTGCGCGCACTACGGCGTGACGCTGGACGGCGCCCATGACGCGGCGGCGGACGCGCTGGCCGCGCTGGATGTCGTACGGGCTCTGGGCCGCCGCTTCGCGAGCCGGCTGGAGCGCCTGTCCCCCGCGGAGCTGCACACGCTCCAGGCGAACTGGCACGCGGCGCAGGCGCGCGGCCTCCAGGCGTGGTTCGCGCGCAGCGGCTCGGAGGAGACGGTGAGCACGGACTGGCCCCTGCGGCCGGAGCTGTCGGCCGCCGCGTGAGCCCGCACAGCACGCAGAAGGCCGGCCCGCTGCTGCGGACCGGCCTCTCCCGGTGGGCGATACTGGGTTCGAACCAGTGACCTCTTCGGTGTGAACGAAGCGCTCTCCCACTGAGCTAATCGCCCGGGAACGCACTGAACAATACAGGCCCGGGCGCCCTTCGTTCAAACCGCTCGCAGGTGGCGCAGCAGGCCGCGCCGCCCCGAGCTCATCATCAGCCGGTGGTTGGCGCGGAAGACCGGCCGGCCGGGCACGGCGAACCGCCTGAGGAGAGGCTTGCGGACGTGGACCTCCTGGTCGTAACGGGCCAGGGTCCCGGCACCCTCGGCGGTGACCGTCCAGCGCGCCCAGCCCTCGATGTCACCGGACATGGCGATCTCCAGCACCCCGGCGTCCGCGTCGCGGCGGATCCGGTGTGCCGTGAAGGTCATGTCGTACGGGAGGACGGACCTGATGGTGAGGACGCCCGTGGTGTCGTCCAGCCGGGTCACCGACCGCACCTGCGGCCACCAGCGGGGGTAGTCCTCGGCCTGCTCCAGGACGCCGTACACCGTGGCGGGCGGAACGGGCAGGGACCACAGGCTGCGGAAGCGGTAATGATTCCAGTCCATGGGCCGAGTGTGACGCGATGCGCGCCGCGCCCCTTTCCCCGGGCCTTCGCGACGCCGTCACGAAAGTGATACAGGCTCAGATTTCCGGCACCCACCGAGGCCGGGGATCAAAGAGGATCCCTCTCTTGTCCTATTTACGAAAGAACGTGACGGCGTTTTAGAAAACCTGTGGCGGATTCCCGTCGACCACTTACGCCCGGAACTCCACCAAGATCCGTTAATACGGCTGGAAGTCCGCTTTGCCCTTGATCTATACGCAGGACACCGGGAGCAGGACACGGCACCGGGACAGGACACCGGGAGCAGACGCCGACGGCCCACCTGCCTGTCGCAGATGGGCCGTCGGTCCGGGTGGGCGATACTGGGTTCGAACCAGTGACCTCTTCGGTGTGAACGAAGCGCTCTCCCGCTGAGCTAATCGCCCGGGCGCAGGAAGAACATTACCCCATGTCAGGGGGTGCTTCCGACCAGGGGCGGGGGCGGCCGGCGCCGCCCGGCCGCGGCCGGCGTCACTGATCCTTGATCTTCCAGGGCATGACGACGCCGAACTTCCACAGGTAGACACCGGCGAGCACGCCGATGATCACCAGTCCGATCACGGTCAGGGTGATGTTGCGGCGGCGCACCCTGGGGTCGAGGGCACGCTGGGCGGCCTCGGTGACCTTGCGTTTGGTCCAGCGGAGCACGAGCTGGGCCCAGACGAACTCGGTCGCCCAGATCGCCATGCCGCCGAAGATCACCACCCAGCCGGGTCCGGGCAGGGGCAGCATGACGATGCCCGCGGCAACCACCGCGAGCCCGATCACGAAGACGCCGACCTGCCAGCTCAGATGCAGGAGCCTGCGGGCCCTGATGAACTCCGGCGCCCTTGAGCCGAGCCCGCGCCCGGCCTCCTGGCCGGCCTGGAGCCGGTCCGTCCTCGCCTTGTCCGCTGCCACGGCGACCTCGCCCGGCTCGTCACTCCCCGTATTCATACGGACAAACCCTACCCGAGCGAATCCAGTCACTGGAATGGTCGTAGATCCGGTACGAGTTCTCGGCCGGAAGGGTTACGTAAACACACGCAAAACACTCAGAGGGGTTTACAACGGCACCGTAGGTGGCATGTCGATTTCGCCGACGTGCGAATCCCCGAGCGCACACTGAGCGAAAGGCCCTGGCGCTTATGAACACCACGGTCAGCTGCGAGCTGCACCTGCGCCTCGTTGTGTCGAGCGAGTCCTCCCTGCCTGTCCCCGCAGGCCTGCGGTACGACACGGCCGACCCCTACGCCGTGCACGCCACCTTCCACACCGGAGCCGAGGAGACCGTCGAGTGGGTGTTCGCCCGCGACCTCCTCGCCGAGGGGCTGCACCGGCCCACCGGCACCGGCGACGTCCGCGTCTGGCCATCGCGCAGCCATGGTCAGGGCGTCGTGTGCATCGCCCTGAGCTCCCCGGAGGGGGAGGCGCTGCTCGAGGCCCCGGCGCGGGCCCTGGAGTCCTTCCTGAAGCGAACCGACGCCGCCGTGCCGCCCGGCACGGAACACCGGCACTTCGACCTGGATCAGGAGCTCTCGCACATCCTGGCGGAGAGCTAGGTCGCCGCCCTCCCAAGCAGCCCGGCGCCGTCCACTCGGGGAGACGGCTCGGGCCAAGACAACCGCATACGGCACAGGCCGACGCCGCCACCGTGAGCGCTCACGGGGCGGCGCCGGCCTGTGCCGCGTCGGCCCCGGTCCGCGCACGGGCGGACACGGAGAGTGTGCGGGCGGCCCCGCGGGCCGTCAGGCGGCCCGCCCCGGCAGCCGGGACGGCGCCGGGAACCCCGCGGCGCACGAGGGCGTTGTACCGGCGAGCGGGTAGGGCGAAGGACGGGTACGGCCGGCGCGGTTGTCGCTACCATCGGCCAGCATCGGCGGGCGCCCGCCCGACCCCCAGGCCAGGGAGCGAAACGTGCTGATCACCCACGACACCCGGTGCGCCCTCGACACCGTGGTGGATCTGGTGAACTCCGCGCCGGAGGACGAGGCGGCGGCGGACGGACTGTCCGACGTCCCGGCTCTCGCGGAGTTCGTACGAAACCACCAGATCAGCGATGTCGGTGTGCTGTCGGAGTTCGATCTCTCGGCGGTGCGCAGGGTCCGGGGGCGGTTCGCGTCGATCTTCGCGGCCCCGGACGCCCGGTCCGCGGCCATGATGATCAACGAGCTGATCGCCGCCGCGGGCACCACTCCCCGCCTGACGGACCACGACGGCTACGACTGGCATGTGCACTACTTCGCACCGGGTGCCTCCGTGGCCGACCATCTCGCCGCGGACTGCGGGATGGCGCTCGCCTTCTTCGTGGTGGCCGGGGAGCAGGAACGGCTGCGGCGCTGCGAGGCACCGGACTGCAGACGCGCCTTCGTGGATCTCTCCCGCAACCGCTCGCGCCGCTACTGCGACAGCCGCACCTGCGGAAACCGGCTGCACGTCGCCGCCTACCGGGCCCGGCGCAAGGAAGCGGCGGGCTGAGAGCGGACGGCGCCCGGGGCGACGTCGGTCCCGGCGGGTGGCGCCGGGACGGACGTGTACGGCTCACAGCAACAGCAGGTCGTGCAGCGCAGCCATGAGGAGCAGACACCCGATCACCGCTAGGAAGATCATCAGCGGTGGCTGGGAAAGGGCGAAGAGGCACCCGCGCGGCTCGTCCTTCGGCGGCGCGGCCTCGCTCTGTGTCGTGTCCAGCATCTCGCGGCAGATCATGGCGCACGCGACGCCCCGTCCGCGATCACCCCACCCGGATCTTCCGGGAGATCGCCGAATACCGTGAGGTCTCGTTCGGCTGGTGAACGATTCCGGACGTCGCCGGACGCACTGTGTCGTTTCAGTCAGTCATGTGACTGTCATATGCCGTGCTTCTTGAGGATGGCCTCGATGTCGCTGAAGTCCTCCGCCGAGCCGTGGGCCCGGGGCGCGGTGGCCGCAGGCCCGCCGGCGGGACGGGACGCGCCGCCCAGGGAGGGTGCCGAGGCCGTGGGGGCCACCGCCTCCCGCCCCGCCGCTTCGCGTCCGGCCCCGGCACCTCGGCGCCGGCGCTCCACGGCGCGCGTCCCGGCGAACAGAAGCCAGGCCGCACCCAGCACCCCGAAGCCGGCCCAGGCGGTGGGGCTGAGGGCGGTGTCGGCGAGCCAGCCGACGACCCCGGTCATCACCAGGCCGACCGGCACGAGCGAGTAGGCCGCGAGGCGGGCCGCCGTCAGGAAACGCTTGCGGTAGGCGGTGACCACCGCGATACCCAGGCCCGCCGCGGACACGGCGGAGCACACTGTCTCGGCAATCATCCGGTCCTCCCGGCGGGCTCGGTCTGTCGCCTCCATCGTGCACCTCCGGATCCCCGCGAGGCCACGGTCCCGGGGGACATCAGGGAGATCTCCGGGTCGTCTCCTACTGGAGTCCCGGCCCCGGCGGGAGCGCCGTACGCCGAGGTCCCGGTTGGGCCGCCCGCGCCCGGCCTGGAAGACTGGGGGACATGAGCGACTCCTCCCCCGCACGCGCGGATGCCCTCGTCCTCGACGTCTGGTGTGAACTGCAGTGCCCGGACTGCCGTACCGCCCTGGACGACGTCCGCGCCCTGCGTGCCCGCTACGGCGACCGGCTGGAGCTGCGGCTGCGGCACTTCCCGCTGGAGAAGCACCAGCACGCCTTCGCCGCCGCCCAGGCCGCCGAGGAGGCGCTGGAGCAGGGCAGGGGCTGGCCGTACGTGGAGGCCGTGCTGGAGCGGGTGGCGGAGCTGGACCGCCGGGGAGAACCCTTCCTGGTCGAGGTCGCCGGTGAACTGGGCCTGGACGCGGAGGAGTTCGACACCGCGCTGATCGACGGCCGGCACATCCTCGTGGTCGACGCCGACCAGGCCGAGGGCAAGGCGATCGGCGTGACCGGCACCCCGACGTATGTCATCGGCGGCGAACGCCTCGACGGCGGCAAGAGCCAGGAGGGGCTGCGCGAGCGCATCGAGGAGATCGCGGACCGGCTGCTGGCTGACCGGGACGGCCGGGAGGCCTGAGGAAACGGAAGACCCTGGAGCACGGAAGACCCTAGAGCAGCGGCTTGCTCAGGGAGCGGGTCACCGTCTCGTACCCGAGTGACGCGCACAGCCGCTCGGCGGGGGTGTTGCCCGCGGGCACGTCGAGGGCGAGGACCGGCCGGGCGGCCTCGACCGCCTGGCGTTCCGCCACCAGCATGAGCGTGCGGCCGTGTCCCCGGCCGCGGTGGGCCGCGTCGGTCCGCACGTCGTACACGTACGCCCTGGCCTCCTCCAGCGCCACCCACAGGGTGCCCACCGGGCCGCCCGCGTGTTCCAGCACGCTGAAGAGCATGCCGTCGGTATCGAGCCCCCGCGGCAGCAGCCGCGCGTGGTCGTCGCGGACCTCGGCGCGGGCCGCGGCCCCGGGCGTGCCCCGGCCGGTCCCCCCGCGCGCGCACCGCTCGCTCCGCGCCTCCCGCCACGCGTCGAACTCGGCGCCGGTCATGGGCCGCGCGTGACGGTCCGGCGGCAGCTCGGGCGCGGTGCCGCCGAGGCGCTTGACCATGCCGCGGCCGTGCTCCGTGTAGCCGAGGGTGCCGAACAGGCGCAGCGCGGCGGCCGCCGCGACGGGCACCACCGTCTCCATCCGCGCACAGCCCCAGCCGCGGGCCACCTCCTCCGCGGCGAGCAGCGCCACGGTGCCCCGGCCGCGCCGCCGGTCGGGCTCGGCGATCCGCAGGTCCGCCACGCGGGCGACCGGGCCGCCGGGGTCCGGCGAGGTGCCGAGGCGGATCTCCCCGACGGGACGGCTGTTCACGCACACCGCGAAGCGCCGGGAGCGGGTCCCGTCGGGGTGCGTCCGGAGCGGCTCGGCCGGCCGCAGGGTCGTGGTCATCACAGGAGTTCTACCCACGGCGACGGGTCGCGTCAGCCCGTTCTCCCCGCCCCGTTCACGTCACCGCACCCGGCTTCAGGGGTCCAGGTCCTGCCCGGCCCGCTCGTCGAAGACACGCATGGCCTTGGCGGTCACCGGGCCGGGGGCACCGGGCAGTTCGCGGTCGTCGATCCGGTGCACGGCCTGCACGTCCCGCAGCGTGGAGGTCAGGAAGACCTCGTCGGCACGCTGGAGGACGTCCAGCGGCAGGTCGGTCTCCTTGGCGCCGGTCCACTCGGCGACCAGGGCCCGGGTGATGCCGGGCAGGCAGCCGGAGGCGACCGGCGGGGTGTGGATCTCGCCGTCCAGGACGACGAAGACGTTCGACCCGGTGCCCTCGCAGAGCTGTCCGACCGTGTTGCCGAACAGCGCCTCGGAGGCGCCGAGTCCGTGGGCGCGGGCCAGGGCGACGACGTTCTCGGCGTAGGAGGTGCTCTTCACCCCGGCGAGGGCGCCGCGTTCGTTGCGCGTCCACGGGACGGTGATCACCGCGGTGGTGTCCGGGCGGCGGGTGGTCTCGCCGAGGGCGACCACGAGGGTCGGGCCGTGTTCACCGCGGTCGGAGCCGAGCGGTCCGTGACCGCCGGTGTAGGTGATCCGCAGCCGGCCCAGCGCCATCGGGTTGGCCTCCAGCACGGCCGTGCAGGCGCGACGCACCTCGTCGTGGTCGGGGTCGGGCAGGCCGAGGCCGCGGGCCGAGCGGGTCAGCCGGTCGAGGTGCCGGGTGAGCGCGAACGGCTCGCCGTCGGCCGCCTTCACGGTCTCGAAGACGCCGTCCCCGACGGTCAGCCCGTGGTCGAGGACGGAGATCCTCGCGGTGTCCAGGTCCCGCAGTCCGCCGTCCAGCCAGATCCTCATGTGAGCGCTCCCTCGGTCTCCTCGTACGTCCCCGACGCTATCGCGAGCAGCCGGGACGCCTTCAGCTCGGTCTCCCGCCACTCCCCCTCCGGGTCGGACCCCCAGGTGATGCCGGCACCGGTGCCGAAGCGCAGCGTCGCCGCGCCCCCGGCGGACCGGTCGATCCAGAAGGTGCGGATGCCCACGGCCAGCTCGGCTGTGCCCCGGTCGGCGTCCACCCAGCCGATGCCGCCGCAGTACGGGCCGCGCGGCGCCGTCTCCAGCGCGTCGATGATCCTCAGGGCGCTCGACTTGGGGGCGCCGGTGACGGAGCCGGGCGGGAAGGCCGCGTCCAGCAGCTCCGGCCAGCCGGCTCCCTCGCGCAGCTCGCCGCGGACGGTGGAGACGAGGTGGACCAGGCCCGGATGCTTCTCCACGGCGCACAGGTCGGGGACGGTCACGCTGCCGGTGGCGCAGACGCGCCCGATGTCGTTGCGGACCAGGTCCACGATCATCACGTTCTCGGCGTAGTCCTTCTCCAGGAGGTCCGCCTCGGTCCGCCCGGTGCCCTTGATGGGGCCCGACTCGACCGTCCGGCCGTCGCGGCTCAGGAACAGCTCGGGCGAGGCGGTGGCGATCTCCACGCCGTGCCGCGGCAGTCGGACCGTCCCCGCGTAGGGCGCGGGGTTGCCCCGGGCCAGTACGGCGGTGAGGGCGTCCACGTCGGCGCCCGGGGCGACGGGCGCGCTGAGCACCCGGCAGAGATTGGCCTGGTAGACCTCACCGGCCGCGATGTGCTCGCGGATGCGGCGGACGGCCGCCGTGTAGGCGGCCCTGTCCAGGGAGGAGGTCCACTCCCCCGGCCCCGGGCCCCGCCATCCGCCGGGCACCGGCGCGGGCACCGGCTCCGTCCGTACGTCCGCGAAGCGGGCGCAGGTCAGCCGGCCCTCGAAGTCCGCGCAGACGGCCCAGAAGCCGCTGGAGTCCAGGGCGGCCGGATCGCTGGTGACGTCGAGGAGGCCGGTGGCGACGCGGTCGCCGAAGCGGGCGAGAGGAGGGTGGTGGAGCACGTGGTCGAGTCTAGGTCGGGTGTCCGGGAGGCGACCTCGGGATGTCCCGGAGGGGGACCCGGCCACCGGGCCCGCCGGGCGCACCGCAGCACGCTGCGTAAACGCGTTTTTGTGCTGGCCCGGGAATCCGCTAGAGTTCAACACGTCGCCGGGACGCGGAAGCGGACCGAAACGACAGGCGGACGTAGCTCAGTTGGTAGAGCGCAACCTTGCCAAGGTTGAGGTCGCGAGTT
>NZ_JBEZBT010000054.1:0-55585 GCF_040647235.1 Streptomyces sp. NPDC042638
CTACGCCTCGTGGGCGAACCCGATCGAGGCCCA
The DNA here is from genome assembly GCF_040647235.1 of Streptomyces sp. NPDC042638. Taxonomy (NCBI): domain Bacteria; kingdom Bacillati; phylum Actinomycetota; class Actinomycetes; order Kitasatosporales; family Streptomycetaceae; genus Streptomyces; species Streptomyces sp. NPDC042638. The sequence goes on from NZ_JBEZBT010000054.1 coordinate 34, forward strand.
CTTCGGCCCGCTGCGGCAGTTCGGTGAATGGAGTGCCGGCGCCAACCTCGCGACCGGTGCCGAAAGCGCCGGTCACCGCCCGTCCTCTTCCCCTTCCTCGGTAAAGGGGCGCACCGCGTCCAGCAGGCCCCTCAACGCACCGGTGAGCATCCCGACCTCGGCGACGCGCTGGGCGTACGGGTCCTGCGCGTACTGGCGCTCTGCGGCCGCGGCCTGCTCGGCGACGTTCGCCAGGACTTGTTCGGCGGCCTGAGCCGCGGCGCGCAGGGTTGCACGTTCCTTATTGCCGGGCATGTGATCTCCCCTGGATTCGGCCGCTGGGCGCAGCATTGCCCGAAATGCTTCGGCGTCCCCGTCGGCCGCATTCTCGGCGGCCTGGACCAGTTCCTTCCTGCCCCCAGGGAAGTTCGGGTACCCAGCTTGGCGAGACCTGCCTTCTTCAGCTTTTCCTGCGTCGCTCAGATCGGCTTCCCAAAGGGCCCACGAGAATAGACGGGCACCTCCTACAGTAGGTCCACGTTGCTGAGATCGGCTCCCTCAAGCCTGGGTGCTGGCTGCGATCGTGTTCGTGGCGACGTCTGGCTGCACGTGGCTGCAATAGCGCTGCCTGGTGCTCGAGGAGCTCGGTGCCCGCGGCGAGCTGGATCGGTCCCGCCTGTGCGATCGACTCGCTAGTGCTCTGACCACATTGGTTCGCCGGGTTGGTGGTCGGGGCGGTTGGATGTTGCGTGACGTCCGATGCGAGTGCTGGGGGTGCGGTGGCTGAGCCTGTCCGCGTGCGCAGGTTGACCGACCAGGAGGGGCAGAAACTGCAGCAGATCGTGCGCCGGGGCAGCACCAGTTCGGTCCGCTTCCGACGCGCGATGATGCTGCTGGCGTCGGCCGGCGGGAACCGGGTCCCGGTGATCGCCCAGCTGGTGCAGGCCGACGAGGACACCGTCCGGGATGTGATCCACCGGTTCAACGAGATCGGCCTGGCCTGTCTGGACCCTCGGTGGGCGGGAGGCCGTCCCCGCCTGCTCAGTCCTGACGACGAGGACTTCGTCGTTCAGACGGCCACCACCCGCCCGACCAAGCTCGGCCAGCCCTTCACTCGCTGGTCCATCCGCAAACTGCTGGCCCACCTGCGGAAAGTCCATGGGCGGGTCATCAGCATCGGCCGCGAGGCGTTACGCCGTCTGCTCGCCCGCCGCGGCATCACCTTCCAGCGCACCAAGACGTGGAAGGAGTCCCCGGACCCCGACCGCGAGGCAAAGCTGGACCGGATCGAGGAGGTCCTGGACCGCTTCCCGGACCGGGTCTTCGCGTTCGACGAGTTCGGCCCCCTCGGCATCCGCCCCACCGGCGGTGCGGGCTGGGCCCCGGCCAGTCACCCCGAGCGGCACCCGGCGACCTACCACCGCACGCATGGCGTCAGGTACTTCCACGGCTGCTATTCGGTCGGTGACGACACGCTCTGGGGCGTCAACCGCCGGAAGAAGGGCGCCGCGAACACGCTGGCCGCGCTCAGATCGGTCCGGGCTGCCCGACCGGACGGCGCCCCCATCTACGTCATCCTGGACAACCTGTCCGCCCACAAGGGCGAGACGATCCGCCGCTGGGCGAAGAAGAACCGTGTCGAGCTGTGCTTCACGCCGACCTACGCGTCCTGGGCCAACCCAATCGAGGCGCACTTCGGGCCGCTGCGGCAGTTCACTATCGCCAACTCCAACCACCGCAACCACACCGTGCAGACCCGCGCCCTGCACGCCTATCTGCGCTGGCGCAACGCGAATGCCCGTCACCCCGACGTGCTGGCAGCCCAGCGCCGCGAGCGCGCTCGCATCCGCAGTGAGAAGGGCATCCGTTGGGGCGGACGTCCCCTCGCCGATGCCGCTTGACCAGCCCGGCGACCTTGCCCGGCCGGGTCCTAGCAGTAGCCGTCCACCCTGGCGCCGGCTGGAGCGAGGTTGGGCCAGGGATGTCCTGCTCTGTCGGAGGCAGCGGACCGTAGGAGGTCAAGAATCGTGCACCCCGGGTAGCCCCGAAAACTCGCGTAGGTGCCGCGGTAGTAGCAGCTCCAGTAGCTCACAACCCGCCGTTGAGTGCGCGCGAAGAAGGCAGGGTTGTCCACGAGGAACTGCCCGTAAGCGAGGTGGCCGCAGGTGCCGGGCGTGGCGAGATCACGGAGCTCATCGCAGATGACGACCAGGATCTCCAAGACGTACTCGCCAACCAGCTGCACCACGAAGGGGACGGCCCACGGGTCCGTGGAACCAACGACCTTCTCCAGGTGTCGCTGCCTGACCACCCCGTCGCAGTGCCTTGAGTACAGGCAGTGCAGAAGCTGCTGTTGGCGCGACGAAAGCGACGCCACCCTGTCAGTTGACGGCTCGTCGTTATAGAGGCGCCCGGGGATCAAAACCTGCTGGCCCTCTACAACGACCGAGAACGAGGCATGCGGCTGGAGCCGAGAATCAGGCATCACCGCCAGGACTGCCTCGGCATCGCTTGCAAGCTCGGCTGGGAACGCCGTGATCAACAGATTGCTGCGGTCGGAAAGCGGCTGCACGAGCCGAGCATAGGCGGATGCCTCGCCAGGTAGCTGGCATTAATGGCCCCACACCCGCCCAACCCGGCGAAGGTATGCGGTCAGAGCACTAGATGCGCAGGCCCTCGACCCGGTCGCCGACGCGCAGTGTGCCGTCCGTGCTGCCGCGGCCGACCTCCACGACCTCCCCCGCAGCACCCGCCGTGGCCGGATGCGGGGCGGATCTGTCACCACCCGGTCACCGGCCCCGATCGGCCTGGTGAGCGCAGGCCCCCTGCCGGCGTCGTCGCGCCGCCGGGACTGTGACGCCTCGTCAGCCGGACCACCGCCGCGATGGCCCACCGCGGGCGCCGGCGTCCTACCGGCCCGCGGCAGCTGTCTCCGCCGGCCGGGTGTCCGGCCTGGCCTGCTGTTCCTTGAATCCCATGCCGAGCGGGCGGGCGAGTCCCAGGACGTCTTCGTCCACCCGCTGCAGATGACGCAGTGCCACCTGAGTGAGCCGGTTTCGCTGCTGCTCCGTCTCCGGCGCCGTCCGCCTTCCGGATCCGGGGGCGTGAGGGGCTTCGGAGTCCTTGTGCGTGGTGGCGGTTCCCGCCTGGGCGTCGAGAGGCTCCCGGCAGTCCCCCTTGGTCTGCAGGCACTCGATGAGCGCGCCGAGGTTGCGGTCTACGCGTCCTGCCGCCTCGGATAGCCGCGCATCGCTCACGATCCCCCGACTGCCTGGCGCGGGCTGGGCGATGGCCGCGAGGTTGCGGGCGTGGTAGGCGGCCGTCTCCAGCAGTCCCAGGACGTAACGGGTGAGCCGCCGGCGACGGCGCAAGGGGGTGATCGGATGGCGCAGCGGCAGCGTGGTGGTCCGCAGATCAGCGAGTGCGCTGTCCAGGGCCCGTGAACGGTGGAGCAGGTCGACGGGGCGACCGCCGCCGAGCTCGGCCACACCCTGGCCGGTCACCTCACGCAGTCGTGAGAGCACTTCGCGGATCTGCTCCTCGGCGCGCTCCTGCGTCCGCACCGGCAACACCAGCAGGCCCACCACGATCGCGCAGGCGGCCCCCAGCGCGGACTCGCCCAGCCGTATCACGAGCAGGTCCGGGGTGAAGCTGTGCAACAGCGTGTAAAGCAGCCCGATCATCGCGGTGACGAAGAAGGACACCACCGCGTAGGAGATCGCGTAGAAAGTCCCGAACAGGCACAGGATGACCAGCGTAAACGCGGTCCAGGGCTGGGTGCCGACCAGGCCGGCCAAGCCGATTCCGGCCAGGACGCCGAGCAGGGTGCCCACCGGGCGCCGGGACCCTTTGACCAGGATCTCTCCGGCCGAGGAGGTGTTGACGAACACGACCCAGCAGGTGAGGACGGCCCAGTACCAGCGCTGCGGCGACAGCAGTTCGCCACCCACGATCGCCAGGGCGGAGGCGAGGGAAACCTGCACGGCGATGCGGGTGGTCGTGCGTTCCAGGCCGGTCGGTTCGCCCTCCTCCTCGGACTTCTCCCTCAGGGCGTCCTCGGCGTCCAGGACGGCGTTCTCGGTCTGCAGCTCCTCCCGGCAGCGCACGGTCTCGGGGCTGTCATCCGGACTCTCCTCGCTCTCGTCAGGCCCGGTCAGTGCCAGGCGCAGGCCGAGCAGGGCTCGGCTGACCTCGCCGATCGCCCGGAACACGTCCTGCACGGCAGGGGGCGCGTCGGGCAGCCGTTCGTCGTCGCGGTAGCCCAGGAGCCGGTCCCGCACGATCTTCAGGCCGACACCGTGGTCGCTGCCGGGAGCCCGCCCGGCGACCACTTTCAGCGCGTGCAGATCGGCGATGAGACGGTGGACGACCTGCTCGTCGGCCGTGCGCAGCGGTACCGGGACGTCTGGTGGCACGCGGCCGGTGCGCTCGGTGATGTCGCTGGCGACGGGATTGACCCCCTGCAGGCCGAGCGCCCCCGTCAACAGGACCGCGAGGTGTTCGGCGGCGACTTCCGCCTCGGCGATGCGCCGCTGGACATGGGCTGCCGTGCAGTGCTCCCGGATCGTTTCGTCCAAGTGGTCCTGGATCATCAGTGCTGCCTGATGCAGGGCAGCCGTGCGCCGCCTCAGACGGCGCACGGCCCGTTCGGCGCCGGGTGTTCCCGGCTCCTGCCGAGCCAGGTCGATGACTGCCTCAAGGTGCTGCACCAGCCGCGCGCGGAACGCATCGAGCAGTCGTTGCAGGGTGCCCTGAGACGACGTCGGGACGAGCCCGAACCTCACCACCGCGCTGCAGGCCGCACCGATCACCAGCAGCAGGCACAGCTGAGTCAGCCACTGCGGGTGAGGCCTGACGAACTGGGTGATGAAGAACATCTGGAAGGCGATGACGCCCAGCGCGCTGCACCGTCCGCTGAACCGTCGCGCGTAAGCGGCCGCGAAGATGACCAGCACGCAGACCACGTCGCTCACCAATCGGTGATGCGCCAGGAGGGCTCCGAAAGCCAGCGCGGTCAGACCGGTCGGCAGTCCCAGAGCCAGCGTGATCGCCTGATCGCGCCGGTGCGGATCGGAAATGGCGAACGAGAAGACCTCCGCCGCCGTCGCACCGGTGACCAGGAGCGGAAGAGGGATGTGCAGCGCAGTCATCACGACGACGGACAGCAGCACGCTCAAGACGATGCGCAGCGCGTTCAGCAGCCGGATGAACCCGGGATCGGAGGCGACGACCCGGTCCCACGCGGACGTCCAGACATCCCCCACCTGCCCGGCCAGCCCCACAGTGCCTGCGGGTACTCGTTGTCGGGCGGTGTCCTGGTCCGTGGCTGGGCCTCCCGAAGCGTTCCGGCCCCCGGTAACGGCTTTTGCGGCCGCCGACCGGCGTGCAGGCGGGGGCATCCGGCGTGGCCCGGGCACCCTCCAGCAGACGGGTACCCGCATACACCGCGATCACCGTGTCCCGTCGGTGGCTGCACCTCCCTCAAGACTGCCAGTCCTCGCCCGGCGTGACACCCGGCGCGGCGTTGATCTTGCCGGTCTAAGGGTTCCGCGTCGGCCGTCACCGTCCAGCGGTCCCTCCGGGGCGTGCCGAACATGCCGCGCTACGCCCTGCGAGGTCCACCGGCGTAGAGGGCTTCGCCGGAAGGGGGCGTTCCATGAAACCGCAGGTACGCGATCCGATCACGCGCATGGTGCGCCATGGCGGCCGGCTCCGGGCGGTGACGTCCGATGACCGCCCACGTCGAACGCCTGCTGACGGCCGGCAGCCTGACCGGGGCGCACGGTGGCATCGTCGTGGCCGGGTGTGGGTAGGTCACCGGCGCGCTGCGACGCCAGGGCCTGTCTCACGGCCACGGCTCCGTGGGCCGTACCGTGTCGAAGGCGAGTCCGCTGGAGCTCTCGCCCGTGCCGGGGGCCTTCTCCCTGCGTACCCAGCTGTGCCAGGAACCGTCGAACCAGCGGGCCAGCACCGGGCGGCGGGTCACGTACGCGCCGTCGCGCGGCACCTCCTCCTCGTGCAGCCACAGTCCGGGGGCGATCAGCCGGCCCTCGGGCCGTGCGGCGAGGCCGGGGCCGGTGAGCGTGGCCAGCCGGAACCGGATCTGGTCGGCTCGGACCGGTTCCGGGACCAGCGGGAACCAGTAGTCCGGTACGACGGTCTGCACCGCGTACGCGGGTAGTTCCCCGGCCACGGACGGCTCGGGAGGTACGCCGCGCGCCCAGCGGTCGCGGCGGTCGACCGGTTCACCGCGGCCGTCGGTGTAATGGTGCTGAACGGCCCACGCCAGGTTGGCCAGTTCGTCGCGGGCCAGGACCACGTGTTCCAGGGGCTGTCCGGCCTGGCCGCGTTCCGTGGGCAGGATCAGCAGTCCGGACGCCGCCGGGTGGTCCGGGTCGGGGCTGTCCAGGGTGAACATCGACCAGGACGAGTCGTCCCGGCCGGCGCGCCGGACCAGGTGATGGCGGCCGAACACATCGCGCACCAGCAGCTTGTCCATGATGGTCAGGGACGCGGTCGGCACCTCCAGCGGCACCAGGAACCAGTCGTTGCCGTAGACCGTGGCGAACGAGATCAGCAGCAGGCGGCCGGTGTCGAGGGTGGACACGTCCGCCGCCCCCAGGTCGACCCGGGCGTCCTCCATCTCCCAGAACCGGTCGGCCGGCAGGCCGCCGTAGCGCACGGTCGAGGGCAGACCCTCCTCGGTGAACGCGTGTGGCTGCCCCTGCGGTGCGGCCTCGATGTCGGGGTCGGGGTGCACGTCCAGGCTGTACCAGTCCAGGCCGTCGCCCTGGTACTCCTCGGCGCGCAGCACCGTACCGCCGGTGGACAGCTCGGCGGCGTACTCCAGTCGATGCGGGTCGAAGCAGTCCGGGCCGCGCTCCGCGAGTTGTGTGTCCCACCAGTGCCGCCAGCGTGCGGCGACCTCGCCGACTCGTGGGTCCGGTCCGCCGTCGAAGGTGCCCGCGTCCAGTGCCGCCGCCACCGATGCCGCGTCGGGCATCCGGCCGTCGAGCAGGCCGATCAGGCTGGTGTCCGCATCGCCGGCCTGGAGCCGGTGGGGGTCCAGCGCCGCGAGGGCGGCGCTGAGCAGCCCGGCGTCGTCGGACATCCGCAACAGCGCGGCGCCGCCCTCGGCGCGCAGCCGCTCGTCGACCTGGACGGGCTCGTCCTCGATCCAGGTGTCCAGCGGGCCCTGGCCGAGTTCGTAAGGCACCCAGTCGGTCGCTCCGGCCGGGCGCCAGGCGTCGACGGGCGCGCTGCTGCCGGTCATCCGGACCACCGCCGGAGAACCGGCGTCCTGGGCGGTGAACTCCCCGAACTGCCACTGCCGGGTGAGCAGCCACAGCGGGTCGTGCACCTTGGCGGCCAGGCCCGACTCGACGTCGGAGGCCTGGTGCCGGGACTCCAGCCGGAAGGGGCCGTCCGGGTCGGTGCGGGGCCTCTTGGTCTCGACCCTCGCCAGGGCCTGTCCGGTCGCTCCCCGCTGGGAGATCCGGATGCCGGGGAGGAGGGAGCCCATCAGGGGCATGTCGTCGCAGTCGACGGCGCGCAGTTTGCCCAGTTCGAGCGTCTCGCGCAGCACCTGCACCAAGCCGTCGGCGGTCCAGCCGCGGCTCAGGTCCGGCGGAACCGCGATGAGCACGCTGTGCGGGGCCTTCGCGTCCGGGCGGTCGTAGTGGAAGGCGACGCCCGTCAGTTCGGTCTGCGGGGCCGGCCCGGGTCCCGGCGGCTGGTCCGAACCGGGGAGGAGTTCGATCCACTCGTCGAGTACGACGCCGGTGAAGGCCGCGTTCGGCGTGAGGTCGGCCGGTGCGTGCCAGACCAGGTGAGTGGTGGCGGGCGGGCGCTGCCCGGCCGGGAAGGCGCCGCCGATCCAGGCGTCGCCCTCGGTCGTCGGATGCTGGGCGGCACGCAGCCGTTCCACGCGCCCGGCCCGGGTTCCGGACAGCAGAAGCGTCTCGTGCAGGGTGCGCACCATGGGCCGTACCGCCGCGTTGCGGCGCAGCCAGTCCTCGATGTCGGCGCCGGGAAGGCCGCCGCGTCCCGCCGGCGGCGGGGCCGGGCCGGTGAGTGCGGGCAGCAGCGGGATGTCCGTGCCGAGCACCTCGGACAGCTCCGTCCGGGCCCTAGAGAGCCAGGAGTCGGCCGATTCCGGCACGACCTGCTCCGCTGCCAGCCGGCGCACCTCGGCCTCGGCGGGGTGTCCGGCCACCAGCGGGCTCGCGGCGAAGGCGGCGAGCCGGGTGCGCAGTCCCGCCGTGTCGGCCGAGCGGCCGCCCGGGTCCTCGGGCAGGTGCGACGGCAGCAGCGGCTGCGCGGTGGACAGCAGGGAGCGGATCCGGGCCGCCCGGCCGCGCAGCCCGCTCCAACCGGGGCCGGTGAACTCGACGGACGTGTCCGGCGCGACGCCCATCGCGCTCCGGACCGCCGCGCGCAGCGCGGAGGGTTCGGTGGCGGCCGCGTCCAGTACGGTGCTCAGCGCGCCCGACCCCAGGCGGTCGGCGGTGAGTTCGAAGGGGCGGGCGCCCTCCTGCCCGTCGCCGAGTCGCCCGGCGAGTGTCCAGCCGGTGGCCGGCCCGAGCAGCTGGGCGACCCAGGCCTCCAGTGCGGGCTGCAGCGCGGCGAGCGGATCGGCGGCCCAGCCGGTCGGCCCGGTCGATTCGGCCGGGAGCAGCACGGCCGTTCGGTGCGTCAGGGCGCGGGCCCGGTGCGGGGGGCGCAGGACACGGAACGTGTCCGGCACGTCCTCGCCGCGGCCGAGGGTGTCGGCGGTCAGGCCCGCGCGGATCGGGCTCCCGCCCACCAGGTCGTGGACGCTCTGGGCCAGCACGAGGTCCCCGGCCGCGTCCAGCGCCTGGGTGAGGTCGTCCAGCAGCGGGTTCACCGCCGCCCGGTCGCTGTCCGACGCGACCACCGGCGCACCGTCGATGACACTGGCCCGGCCGGGCGCGTCGGCCCCGGCCCGTGCGAGGGCCAAGCCGTCGACGACGTTGCGCGCGGAGACGGCCTCCGCACTGCGCGCCCACAGATCCGCGCCGGGCCCCTGGGCCCCCGTCTCGGGCACGACCGGAAGCGGGAACTGCCGGCGGAACCGTTCGACGAGATGGTCCAGTCCGGCGTCGTGCAGGGCCCGTTCGAACCGGTAGCCCAGCAGCGGGCCCAGGTTCTGTCCCTGGCGTACGCCGCCGAGCAGCCAGCGTGCGACACGGGCGCGGCGGGAGGTGAGGTTGACCGCGTAGCTCCGCTCGTCGGGGTTGCCGAGGAAGCCGGAGCGCAGGACGGCGGCCGTGGCCGCGTGGTGCAGTGAGGGAGCGTGGATGTAGCCGTCCTTCCCGGACACTTCGACGGTGGTCGTCACGTCGTCCAGCTCGATGTCGAGCCGCTCCCTCGGCTCCGGCGGCCGCAGGTCCTCCACCCAGCCGTAGCAGCCGAACCGGACGCCCTCGGCGCCGGACTCCCGCAACTCGGCCAGCCGTCCGGACGCCAGCGAGGTGATCCACGCGTCCAGGCGGTGCGAGTAGACGTCGATGACCTCCAGCAGCAGTTCGGGCAGCCGGGTCACCGGTACGGCGGCGAGGGCCCGCAGTGCCTGCTCGAGCCGGGGCAGCGCGCCCGCGGCACCGGCGGCGGCCGCGACGCGTTCCGCGCGCTCGTGCTCGTCGAGGCCCTCCAGCACGTCGGCCACGAGCTGATCCACTTCGCCGGTGACAGCCAGTGCCCGGCGCAGGGGGTCGTCCCCGGGGTCGAGGTCGTCCAGGAAGGTGGACCAGTTGGGCAGGAGCAGCAACGCGTCGAGGACGCCGCTCAGGCCCGGTTCGCCCTCCGGCGGGACCTCTCCGGGCGTCGCCTCGCCCTCCGGTGGGACCTCTCCGGGCGTCGCCTCGCCCTCCGGCGGGACCTCCCCGGGCGTCGCCTCGCCCTCCGGCGGGGCACCCTCGCCGTCGCCCGGCGGGTTCTCCGCACCTGGCGGGTTCTCCGCACCCGGCTGGTTGCCCTCGCCCGGCTGGTTGCCCTCGCCCGGCTGGTTGCCGTCGCCCGGCTGTTCCGCCACCACCGGCTCGTCCACGACGGGGAGGTCGAAGAACGTGCTGCGCCGAGGCGGGACCTCCCGGCCCGTGGACAGTTCCACCGGCCACTGATGGTCGTACGCCTCGGCGTCCAGCTCGCCCGCCAGGAAGGCCCGTACCGCCCCCAGATAGTCCGCCGTGGCCGTCGCCCGGGCCGGAAACGCCACCGGGTCCGGGGCGAGCCGGGGGACGAACTCCGGGACGCCGGTCGCCTCGTCCAGGCCCCAGCCGAACGAGGTCCAGCCGTCACCGCGCGTGGTCCAGCGCACCAGCCCGTCCGGCGGCAGACCGGGCAGGCCCAGCGGCGCAGGAGGCTCGTCGCGGGGCGTCTTCGGCACGGCGAACGCCGGCCCGTCCATCCGGCGCATGGCCAGGCCGGTCGCCACGGGCAGCCGCTGCAACGCGTTCACCGCGACCTGGTCCACCGGCTTGCCCGGTTCGACGCGTGGGACGACGAACTCCTCACCCGTCTCCTGCGTCACCGTCATGTCCAGCACGGCCCGCCAGCGTTCCCGCAGCCGCATCAGCCAGGGCGCGATCACGCCGTCCACGTCGTCGACGCGTCCGGCGCGCCAGTCGTCCAGCGAGGTGACGGGCAGAACCCCGTACGGCTGGCGGCCGACGCGCAGCATCGGCAGCGGTCCCCGGCCGCGGACGTGCGCGGCGAGGTGCTCGCGGATCGCGCGCCAGGGCCCCTCGGCGGCGCTATGGCTCGTCCCTCGGGTGCCCAGGTCGATCGTCGTCAGCGCGGCCTCGGCGAAGCCCTTGCCGAGGGTGGGCCAGGTGAGCAGGGTCAGCGCGGCGACCGCCGACGGCTCGGTGTCGGCGGCGCCGGGGCAGCCGCGCAGGAACCCGGCGTCCGGCAGGCCGAGCGCGGCCGCCAGCGCGTCGGCCACCGGCCGTTCCCCCGCCTCGGGGTCGGGATCGGGGCCCGGAGGGGCGGGAGCCGAGGACCAGCCGGAGCGGGCGTGCGGAGTGTTGTTGGTGGAGGTGCCGGAGGGCAGCAGGCCGAGCCCGCCGCCGAACCGGTGGCCGTGCAGCAGGTCGCGCAGCCGGGCCGCGCCGTCCGCGGGCGTGTCGTCGCGCACGCCGACGACCAGCAACTGGTCCAGGTTCTCGGTGTTCTCGGGCGGGAGAACCAGCTCGACGCCCATGCCGGCCTTGACCGCTTCGAACCAGTCGGTCTCCCAGCCCTCGTCCTCGGCGCGCAGCAGGCCGATCGGCAGCGGGTCCGGCACCGGACGGCCCAGCTGGTCCACCACCACCTGGCCGCCGAACAGCCCGAGGAAGCGCCAGCGCTTGGGCATCGACGCCATGCGCGGCCGGTGCTCCCGCGGGTCGTCCGGACGTACGGCGGGCGCCGGAGCGCCGGGGCGGCAGGCGCGGACCGCCCAGGAGGCGCGGGCCGGGCGCAGCTCGGTGAGCACCTTCTGCCAGGCTTCCGGGCCCGGATTCTGCCAGTACGCGGTGCCGGCGGCGGCCTCGGCGGGGGTGAGCTCGGGCTCGAACCGGGGGAGCAGGATGTCGTCCGGGTAGATCCTCACCCGCAGGGTGTTCGGCTCCCACCAGATGGTCTCCACCCGCACCGGGAGCAGCGCGATGGGCGCGGTGTTGTCGTCGGGGAACAGTGCCTGGCCCTCGCCGAGGGCACGGGTCAGCTCCTCCTGGGCCTCGGTCACCGCGCTGTTCATCTGGTCGGCCGTGCGCTGAAGGTCCGGCAGGGCCGCCTCGGCCTCGGTGAGCAACTGGGCGCTGGGAGTCGGCTCCAGGACGGGATCCGGGAGACCGGCCTGGATGTGCGCCTGAAGGCGCCGCACCACGGCCTCCTTCTCCTCCACGAGGGCCCGCGCGGTGTCCGCTGCGGTGCGTGCCTGGTCCAGCTGTGCGCGGGCGGCGAACGCGTCGGTCATGTCCCCACTGCTCCTGTCCTCGGCACGGTGGTCATCCGCCCAGCAACGTGGCTGCGCGGAAGGCCAGTTGGAAGGGCTGTTGGAAGGCGATGCGGGCCATGTCGGCCGCGTCCCGGGCCCATGCCGGCGGGTCGGGTGGGGACAGCCGGGTCGGCGTGGCGGGCGCCTGGCCGAGCTGGACGAAGGACGCGGGTTCCACGCCGATGCCCTGCCAGGTCAGGTCGGCCCAGGTCTCCATCTCGGTGGGCTGGTCACCGGAGTCGAACCCGAACTGGGTGCCGCGCATCGGTTCGCGGAACACGAAGAGCCATTCCTCGGTGCGGGCCCGCTCCTTGTCGAGGCCGGGGAACAGGTAGAGCACGGTGGACTCGTCCAGCGCCAGCGCGGTGGCCGGCACTCCGTCGAAGGCGGGCGGCAGCTTGCCGTTCACACCCCGTACGGCGAGCAGGGCGGTGCCGGGGAAGCGGTGCAGCAGCCGGCCGCGCACGAGCAGCGCCAGATCGCCCTGGCCACCGGTGCGCAACTGGCTGCCCAGCGGGGCGTCCGGCGGCCACAGCGCGATCTCCTCGACGTCGGCGCCGTCACCCGGCCAGAACCGGGCGAACGGGGTGCCGCGCTGGTCGGTGGGGAACTGCCGCCACAGCAGCTCGCGGTTGAACTCGTGGTTGAGCCCGACCAGCAGCGCCGCGATGAACTCGGGGTTGGTCTCCAGCAGGGTCACGGTGTCCGGCGGCAGCGCGCCGATGCCGGGCAGCGCCCATTCCGGCCAGCGGGCGAGCAGTTCCCCGGCGATCGGCACGGTGAACTTCGGATGGGCCATGATCGGCCGGAGCGGCCGGTCGTCCTCCGCGCGCTCCGCCCAGAAGTCGGCGGGGATACGGTCGGCCATCCGCAGCACGTGCAGCCGCATGGGGCTGAGTCCGGCGCGCAGTTCGCCCGGCAGGCCGGCCTGCGGGGACGCCTCGTCACTGATCACGCCCATGTTCCTCAGCGTCCGCGTGAGGAACGGCTCGGCCGCCTGCCCGGCGGCGGCCTGGCCGTCCGCGCCGCGCCGGGCGCGGCGGGCCAGTGCGCCGTTGGCGCGGGTCAGCCGCGCGAAGGAGGTACTGGCCGTGCCGGCCGGCACGGCCTCGGCCGAGGCCAGCAGGGTGGCCAGCGTGGTCGGTTCCGCGCCCGGCTGCGTGGCGGACACCGGCACCCGCCCGCTCACCGGCGCCATGACGGTGACCAGGTCGGCGGGTCCCAGCGGGTCGAGGTGCTTGTGCTGGGCCTGCTCCGCGACGACGGCCGCCAGTTCGCTCGCCGCCAGCAGGCGGTTGGCCTGCCGGATCTCGCCGACCTGCTCCCAGGCCCGGGCCATCAGGAACTCCTGCTCCAGCTGCACATAGCGGCAGCCGAGCGCGGCGGCGACTCGTCGGCGGACCTCCAGGTTGAGGGTGCTCATCCAGGTGCCGGGCTCGGCGGGCACGGTCTGTTCGCCGGTGTGGTGGCTGCCGTAGAGCGGCGGGGCGACGGCGATGACGTCCCGGTCCGCGGCGTCCTCGTCGCCGGCCGCCACGGTCTCGGCGCGGTGCAGGGCCGGCGCGTCCACCCGTTCGCGGAGCAGGGCGCGGAAGCGGTCCTGGGCGGCGGGGTCGGACCAGGTCTCGGGCGCCGCCGTGCCGGGCGCCCGCAGTGCGCCGTCCAAGGCGACGGTGGCCGGACCGGCGGCCTCCTCGGCGGGCCAGGGGTGGCCGACGTCGATGATCCGGGTGCCGAGTCCGGACTCGGCGGCGGGCTGGAAGCGCAGCCGGCGGGCGAGTTCCTCGAAGGTGCCCGCTCGCCCTGTGCGGAAGGTCCACCAGTGGTAGACGGGCAGGTCGACGGTGTCCCGGCCCGGGACGGGCCAGGCGCCCGCTGTCGCATCCGCCCCGGGTGCCGCGTTCAGGCCCGCGTCCCGCCCGGCGGCCGTGACGGGCACCACCGCGGCGATCCATCCGCGGTCCGGGGCCAGCCGGCGCGGACACAGCAGACGCCCGACGACACCGGCCGAGTGGTCGCGCGCTCCTCGTTCGGTGAGCTGCCGCGCACGCTCGACGTCGGTGACGTCGTCGGGCAGCCGCGCCTCCACGTGCGTCCAGGCCCACCGTTCGGCGAGTGGGGGCAGTGCGGCCACCGGGGCGGTGAGGACGGGCAGCGGGTTCGCGGCGCGCGGTGGGGCGGCCTCGTCCTCGGCCAGCACGATCAGCGCGATCCAGGGCTGCGGGCTGGGTTGGGGCAGTGTGGGGACGGTGCCCGGGGACAGCAGCCACGGCAGGTCGGCGTGCGCCAGCTCGACGCTCGCCATGACGTTCTCCGCGGCGTCGGCCGTGCCGGGCGGCGGCTCCTCCCGCAGCACCATCGACCGGTCGAAGCCGAGCACGTCGCCCGGTCCCACCAGGGACAGGGTCGGTCCCGTCACCTGCGGCGCCTCGTGGCGGCCTTCGATGTCGAGGGCGAACCGCACCGACGTGTGCAGCGCCTGGCCGTCGGCCGAGGCACCGGCGCCGACGCGCGCCGAGGAGAAGAACCACCGCGTGCTCATGAGTCGCTCCCGACGGGTTCCTGCGGCGTGCCGCGCCCGCCCGGCGCGGTCATCGCCCCAGCTCCCAGGTCTCGACGAGCCGCAGCGTGTCCCGCGGCGCCGCGAGTTGTCCGCTCACCGCCTGCCAGGCGTCGGAGGTGGCGTCGACCAGGGTGACGTCGCGCAGCAGGGGCTTCAGGGAAGCCGCGGCGACCACGCTCAGCGTGGCCGGGCGCGGGCTGACGGCCGCTTCCAGGGTGCGCCACCGTTCCAGCCTCTCGGCCGCGCTGACCCCGTAGACCGCCTCGCGGTGGAAGAACCCCTGCCAGCCGGAGAACTGCCGTTCCGGCAGGGGCGGTTCGTAGCCGGTCTCGTAGCCGTCGTCGACCCGGTGGCCGGCACCGAGCCGGACACCGTCGCCGCTCGCCCGCAGCCCGCCGGCGTAACTGACGAAGGCGGGCTCGGTGAGCTGCGCGTCCTCGGTCAGGTCGAAGAACTCGCCGGGCACGAACCGCTCCGACAGTGAGGGGAGACCGGCGGCGGGCTGGGCCGCGCCGAAGGTGATGTCCTTGATCGTCCAGGTCTGCACGGGTACCGGCCGCCGCTCGAACCGGGAGATCGGCACGCCCAGCGGGACCACACGCTGCCGGACGCGCAGGGTGGCGTCGGGGTGAACCAGGCTTCCCTGGTTCAGTTTCTCGTTCGCGGCGGTGGTGAACACCAGCGCGGTGCGTTCGGCGGCCGGCCGTTCCGCCGCCCAGGCCTTCGTCTGCGTCAGTTCGGCGGTCAGGTCATCGATCGGTTTGCGTCCGGCCTCCTGCCGAACGGGGGGCGGCGAGCCCCAGCGCACGTCGAAGTCCAGGTCGACGTCCCAGAACAGCACGGAGATGCTGCCGGTGCCGAACGCGTGCCAGGGGGCCGGCCCCTCCAGGGTGAAGTCGAGGCTGATCCCGGCCAGTCGGTGGCCGAACGCGCGCACCGCCACTCCGGCCCGTACGTGCACGGAGAACGCGAACGGGTCCAGGACGAACAGCACGTCCAGCCCCAGCCAGCCCTGCACGCCGCAGCCCGCGATCGTGGCGTCCAGCTCGACCTGGCCGCCGAACATCACCGCGTTGCTGGTGACGGCGAAGTAGGCCTCCATGCGCAGTCCGAAACTGTTGCCCGGGGCCAGGTCGACCTGGAGCCTGCTCAGAGCGGGCACCCGCGCCGGGCGCGTGTAGCGGGGGTGGAAGCCGCCGGCCGACAGGACGAACTCCGGCTGCTCGCCGCCGCGTACGAGCAGGTAGATCTCGCCGCGCACGGCCAGGCCGACGATCCACGAGCCGGACAGCGACACCAGCAGCTCGACCAGCGGGACGGCCGGCTCGATACGGCCGAGCACACTGGCCTGGAGGCGGATCAGCGGCAGGACGGGGTCGGGCAGTCCGACGAGCAGCCGCCCCAGCAGGATCGCGCGCGCCGGTGCGGGCAGTTCGAGGATCAGCGCTCCGGAGAGCGACACCATCCGTCCGCCCCAGTTGAGGCGGATCATCGGCCCGACCAGGATGCGCCCGGGAGCCACCGGGAACGCCGAGCCGAGAGATCCGATGATTTCCTGGGCGCGTTCCACCGCGTGGTCGGGGAACAGGACGTGGTCGGCGTTGCCGTCGCCGACGAGCTGTTGCAGCGCGGTGACGTCCGCGCGCCGGTTCAGCCCGACCAGGCCGCCGACCGCGTCCAGCGCGAAGCCGAGGCCGAGTTGGATGCCGGGGGACGGGAACTGGGCGGCCAGCAGTACCAGGAAGCTGGTGGGCGTCGTGCCGTCGGGCGGCCGGAACAGGGCGATCGCCTGGACGCGCAGCACGCCCAGGTCGATCGAGATCAGACCCGCGTAACCCTGGCCGGGTATGTGCGTGACCAGGCCGCCGCCGGAGACGGGCGGCACGTCGAGCTCGGTTCCGATGCCGTCCGGGAACAGTTCGCGCAGTTGACGAGGGTCGAGGCCCGGACGGGTCGTCGAGGCGAACGTGACGGGGAGGTCGATCCCGGCCCCGTCCAGGTGTACGCGCAGCGGCAGGCCCGGCAGCCCGGCGCTGGCCGACACGGACACCGCCAGCCGCGGCCCGCCCCCGTCGGAGGTCAGCTCCAGGGCGGCCCCCCGGATCGAGATGCCGGGGCCGTTCAGCCGTAGCGGCAGGGGGACGTGCAGGCCGCCGGTGCCGAAGCGCAGGCCCTCGACCCGGTCGGCCCGCAGGACGAGCGGCGCGGGCGGACCCGACATCGGGCTGGCCACGCCGAGCCCGAGGAGCCTGGCCAGCGCGGCGGGCAGGACGGCGGCGGTGAACCCCTGCAGTTCCAGCTCGAACGCCGCGGGCGTGCCGGGGTCCGAGGTCACGGCGAGCGCGATGCCGTCGACGCTCAGCCCCGGCCCGTCGGACATTCCGGCGGTGAGCCGGCCGCTGCGCCGCATCCGGATCGCCGCGGTTCCGCCGGGTGGCGCGGGCGGCAGGCCGGGGCCGAAGGCGGTGTCCCAGCCCTGTCCGGCCGTGACGGTCGCTTCCACGCTCCACGGCCCCCGGGCAGTTTGGGGCAGGGTCAGAGTCGCCCCCGGGGTGACCACGACGTCGAACACCGGTCCGTCCGGGGTCACTCCGAGCACGGCGCGCCCGCCCGCCGCTCCGGACGGGTCGGTCAGCACCAGCGCCACGCCGAGCGGCGCGCCTGGTGCCCGCCGCCACCCGTGCAGCCGTACGGGCGACGCGGCGTCCAGGTCGCCGAGCATCTCCCGTACCAGCTCCACCAGTGAGTTCCCGGCGGGCAGCCGGTCGTGCACGTCGAGCAGCCGTCCGGCGAGCACCGTTCCCGCGGCCGAGGGGTCCTCGCCGACCTCCGGCAGGGTGTGGACCAGGCTGTCCACGGCGTCCTTGGCCAGCGCGCGCAGCGGGCCGGCGACCTGCTGGAGGAGTTCGTGCGGGTCCATGACGGCTCACACCTGATGGGCTTCGCCGTTGTCGATCACCAGCGCGCCGGCCATGGTGCCGACGCCCAGCCAGCGGCCGTCGGGGCTGAACCCGATCGTCAGCACCTCCTCGGTGGGCACGGTGTACAACTCCCTGCCGTCGAGGTTGAACAGCCGTACGACGTTGTCCATGGAGGCGCTGGCCGCGAGCTTGCCGTTGGGGCTGAACGCCACGTGCGTGACGGCTCCGAAGCCCGGGTCCGGGGCATCGGGTGCCAGCACGGGCGCCCGGCCCCTCTCGTCCCCGGTGTCCGCGTCCTGGATCCGGGCGAACCCGTCGGAGCCGCCGACCACCGTCCACTTGCCCTGGGGGTCGAACGCCAGGCAGGTCGGGAAGGTGAGCCGGTTGTCGACCTCGTCCGGGGCGGGCCACACCTGCCGGCCGCCCTGCGCCTCGAACATCCGGACCGTGTCGTCGGCCGCGCAGCACAGCACCCGGGCCCCGTCCGGGGCGAACGCGACGGCGAAGACGGCGTTGTCCGGGGTGAGCCGCCCGATCTCGGTACCGGTGGCCAGCTCGTGCACCCGCGCGGACCCGGCGTTCCGGTGGTTCCCGCCGTGACGTTCGTCGACGGCCAGGGCGACCCGGGTGCCGTCCCGGCTCACGTCCAGACCGGCGATCAGCGGCGGGTCGACGGTGATCCGCTGCTTGAACTCCCCGGAGGCCTGGTCGAGTACGGCGACCAGGGTGTCGGTGGCCGCGACCACCCGCCCGTCCGAGCCGAACCGTACGGTGTTCACCGATGCGCCCGGATCGAGGGGGCCTTGCCAGACTGCCGTGCCGGTCGTGCTGTCCCGCAGGGAGACCTGCTCGAAGTCGGCCACGGCGAGCCTGCCGCCGTCCGGGCTGAAGGCGATGCCCGTGACGGCACCGCCTACCGTCATGTCCAGCGGTGTCCCGATGTGGGTCGGGCGCACCCGCAGGAGGGTGTCGCTGCCACCACTGGCGAAGCGCTTGCCATCGGGGCTGAAGGCGATCGCCTGGCAGGAGCCGTCGTGCTTGACCTCCAGTGCCACGGTACCGGGCTCACTCATGACCGGCTCCTCCTTGTGTCTGACCGACCCCCTGCCCGACCGGCCGCGGTGCGGCGTCGAACCTCGGGGCTCCGTGGCGCACGGTCACGGGGCGCCGTCGCCGGGCCAGGACGGGCGGGTGCGCCCCGATGCCACGGGCGAGTTGATGAACTGCCGGTAACC
Source organism: Streptomyces sp. NPDC042638 (assembly GCF_040647235.1). Lineage (NCBI taxonomy): Bacteria > Bacillati > Actinomycetota > Actinomycetes > Kitasatosporales > Streptomycetaceae > Streptomyces > Streptomyces sp. NPDC042638. The sequence continues at coordinate 18,733 of NZ_JBEZBT010000054.1, forward strand.
GCCGAACACGGGAACGTGTGACTGGCGTCGGCGGACACCGCGCTCTTGTCGATGCGCGTCCGCAGCGCACATCCGGCTGCGTGCGCTTGCTGCAACTCACCAGCCTAGTCGCAATTTCGACGCTCGCCACATCGGCCGAGGGCTTCCTGCGCAGGCTCCTCAACCTCAACACCGTGTGCTGAGCCGCACCTCGGTCCGGCCGGGTGCTCAGGTGCCCAACACGGTGAAGCCGCGACCGGAGAGCTGGGCGGCGAGCGCAGGCCTCGCCCTTCGGGCCCATCGCCCAGCACATGCTCAGCGTGGCCAGTTGGGCGTTGGCCGGCCAGGAGGCGAAACAGCCGAAACCGTCGCGGGAGGTGAGCACCGACTCCGTCGCGGGAGGTGAGCACCGACTCCATCTCGTCGAGCCGGGCGTCGCCTCGGTGTCCGCGTCGTCGACCAGCCGGCGGAGCCTGTCGGCGGCGGCCGGGGGGCCGGTGTCAGGCGTCCTCGAAGAGCAGGTCCTCGGGAGGATGCGTCATCCCTACGGTCTGGCCGTTCGCGGTCTCCACGACACGGTGGAGGCCGAGACACCGCTCGCCCGTGGACAGGATGGAGAAGCGGTCCCCGACGCCCGCCAGAAAGGCCGGGAAGCAGGTCAGCGGCATGGTGCCGAGCTGAAGGTAGTCCACCAGCCGGCGGAACAGCTTGGGGAGCAGGACGACGTCGTCCGTCAACGAGGCCAGGCCGGTGATCTTCGCTCCGGTCGTGGTGACGTCGCTCGGCCACAGGCCCCGTCCCGCGTCTCGGGCCTCCTTGGCCACGGTGGTCATCTCCGCCCGCAAGGTGGTGAACAGGCTGCGGTAGAACGTCGGGTACACCAACCCGGCGGTGAGCAGATGGTGGTTGACCGTCGTCCTCAGCACGGTTGCGTCGACGTCCATCTCCAGGCCACTGGTCCCCGGGGGCGCTCCGCGCCCCGCCAGGGCGATGCAGCGGCCGTGGACATCGGTACCGCGGGTGAGGACGAACCCGGGAACCGTCTCCGGGGTGGTGGCGGTCACGCTCTCGTCCGGACCGTGCTGGACATCGGTGAAACCCAGCCAGCCCAGCAACTCGTCGCGTGCGGCGTGAGCGAACTGCAGCGGCTGGTGGACACGGCTCGCGCCGTAGTGCGTCTCGAGTGCGTCGATCGCGTCCAGCCGCAGTGACGCGCGGCCCGTCACGCTGTGCTCGACGGCGCGGCCCAGCCCGCCGCCGACCAGGCTCCACTCCGCGGGGTTGTCGGCCGTGAAATGGACCGTGTCTCCGTCCGGCTGCGAGCCCTTGACGTCGTAGAAGCCCTTGATGAGCAGCATGGGCATGGCGACTCCTCCGCGGATTCAACGGTGCGTGTCTGCAGACGGCTTCAGCCGTAGCCCCACCGGTACGGCCCGTCGACCTCTGTTTCGCATGGTGCGCCTCCCTGACCGGTTCGCATCAGCGCGGGAGCACGGTCACCAGTTGGGAGGCATGTCGGACCCGAAACGGCCACCGGCCGGGCGCTTTTCGAAGTGCAGGTGGGGTCCGGTGGCGTTGCCGGTCGAGCCCACTTTGGCGACCTGTTGCCCCGCCCGGACGGGACCACTGGTGACGTCCCGCTCAGAGAGGTGGCAGTACCAGTAGTCGAAACCGCCCGATCTCAGCACGAGGTAGTTGCCGAAGCTGCCGTCCTGCCCGGCGCGAACGGTACCGCTGAGGACGGCGACGCAGGGCGTACCCTTCGCGGCGGCGTAGTCCGCACCCGTGTGGTAGCCCAGGCTCCAGTGGGGTCCCTTCTTGTGGTACGAGGTGGTGACTGCGTGGCCCGGTACGGGAGAGGAGACCTGATGACCCCCGCCACTCGTCGCCGGGACGTGGAGCCGGTCCCAGGACTGCTGGCCGGGTGTGCCGTCGGCGTCACTCGCCGAGAAGCCGAGCTTGTGCTGCCAGGCGGCGTAGGACTCACGGTCGGCGTCGGTCCACTCGGGGCCTGGGCTCGTCCGGTACTTCCCGCACCCTTCCGCGACGAGGCGCTTGCCCATAGCGGTGATGACCGGGCTGTGCTGACCCTTGTGGAAGAACGCCGCTCCGGGGAACGGCTCTTGGGCAGGCATGGCGCCCTCCTCAGTAGGGATGGGGCGGTAGGTGCGGATTTGCCTGCTGGACCCGCGAGATGTCTCCGTATCTCCGCCAGATGTAGTTGATGGCGGCTGCGATGTTCGCAACCGGTTCATAGATCCGGTTCGACGTGCCTGCCTGGTGATTGCCGGCGAAGGCGTCGGGAATCACCTGGGTATAGCCGCGGGAGCAGTTGAGTCTCGCTCCGTCCACCTGCCGCGGCCCCATGGCGTTCACATCGTCCTGGTTCACCGCGTTCGCGTCGAACCGCGATTCTCGCTCGATGAGAGTGAGCAGGTTCGCATCGTTGCCCACCCCGGTCACCCACTCCTTCGGGGCGGCCGTCCGCTCGCATGCCGTCAGGGCGAAAGCACGGGCGGTGTTCCTGTCCCTGCCGATCCCGGAATTCTTCGTGTACTGGACCGCGCTCTTGGCGACGGACCCGGGATGCTGACAGTCCACGGGGAATCCGGCTCTGGCTCCGAGTTTCGTCAGAGACGAGCAGCCGGGGAATCCGTCCGCATCCGGTCCCTCGAAGCCGATGGACCGTTGCCAGGCGGCGTAGGCGGACCTGGTCTGCGTGCCGAAGAAGCCCGTGGCTCCGTCAGGGACACTGAAACCGGCTGCGATCAGTGCTCTCTGCAGGGCCTTGACGTCGTCGCCGGTCTTGCCGAACTGCACGTTCGAAAGGGAGACCATCGCGCCCCTCCTCCGGCGGGAGGTCGGATGCGGTCAGCCGTCGCGCGGGGCCCGCAGACGGGGCACTTCGCGCGGGATTCTCTTTCTCCAGGCTGCCGTTGCGCTTCCTCTCCAGCGTGCGCCTGCCGGGCCTGTCCCGCAAACGGAGCAACGTGTGCCGCGAGCCCTGCCGGCCGCCGGCCGCCGACTGCCGTCAGACGTTGGGGACGTGCAGTGCGTCCCAGCTCGACCGGCCGGGCACGCCGTTGGCGTCACCGCCGACGAAGCCCAGCTTCCGCTGCCAGGCGGCGTAGGACCTTGCATCACCCGCCCCCCACACATCGATCTCGCCGCCGGACCGGTACAGGCCGCAGCCCTCGGCCACGAGCCGGCGGTGCGTCGCGGCGATGATCGGCGACTTCCGCCCGTCCACGAAAAAGGATGCCCCGGGAAACGGTTCGAACGTCGGACGGACGGCGGGCCCCCTGCCCGGCCCGCTCGGACGTCCCTGCGTGAACGCGGGCCAGGACCCGGGATCGACATGGTTGTTCTCCGGGACATGGGCGTGCGCGTACCAGCCGCCCCGGGACCTCCAGACGTCCGGTGAGCGGGCCGGGGTGAAACCGGCCGGAGGACCCATGGGCCAGATGTCCGGCACACCCCAGGAGCGGACCCATGTGTTGAGTTCCCGCCAGCCTTTGCAAGGGGTGTCGGTAAGCCTGGCGAATACCCGGCCGTCGACCCGACAGTGCGGGAAGAACAGAGCTTCTATCTGGATGACGACCTTGCCCGCGCGGTTGGTGCGGGTGCCTCCGGGCCGGTCGTCGAGAGATTTGCTGCGGGAGGTGGCGGGGAAGAACTGGGCGAACGCGCCGGTGAAGGGATCCCACAGGAGATGCGGCGCCACGCCTCTTCCGCCGAGGGTGAAGAAGCTCTTGAGATTGGCGAAGGGCACGAGGTCCTGCGGTGCTGCGGCGGAGGCGTTCCTGTCCGCCGTTATATGCGCGATGGCTCTCGCCGGGAACGCCGGATCACACGGCGCGGGATCGCCCAGGTCCACCGTGACTGCCCCCGGCATCCATATATCGGGCATGTCTCCATAATGCAGAATCCGGCCTGGTTCCGCGAACGGGCCGTGAGCGGGCCGCCGTTCGTCGCGACTCCGGCGACGGCGAACCTCATGCCCGGGGTTTGACGGGCCGTCCGTGTAGGCCGTGCGGAGGCATCCGGATGGTGAGCCGGATGATCACCACGGACGATGGTGCCCGAGTCCCGGCGCAGCACCGTCGAAGGAGAACCCCGTGGTCCAGTTCGCGCACGCCGGCGCCGGAAGGTGATCAGGTGAAGACCCACCACTGGTCCGCCGCCGACCCGCACCCGCCGCCGAGACGCGCCCGGACGGGCACCAGACGGTCACCGGCTGCCTTGGTGGTGATCGTGCTGGTCCTCCTCCTGACGGCGCTGCCGCTGGGGTGGCTCGGCATCGAAGACGTCGGTGAGGCCCTGACCTACACGGGCCGCGTGACCGGTGTCATCCTCGTCCTGCTCTCGATCACCGCGCTGCTGGGTGCTGCCGCGGTCGTGGACCACTGGTTCCGGAACCGCTTCCCCTACTCGGGAATGGTCGCGCTGATCGGCACCGTCGCGGCACTCGCGGCGAATGCCATGCTCCTGTTCGCGACGCTCAGCGATGGTGATTCCACGGCCTACCGTGTGCTGTGGGCATTCCTCACGGCGGGTTCGGCGTGGGCTGTCTTCGCGGTGTGGCGTACCGCGGTCGTGATCCCCGCTCCGAAACGGGTGGCCGCGGCGGTGATCGTCTCCTCGTTCCTCGCGCTGGCCAACTTCGGCTACCAGTACCTCTACCAGCCGTACCAACGCGGAGCCAAGCCCCTCATCGACATGACCGTGGGAAAGCCCCTGCTGAGTCCGGACCGTAAGGCATTCGCCGTGCCGGTCGACATCAGGCTCGAGAACCACAGCGATGTGGGCTTCTACCTGCTCGCCGCCGAGTTCCACGCCATGGGGGAAAAGGTGCCGCTGAGTGCGAGGGACCGGCTTCGCGCCCAGTGGCGTGCCGATGCCGAGCAGTGGAGCAAGTCCACGGAGCAGCACCCGCTCTCCCGCAGGGAGATTCACCAGCGCGGCGAGTTGGTGGCAGCGCAGCCGTGGGTGCCCGTCGGCACCTGGATCGAGGCGGGCGACGCGTTCTACACCAAAACGGTGGTGGAACTGCCCATCAGCACGCCGTACGACCAGTTGGCGTTCTACGCCACCGCGGACTTCGCCCGCAAGGACCGGCTCGGCCTGGAGCAGCTCGCCCCGGAAGGGTACTCGTGGTCCGGCGGCAAGACGCCCCGGTGGATGAAGGAGAAGCAGGACCTCGACACCGTCATCTACCGCGCGAGGGTGCACGAGAACAACGCGATCGCCGCGCACACGATGGACCCCCGCTACGTCACCGTCTACTGGCAGTTCGGCCCGGACGGCGCAGGTGTGAGCGAAACCATCCTGCGTAACGGGGAGGAAGACCGCAAACTCACCGGAACGGAATCGTCCGCGCTGGTGGCCCGTTACGGTCTCGTCACCGCCTCGACAGGCCCGATCGAATGGCCGCTGTGGGACGTCAAGAGCAAGCGGTGACCGGCATGGTGGCACCGGCCGCGCCGGAGTGGTGATCCCATCGCTCCAGCCACATCACCAGGGCGAGCGAGCTGTTCATGCGATCCGAGGAATACGCGTCTCCTATGCCCAGTCGCGCCTCTCTCACTGCCCGGCACAGCGTCTCGATGTCGAACATCTCCGCAACCAGCGGATGCCTCGCGGAGCGGCAGAGGTCCATGAGCTCGTCGCCGTGTGTCCGCAGGCCCCGGGCGTACAGCTCGTTGAAGGGGACCTTGACCGCCCGGCCGCGGATCCGGGGCGGGAGCAGATCCGCCATGGCCTCGCGCAGCACCGCCTTCGGCCGGCCCGGACAGAACGTGGCTTCGGCGGGGAGGTGCCGCATCACCGCGATGACCTCCGGGTCGAGGAACGGATGTGAGAGGAAGAAGCCGTCCTGCCTCGCGCGGCGCCAGGACAGGGGATCGGGAGCGGCAAGGTAGTTGGCCGCGTCGTAGAGGGACTGTTCGGGCCGGCGCCCGAACACGAAGCGGCTCTCCGCGACGCTGGCCTCGCGGTAGCCGTGGGCCCGCGCGAATCCGGACCGCAGCCATGGGGGGCGGGCGAAGCTGCCGAGGCCGCCGAGGACCGTTCCGCGGCGGCGGAGGAGCGCCGTGACCCGTTCGGCCGTCAGCGGGAAGGCCGGCTGCACCACGTAGGCGGAGACGACGTCCCGCACGCCCCGCTCGCTGCCCGCGGCCCAGGCACGGGCCTGCTTCGTCATCTGCCGGAGCTGTCCGGTGCGGGCCAGCCTGTGCAGGTGAAGCGGGTTGGCGTCCACGACCGGATCGGCCCCGCAGCCGGTCATGAGGGTGTCACAGCCCAGTTCCGCCGCAGCGGCATGAAGCCTGCTCCAGAACGGGGCCCGGAAGGCGTGCGCATGTGGCTCGTCCGGATCGCCCGCGTGGTGCTGGAAGTCGTCGAAGTCGGCCATGTCACCGACGTCGACGATCACCTGGCGGGCCGCGGGTCCGTGGCGGCGGATCTCCTCCATCGCCTCGTCGAGGTACGGCTGCTCGCCGGCCAGTTCTCCGCTGTCGAAGCGCCCGGAGAGCAGGACGAGGCCCCCGGGCTGCGCCTCTCCCGTGGCCAGCAGACGCGCTGCGAGCAAGGCGATGCTGGTGGAGTCGGTGCCGCCGGAGACGTGACAGGCGGCCATCGTGCCCATACGGCGCCCGACGGCGTTCTCCAGCGCGCGGCGCAGGTCCTTCGCGGCCTCGCCGGGGCGCGGACCCTCTCCTGCCGGTACCGACGGGGCTTCGGCGGGAGGGACACGCCGCGGTACCCGACCGCGCACCTGCCCGGTGACGGAGAGTTCCACCACCTCGCCGCCCAGGATCCGCTGGACCCCGGTGAACGGGGTCAGTTCCGAGTGCGGTTGCGCCATGTTCCCGGTCAGGTACCGGCAGAAGTAGCGCCGGTCCAGCTCCGCGCCGCCCCCCAGGCGGCGTGCCGAGGTGCTCACCGCACTCACGCGGCCGCCGGACTCCCTCAGGAACAGGGGGATACGTGCGTGCTCGTCCCGCATCAGCAGGATGCGGTCGCGGCACACCAGGACGGCCGCGTAGTCACCGGTCGGGAGACGCGGTGCGGCTCCCGGTCGGCCGAAGTCGCCGAGGAGGCCGCGCGCGCCCGCCGCACGGTCACGCACCGAGCCGACCCAGCCGACGACCACCGCGGTGCCGGCCCCGGAGGAGACCGTCGTCACCAGTCCCTGCCGCGCCATGGCCTCGTCCGCCCAGAGTCTCGGCGCACCACCGGCCCACTCGAGGCGGAGGGCTTCCATGTCACCGCCCCGCGCGGTCGACCGAGAGAACCGGTGCGAACGCGTGCCCGCGCGGATCGGCTTCAGGGATGCACGAGCCGGCCGAGGACGTCCAGGCGTGCAAGGCGAACGGATGCTCGCGCACACCGACGTGCAGCGCGGCTTCCAGCCCGCGCCGTCTCAGCAGGACGAAAGCCGTCACGGCCTCGGCCTTGCAGTCGTCGTTGACGAACCAGCTTCTGCGGCCGAGTGATTGCACCGCTCGCTTCAGCCGTGCGACGTCCTGAGCGGAGGGAGGGTCCGCACGGGCGTAATCCGGGGCCGCCAGGGACAGGAGCCTGAGGACGCGCCCGAACCCGATGGTCCGGATCAGCAGGTGCACTCCGCGCAGCCAGAGGCCGACCTCGACGTCCGAGAACTCCTTCCGGCGGGGTGTGGCACACCCGGCACGAACGAGACCGGCGACGAATTCGTCGCGTTCCGCGGAGTTTCCGTCGGTGAACTTCCGGATGTCCGCCGTAGCCATTCCGAGAAAACGCGTGCGCTTCCAGTCCGCGATCAGCACTCCGTCGGACATCCTGATGGCACGGCAATGCGGTGACAGCATCCGCGTCATGGCCGCAAGGGCATCGGCGTTCTCTGTCACCGCACATCCTCCAGGTCGGGCTGCCGCGGCAACTCCGCGGCAATTCCGGGGCGACGTGTGGACGGTGTCAGGAATGGTATCCGTGGCCGTCGTAGAAGCCGCCGCTGAAGCCCCGGATCAGCCGGCCATTGCCGAGAAGGACGAGCCCGTGCGGCATACGACGCCGCAGAATTCGGAGAAACATCGCTTACCTCCAGGTCACGCAGCGTTCGTCTCCCTCAGGCTACTCCGCCGTGGACGCCCCGCAACCGGGCTGCGGGTTGAGTCCGGGGTCGTCGGTCGCGAGGGTCACCGGGCGGCGATAGAATTCACTCGAATGGCCAGTTCTCCGGTAGTTGAGCGCATTTTATGATCACAAATGAGATCAGAGGATTGTTCTCTGGTTGAGAGGCGGTCCCCGGGAGTCGGCAGCGGCTTCCGTGACCGGCCGACGTTGATGGCGCGGAGGAGAAGAGCGTGACGCAGCCGACAGATGACGTGGGTCAGAGCAAGGACAGCGCAGCTGAACGAAGCCTCCAGGCAACCCGGGCCTGGACCGGCCTGACGGTCATCCTGCTCGGCGACCTGGCGATCACGCTCGCTGCGATCTGGGGTGTGAACAGCACGGGGAACGCGCAGACCGTGGCCATTCTCGCCAGCGCCTTCACCGCGGTCAGCACGATGACCACTGCCTACTTCGGCATCAGAGGGATCACCAACACCGCCCAGTCGTCCATCGATGCAGCTCCGTCGTCGCAACCGTAGCCGCTGACTTGCCCCGGCTTCGAGTTCCGGCCGGCCGTCGTCGGCGGGCGCGTGCCGCGGGAGTACGTGCGCGCGGAGAACTCCTCCGGCGCGGCGTTCGGCACCGCCGGCCGGCTGGGGTTGCGCCAGGCCCTGCGTGCCTGCGCGAGAGCCGCGGTGGCGCGGCCGTGCTGTCCGCCACCGTCCTGCCGGCCGGACTGTCCGGCTGCGCCCCCGGTTGCCGGGGCGCCCCCAGGGCCGGTGCGCTTTCACCGGCGGGCCCGCGGGTTACGCGCCGCCTCCCGCGCCGGCCCTCGCTCCGGCCTCCCTCCGGTAAGGAGTACGGCCTCGGTAAGGAGTACGGCCCCGCACCGGCCCGCATCACGAGCCGCCGCGGCCCGGGACGCGGGCGGTCCAGCGCGGCACCGCCTTCCGCCTCCCCGCCCGCTGTTGCCGTCTCGCCCGGTGTTGCCGTCTCCCGTGATGCCGTCGTCTCGCCCGGTGCTGCCGTCTCGCGCGGTGCCGTCGTCCGTGCGGTACCGCCTCCTCCCCGCGGCGTACCGCCTCCCCGCCCGGTGCCGCAACGGCCGCCCGGCGGTGCGGTGAACGGTCCCGGACAGCTTGCGCGGGCGGAGCGGACCCCGGTGGCGCGCGGTCCCGCGGTGCCGGAGTCGCGGGAAGCGCCCGGCGAGGGCCGGCCCGGCGCCGTGGGCGGACGCCGAGGGCGGGTCCGGGCCGAATCGGACTGCCGAATCCCTTGACGAGTGCCCCCCGTGCGGATTAACTCACGTCCTAAATTAAGTCATGAGTGCAATCCCCGAAGGGACACCGGGAGCCATGCGCAGCATCCGAGCCGCGGCCGTAGGCGCCGTCACACTGTCACTCGCCCTCGCCGCCACGGCCTGTGGGGGCGGCTCGTCCGCCGGCGGCGGGTCGAACGACTCCCCGAAGACGCTGACGTACTGGGCCTCCAACCAGGGTGCCAGTGTGGCGGTGGACAAGAAGGTTCTCCAGCCCGAGCTCGACAAGTTCGAGAAGCAGACCGGCATCAAGGTGAAGCTGGAGGTCGTGCCCTGGTCGGACCTGCTCAACCGGATCCTGACCGCGACCACCTCGGGCCAGGGCCCGGACGTGCTGAACATCGGCAACACCTGGAGCGCTTCCCTCCAGGCGACCGGCGCGCTGCTGCCGTGGGACGCGAAGAACTTCGCCAAGATCGGCGGCAGGGACCGGTTCGCCGACACCGCGCTGGGCTCGACCGGCGCCCCGGGCAAGGACCCGGCCGCGGTCCCGCTCTACTCGATGGCGTACGCCCTCTACTACAACAAGCAGATCTTCGCCGAGGCCGGCATCTCCAAGCCCCCGGCCACCTGGGCCGAGTTGACGGCCGACAGCAAGAAGATCCAGGCCAAGGGCAAGACCGCGCTCGGCGCCGAGGGCTCGAACCTGTCGGAGAACATCCACCACGCCTTCGTCTTCGCCAAGCAGCACGGCGCCGAGTTCTTCACCGCCGACGGAAAGCCCGACTTCACCAGCCCGAAGGTGGTCGAAGCGGTCAAGAGCTACGTCGACCTGATGGCCAAGGACAAGGTCATCCCGACCGGTGACGCCGAGTACGCGCAGAACCAGTCGGTGAGCGACTTCGCCAAGGGCAAGCAGGCGATGCTGCTGTGGCAGTCGGCCGCCGCCAACCTCAAGTCCCAGGGCATGAGCGAGGACGCCTACGGCATCGCGCCGGTACCGGTGATCTCCGGTACGCCCGGCTCCGGCACCCAGGTCAACTCGGCGGTCATGGGCATCAACATGGCCGTCTTCAAGAACACCGACAACCTCGACGGCGCCACGCGGTTCGTGAAGTTCATGACCTCCGACGAGGAGCAGAAGGTCCTCAACCAGGCCTACAGCTCCATCCCGCCGGTCAAGTCCGCGCAGTCGGACGCCGCGTTCAGCACGCCGGCCACCGCGGTGCTGAAGAACACCCTCGCCACCAGCGCGGCGGCCCTGCCCCAGGTCGCGTCCGAGTCACAGTTCGAGACGGCGGTCGGCACGGCCGTCAAGGACCTGTTCGCAGACGCCGCCGCCGGGCGCGCGGTGACCGCCGACTCGGTCAGGGCGAAGCTGCAGAAGGCCCAGCAGCAGATGCCGGCGGCGTGAGCCCGACGATGACGACCACCGCTTTCAAGGAGCCGGTGCGCCAGGCAGTCCCCGGTGCGGCGCGCGAACCCCGCCGCCGCGCCGGGCGGCTGCGCCGCGTCTCCCTGCCGTATCTGCTGCTCCTGCCCGCCCTGCTGCTCGAACTCCTCGTCCACCTGGTGCCGATGGTCATCGGCATCGTGATGAGCTTCAAGGAACTCACCCAGTTCTACATCCGTGACTGGGGCACCGCCCCCTGGTCCGGCCTCGGCAACTACCAGGTGTCGGTGGACTTCGACGCCCCCGTCGGCGAGGCGCTGCTGCACTCCTTCTTCGTCACCGTCGGCTTCACCCTGCTGTCGGTCGGCCTGTGCTGGCTGATCGGCACCGCCGCCGCGGTCTTCATGCAGGACACCTTCCGCGGTCGCGGACTGCTGCGGGCCCTGTTCCTGGTGCCGTACGCGCTGCCGGTCTACGCGGCCGTCATCACCTGGGTGTTCATGTTCCAGCACGACAACGGCCTGGTGAACCACGTCCTGCACGACCAGCTGCACCTCACCGACCAGCCTTCCTTCTGGCTGATCGGGGACAACAGCTTCTACGCCCTGCTGACCGTGTCGGTGTGGAAGGGCTGGCCGTTCGCCTTCCTCATCGTGATGGCCGGACTGCAGAACATCCCCCGGGAGCTGTACGAGGCCGCCGCGCTGGACGGCGCCGGCACGTGGCAGCAGATCCGCCGCATCACCCTGCCCTCGCTGGCTCCGGTCAACCAGGTCCTGGTCCTGGTGCTGTTCCTGTGGACGTTCAACGACTTCAACACGCCGTACGTGCTGTTCGGCAGGTCCGCCCCCGAGGCCGCCGACCTCATCTCCGTCCACATCTACCAGGCGTCCTTCGTCACCTGGAACTTCGGCACCGGCTCGGCCATGTCCGTCCTGCTGCTGCTCTTCCTGCTCGTCGTCACGGGCGTGTACCTGCTGTTCACCTCGCGCGGACGGAGGACCGCCGATGTCTAGCACCCGCTCGCCGGTGGCCGCTCCCCGCTCGCCGACGGCGCCCCCGCGTTCCTTCCTGTGGTCCCGCCGGATCTTCCTCACCCTGCTCGCCGGGTTCGTGCTGGTCCCGGTGTACGTGATGATCTCCAGCTCGCTGAAGCCGCTCGCGGACGTCACCGGCAAGTTCCGCTGGCTGCCGAGCGGTCTGACCGTACGGCCGTACATCGACATCTGGTCGACGGTCCCGCTCGCCAGGTACTTCGTGAACTCGCTGATCGTGGCGGGCGCGGCGACGATGCTCTCGGTGGTCATCGCCGTGTTCGCGGCCTACGCCGTCAGCCGGTACGACTTCCGGGGCAAGCGCGTCTTCACGGTGACCGTGCTGTCGACGCAGATGTTCCCCGGCATCCTCTTCCTCCTCCCGCTGTTCCTGATCTACGTCAACATCGGCAACGCCACCGGCATCGCCCTGTTCGGCTCCCGCGGCGGCCTGATCCTCACCTACCTCACCTTCTCGCTGCCGTTCTCCATCTGGATGCTGATCGGCTACTTCGACTCGGTGCCGCGCGACCTGGACGAGGCGGCACTGGTGGACGGCTGCGGCCCGCTGCGCGCCCTGCTCAGGATCGTGGTGCCGGCCGCGATCCCCGGCATCGTCGCGGTCGCCGTCTACGCCTTCATGACCGCGTGGGGCGAGGTGCTCTTCGCGTCCGTCATGACCAACGACACCACCCGCACCCTCGCCGTCGGCCTCCAGGGCTACTCCACCCTCAACGACGTCTACTGGAACCAGATCATGGCCGCCTCGCTGGTCGTCAGCGTGCCCGTCGTGGCCGGCTTCCTGCTGCTCCAGCGCTATCTCGTCGCGGGTCTGACGGCGGGCGCGGTCAAGTGACCACCATCCCTGATCACGAAGGAACCTCCGTGTCCGAACGCATCGACCTCGCCGCCTTCCCGCCCGACTTCCTGTGGGGCACGGCGACAGCGGCGTACCAGATCGAGGGAGCCGTGGCCGAGGACGGCCGTGCGCCCTCGATCTGGGACACCTTCTCCCACACCCCCGGGAAGATCGCGAACGACGACAACGGCGATGTCGCCTGCGACCACTACCACCGCTGGCGCGAGGACATCGGCCTGATGCGGCAACTCGGCGTCAACGGCTACCGTCTGTCCGTGGCCTGGCCACGTGTGATCCCCGGCGGCACGGGGCCGGTGAACCCCAAGGGGCTGGCCTTCTACGACGAGCTGGTGGACGCCCTGCTGGACGCGGGCATCACCCCGTCCGTCACCCTCTACCACTGGGACCTGCCGCAGGCGCTCCAGGACCGCGGCGGCTGGCCGGAGCGGGACACCGCCCTGGCGTTCGCCGAGTACGCCGGGGCCGTCGCGGCCCGGCTCGGCGACCGCGTGGGCCTGTGGGCCACCCTCAACGAGCCCTCCTGCTCGGCCTGGATCGGCCACCTGGAAGGCAAGATGGCCCCAGGCCTCACCGATCTCACCGCCGCGGTCCGCGCCTCCGGCCACCTGCTCCTCGGCCACGGCCTCGCCACCCAGGCCATCCGCGCCGCCGCCCCCGGCGCGCGGATCGGCATCGTCAACAACCTCTCCACCGTGCACCCGGCCACCGACCGTCCCGAGGACGTGGCGGCGGCCCGCCGGCACGACGGCCATGTCAACCGCTGGTGGCTCGACCCGGTCCACGGCCGCGGCTTCCCGGCCGACATGGTGGAGACCTACGGGGTGGAACTGCCGCTCGGCGACCAGGACCTGGCGGCCATCGCCGCCCCGCTCGACTGGCTCGGCCTGAACTACTACTTCCCGGCGTACGTCGCCGACGACCCCGAGGGACCCGCGCCGTACGTCCGTTCCGTCCGGCGCGAGGGCGTCCCGCGTACCGGCATGGACTGGGAGATCGACGCGTCCGGCATCGAGACGCTGCTGCTCCGGCTCACCGAGGAGTACGGCGCCCGCAAGATCTACGTCACCGAGAACGGCTCCGCCTACCCGGACGTGGTGCGCCCCGACGGCAGCGTCGAGGACCCCGAGCGCCAGCACTACCTGGAAGGCCACCTCGCGGCCTGCGCCTCGGCCGTGCGCAGGGGCGCACCGCTGGCCGGCTACTTCGCCTGGTCGCTGCTGGACAACTTCGAGTGGGCGTACGGCTACGACAAGCGGTTCGGCCTGGTCCACGTCGACTACCGCACGCAGGTCCGCACGATCAAGGGCAGTGGCCGCCGGTACGCGGACATCGTGCGCGTGCACCGCGGCCAGACACGCCGGGCCGCCTGAGCCCGGCCCGGACGGCCGGTGGACGCGGGCGGGGCGCCCGTGTCCACCGGCCGCGCACCACTCTCTATGTCATGCACGTGACAACCACCCCCGAGTCCGCCCGGATCAGGAAGTGCACCTCCACCCCACAAGGAGAGCCGCATGCACACCCGCGTCCCCCGCACCCTGCTCGCCGCCCTGGCCACCACGGCCCTGCTGTGCTCCGGCCCGCTCCTGGCCGCACCGGCCTCCGCGGCCCCCACCGCCGCCGCCACCTGGGACACCGACCGGGCGGCCGCCGCCTACGCGGTGAACCCCGCCGCCGTCACCGCCTCCGGCAGCGAGAACGCCGGCACCGGCCCCGGCCTCGCCTTCGACGGCAACGGCACCAGCCGCTGGTCCAGCAACTTCGCCGACGACGCCTGGATCCGCGTCGACCTCGGCTCCGTCATCCGGGTCGACCGTGTGGTCCTCGACTGGGAGGCCGCCTACGGCAAGCGCTACGTCCTGGAGGTCTCGAAGAACGGCACCGACTGGACGCCCTTCTACACCGAGACCGCCGGCACCGGCGGCTCCGTCACCGCACACACCTACCCGCAGGAGGTCACCGGCCGTTACGTCCGCCTGCGCGGCCTGGAACGCGCCACGCCCTACGGCTACTCGCTGTGGAACTTCCGGGTCTACGGCGGCGAACCGGCCCCCGCGTCGGCCACCCGCACCAACCTCGCGCTGAACCACCCGGCGTACTCCGACCACTACCAGGACGCCGGGCACTCACCGGCGTTCCTGACCGACGGCGGCTGGCCCGCCGACCTCAGGGGCGATGCCAGCCGGTGGTCCAGCGACTGGAACAAGGACCGGTGGGTGTCGGTGGACCTCGGCGCACAGTCCACGATCGACACCGTGGACCTGTACTGGGAGTCGGCCTACGCCGTCGACTACCTCGTCCAGGTCTCCGACGACAACCGCACCTGGCGCACGGTCTACGAACCGTCGGCCGCCGACATCGCCGCCCGCCGCGCCGACGTCAAGGCGCCCGGCGACGCGGCGGGCGTGCACGACACCGTCAGGCTGCCGTCGCCCGCGACCGGACGCTACGTCCGCATGCTCGGCAAGGAACGCCGCTCCTTCTACAACCCGGCGCCCGCCACCGCCCAGTTCGGCTACTCCCTCTACGAGTTCCAGGTGTGGGGCACCGGCGGCGGGGCCTTCGCCGCCTACCCGGCTCTCCCCGCCGACCCCTCGGGCGCCTACCGGACCACCTTCTTCGACGACTTCACCGGCGCGGGCCTCGACCGCTCCAAGTGGCGCGTGGTGCGCACCGGCACCGAGATGGGCCCGGTCAACGGCGAGGCCCAGGCGTACGCCGACTCCCCGGACAACATCACCACCCAGAACGGCAGCCTGCTGCTGACGGCGAAGTACTGCAAGGGCTGCACCCGCGCGGGCGGCGGCACCTACGACTTCACCTCCGGCCGTGTCGACACCCACACCCACTTCGACTTCACCTACGGCAGGGTGAGCGCCCGCATGAAGCTGCCGGTCGGGGACGGGTTCTGGCCCGCCTTCTGGCTGCTCGGCAGCAACGTCGACGACCCCTCCGTCTCCTGGCCCGCGTCCGGCGAGACCGACATCATGGAGAACATCGGCTATCCCGACTGGACCAGCACGGCGCTGCACGGTCCCGGCTACTCGGCCGACGGCAACATCGGAGCCCGCCAGACCTACCCGAACGGCGGCACGGCCGACCAGTGGCACACCTACGCGGTCGAATGGACCCCGACGGCGATGCGCTTCTACGTCGACGACCGCCTGGTCCAGGAGACGACCCGCGGCAAACTGGAGTCCACCCGCGGCCAGTGGGTCTACGACCACGACCAGTACGTCATCCTGAACCTCGCCCTCGGCGGCGCCTACCCGGCCGGCTGGAACAAGGCCACGACTCCCTACTGGGGCCTCCCGCAGTCCAGCGTCGACAGGATCGCGTCCGGGGGAGTGCGGGCCGAGATCGACTGGGTGCGGGTCGAGCAGAAGGGCTGACCCGGCCGGTGAGCCGTCGGGCCGGTGGCCCGGTCAGGGGGCCGGGTGCCGCGGGCCCCGGCCCGGCGGCGGGACCAGGGTGGAGGCGTGGTTCCACCCCTCCACGAGCGGGGTGCCGGGACGGAGTCCGGCGGCGGCCATGCGGTCGTACTCGGCGAGGATCAGGTCCCTGGTGCGATAACGGCCGTACCGGCGCACGTCGGTGTCACGGGTGACGTTGAAGGTGTCCAGCACGTACGCCGTGTCGTCGCGGGACACGCCGTACAGGTGGAAGAAGAAGGCGTCCAGCTCCGCCCGCAGTACCGCCCGGCGGTCCGGGTTCCAGTGGAAGGGGGCGCCCGTGTCCCCGAGTTCGCGGGCGAAGCCGGTCAGGTCATGGGCGGTGTAGGTGAGTTCGGCCAGGCGCGGCAGGAGGAAGCCGGCGTGCCGGGCGAGGGTCCGCGGCGCGGGGACGGGCAGCTGGCGGACCACGAAGTAGCTCATGGACGTCCCGCCGATGGACTGGCGGGCCGCGTAGTCCAGGACGAACGAGGACCACACGCTCATCAGCAGGGCGGCCTCGTCCGCGAGCGCGAGCATGAACTTGTGGCCGAAGCCGTGCGCGGGTGCGACGGCGCAGATCATGGTGCGCTCGTTGCTCTTGTTGGTGATGTCCCGCCAGCCCAGCACCCAGTCCCGCTCCCAGCCCCGGGCGGCCAGCCGCGAGCGTACGCCCGCCGCCCGGATCTCCCGTCCCCGGCGGCTCGACTCACCGTTCGCCACGTCCTGTTCGGGAACCCAGTAGCGCGGCACGGGGCAGGCCGCCGCGTCCTGGTGCCGCTCCGCCGTGAGCCGCGGCAGCGTGCCCTTGTTGAGCTGCTTGTCGCTGGCGCCCTCGTACGTGGAGAAGCGGTGGTCGTAGTGGTGCAGCATCTTGGCCTCGTACAGCGGCAGCAACCGCTCCGCACCCCGGACCAGTACGTTCCCCTTCAGGTTCCAGCCCTCCTCCAGGAGGTTCCCTAGGGTCTCCCCGCGCTGCGCGTCGGGCCGGAAGACGACGGAGTCGTTCGCCATGTCGAACATGCGCAGGAACGACACCCCCCACGGGTTGCCGTCCGCGCGCGACTCGTCCACGAACACCGGCACCCGGCGGTGGATCCCCAGTGTGATCTCGGCGTCCCGGCGGCTGCTGAACACCGGACACGTACCGGTGTTGGGGTTCATCCGCAGGATGTCGTCCGCCGTCAGCCGGTAGCGCCGCTCGGCGATCTGCGCGGCCCGGCGCACCTTGAACACCAGCTGCGCCGGCTCGGCGACGTCCCCGCTGCCGCGCAGCGTGAGCAGACAGAACCGCAGCTGGTTGTGGACGCCGGGGAAGATCCTGTCCTCGTTCTCGAAGTCGTACAGGGCGGCCAGCCGGCCGTGCGTGACCAGGTCCTTGAAGAAGAAGCGGGTGGTCGCGTCCGTCGCGATGCCGGTCGGCACGATGATCCCGGTGCGCCCGCGCGGCCCGGTCAGCGTGCTGTCGGTCTCCGCGAACACGGCGTACGTGTTGATGTCGCCCCGCCCGGTCAGCGGGTAGCGGCCGCTGGTGCGCAGGAAGTGACTCTCGCCCTCCGAGCGGCGCTTGGCGGCCTCGAACTCCGCCAGCAGCAGCCGCCCCTCCGGGTCCCCCCGCAGTCCGGCTATGGCCCGCTTGCGGGCCGCCGCGTTCCCCGCCCGCGCGATCGCGGGGCTGCGCCCGGCGAAGAACTCCCGCTCCTGGAGCTTGACCCGCTCCCACGGCGGGTTGCCCAGCACCGCGTCGAAGCCGCCCGCCCAGCCCGTCTCCGGCCGGGCCCCCGCGCCGGAAGCGGGCACCGGGAAGACCTCGGGGAACTCCAGATGCCAGTGGAAGAAGCCGTACTCCTCACGCAGGCGCAGCACCTCGGCGTGCGTGGCGGCCGGTACGGCGGTCCGGTCGCCCGCGCACAGGTCCCGGAACATCCCCTCCGTGGGGCCTTGCGGCGCCCCCGGCCGCTTGGGCCAGACGAAGGCGGCACACCACAGGTCCGCCAGGTCCCGGAGGTGGCCGGTGCTGCCGTCGCCGGCGGCGGGCGCGGTGCCGGACGACTGCCCGTACCGGCCCCCGTGCTGGGCCCGGTTGCGTCTCTGGAGCTCGACCGCGCTCTTCCTGTCGTCGCCCTCGACCGGCCTGAACGCGTCGGTGGGGACACCTCCGGCGAGGAGCCTCGGGGTCGCGCCGATCAGCCCGTTGCCGTGCTTGAGGCGGCCGTCGAGGAAGCCGAGCGGCCTGCCCGGCTCCAGCGCCTCCAGCCACAGCGAGACCTTCGCCAGCTCCAGGGCCATCGGGTTGAGGTCCACCCCGTAGAGACACCGGGCGACCACCTCGTGCAGGGCGTGCCGAACGGCGTCCAGGGTCGGCTCGGGGGTGCGTTCCCGGACCGCCGCCACCCGCTTGGCGATCCGGCGGGCCGCCGCCACCAGGAAGTGGCCGGAGCCGCACGCCGGGTCGCACACCGTCAAGGACAGCAGCTCGTGCACGATCACCCCGGCCGGATCGCTCCCGCCCGACCGGGCCGCCGCCGCCTCACCGCGCCGCACCGCGTCCTCGATCACCGGGTCCAGCGCGGACTCCAGCAGGCTCTCCACCAGCGCCGCCGGTGTGTAGTAACTCCCGCTGCTCCGGCGCGCGTTGCCGACGGCCTCGATCAGCTCGAACCCCCGGTCCGCCGCGTACGCGGGCTCCGGCTCCAGCAGGGACTCGTAGATGGAGCCCAGTACGCCGGCATCGAGATGCCGGTGGTCCACGGCCCTCGGGCGCCCCGATCCGCCGTCGCGCACCTGGGACAGCCGGTCCACGGCGGTGAACAGGGCCTCGTTGGACAGCTTCAGGCCGCGCAGCGGGACATCGGCGGCCGTCTCGGTGAACAGGCCGCCCAGACCGGGCAGGCCCAGTTCCGGACGTCCCTGTTCCCGGCCGAGCGCCGTCAGGACCAGGCGCAGCGCCTCGTAGCGGTCGCCGTGCGCCGAGCCGGGCAGACAGCGGGCGCGGGCGCGCAGCAGGGCCGACGAGAAGTAGCGCTCGTACCGCTCGCGGGCGAGCGCGTCCGCGTCGGGCGCGAGCAGCGCGTCCCGGTCCTCGGCCACGAAGACGAACAGCAGCCGGTACACCAGCCGCAGCAGCGCCGTCCGCATGTCCCCCGGGCGGACGCGTTCGTGCAGCGGGCCGTTCTCCGGGTGCCGCAGGAAGCCCGTGCCCAGCACGGTGACCGCCTCCCGCACACCCCGGCGCAGCCGCTCCAGGGCCCGGGTGCCCCCGGCGACGGCCTCCGCGCGCCACCGCTCCAGCCGGCAGGACCCCGCAGCCGCGCCCTCGGCCACCTCGAACCGGGACGCGTGCAGCAGCCGGTACAGCAGCACGAACTCACCGAACAGCTCTCCGTCGAAGATCGCCTCCAGGTCGAACTCGACGTACGACACGGTCGCCAGGGTGCTGGAGTCGCGCAGCAGCCGCAGGCGGCGGCCGTTGGTCAGGATCGCCCACAGGTGGGCCTCGCAGCGGTTCAGGCACTCCTGGACCATCGACTGCGGCGGGAGGGTCTCCGCGCCGCCCGGCCGCCGGTCCAGGTCCGTGCGCCAGGCCGTCCGGTGGACCAGGGCGCGACCCCAGCGGTGCGAGACCGGGAACCGCCTGTCCGGGCCGGAGTCGGCGGGAATGCCGGCCGGGCCGACCGGCAGGAGCCGTCCGAAGCCCAGCTCCCGCAGGAGCGGCGCCGGCCAGTCGGTGCCGGCCCGGCCGGTCGCGCCGGTGCCCGGCCGGCCCGTCCCCGGCACCTTCGCCGGCCGGCCGCGCAGCTCGCCCCAGAGCGGCCGGAGGTACTCCCAGCTGCGCTCGGCCTCGTCCCGCACCGACCGGGACGAGGGCAGCCCGTAGTCGGCGGGGCTCGCCCCCGGCACATCCCGGCCCTCGGCGATCCGCAGCAGCATCTCGGCCGGCAGCAGCCCCCCGACCAAGTGGACGGCGCCGAACACCCGGGTGCGGATGGCGGCGCGGTGGGAACGCGGTTCGACGGGGGCCCCGGCCGACGACCGCAACGGACGGGCACCGGAGCGGAATCCACCACGCGGCACGGTGCGCCCGTCGGCGGGGTCGGCGGGGTCGGCGGGGTCGGCGGGGACGCTGAGGTCGGCGGGGACGCTGAGGTCGGCTGGGTTGGCGGGGTCGCCGAGGTCGGCCGGGGCGCCGAGGACGGCGGGGTCTGCTGGGTCTGCTGGGTCGGCTGGGTCGCTGAGGTCGCCGAGGTCGACCGGGGCGCCGAGGTCGGCGGGGTCGGCTGGGTCGCTGAGGTTGGCCGGGTCGGCCGGGTTGGCGGGGTCGTCCGGGTCGGCTGGGTCGCTGAGGTTGGCCGGGTCGGCGGGGTCGGCTGGGTCGCTGAGGTCGCCGAGGTCGACCGGGGCGCCGAGGTCGGCGGGGTCGGCTGGGTCGCTGAGGTTGGCCGGGTCGGCCGGGTTGGCGGGGTCGTCCGGGTCGGCTGGGTCGCTGAGGTTGGCCGGGTCGGCGGGGTCGGCTGGGTCGCTGAGGTTGGCCGGGTCGCCGAGGTCGACCGGGGCGCCGAGGTCGGCGGGGGTCGGCGGCGAGGACGTGGCGGCCCGGACCTCCTCGAAGGCCGGGAACACGGCGGCGATGTCGTCGTCCGAGCCGCCCGGCGGGCGCAGCACCAGCAGATCGGGCTCGCTCTCCGGGAGCACCCAGTCCCGCCCGCGGGCGGACACCAGCGAACCTGCGGAGTACGTGGAGGCCATGTGCGGTCGTCGGTTTCTCGTCGGACGGCAGGGTGGGGCATGAGCCGGGGGAGCCGGAGCGCTCGCGCGTGACCCGGCGAGCGCGTCCCCCTCCTCGTGCCGCGGCTCCGTCGTTCCAGAGGACCACGCTCCGCCGCCCCGTCCCGGCGGCACCCGGGAGCCGGAACTCCGCCCGGGACCGCGACGGCAGACCTGCGCGGGGGAGTGCGGCGCGTGCTCCCGGCATCGGGCCCGCGACGTCCGACCGTCTCCGCGCGGCCGGGACTGTCGTGCCCGCCACCGTGCACCCGGGCCTCGGCCACCGGACGAACGGTCAGGTCACCGGCACCGGATCCCTCGGCGAACGAGGGACACCGGGGCCGCCGGACCCGCGGAGGCCGGTCCGGCCACACCCGCCCGGCCGTACCGGTGTCCGCGCACACCGGTCCGGCCGCTCCCACCGTGCCCGGCGCCGAACCGCTCTGACGTTCGCCCGGTGCAGTCGTGCACGACGTCTGCCAGGAGGCCGGAGGAGGGCACCGTGCGCCTCGACGCCCCGCGGCCGGGCGGTCAGCGTGTCGCCAGTTCCAGGAGCTTCGGCTCGGACGGTGCCTCCAGCGGGGTGCGGAAGGTGCGCCACAGCCACCGCACGTCCCGGCCGAACGACCACACCAGCGAGGCCAGGGCGGACAGGACGATCGCCAGGTTCGCCGGGTGCGGCAGCAGTTCGGAGCCCGCGAGGAGCAGGCAGACGCCCTGGACCGCGGCGACGGTCTTGCGGGCGAAGGACGGCGGCAGCGGGGCGGTCAGCCAGGGCGCGACCCGCGCCGCGGCGACGAACGCGTAGCGCATACCGCCGATGAGCAGCACCCACGGCCCCAGCCGCATGGACACGTACACGCTCAGCACCAGTATCAGGAACGCGTCGACCTCCATGTCGAAGCGGGCGCCGAGCGCCGTCGACGTCCCGGTGCGCCGGGCCACCTTGCCGTCCACGCCGTCCAGCAGCAGGGCCACCGCGGTCAGGGCGACCAGCAGCGTCACCGGCGGCGCGCTCTCGAAGGAGTCGGCGACCAGCGCGGTCACCCCGCCGACCAGCGTCGCCCGGCCGAGGGTCACCCGGTTCGCGGGGCCGAAGGAGCGCAGCCGGGAGCGGTGCACGGCGCGGGAGAGGACCGCCCAGGTGGCGAACGCGAAGACGAGCCCCGTCAGCCAGCCGGCCGGTCCCAGGCCGATCGCCGAGCCGAGCAGGGCCAGCAGCAGGAGCTGCACGCCCGCTCCCGCCGCGGTCTCCTGCTGGAGCCTCGCCTCATAGGTGTTGTTCAGGGCCACCGCGCATCCTCCGGCCGAGTGACAGAGTCGATCAACGCCGCGTACTGTGCGCGGCCAGTGCACAACTCGGTACGTGAACAACTTCCCGAACGTTCAGGAGGATGCCTGTGAACCGCTCGGCCCGCGCGTTCTGGCTCCGCTCGCCCGGCCACGGAGAGCTGCGCGACGTCACCCTCGCGGAGCCGGACGAGGACGAGGTCCTGGTGCGTGCCCTGTATTCCGGGGTCAGCCGGGGAACGGAGACGCTCGTCTTCCGCGGCGGCGTGCCGCGGACCCAGCACGCCGTCATGCGGGCGCCGTTCCAGGAGGGCGACTTCCCGGCCCCGGTGAAGTACGGCTATCTCAGCGTCGGCGTGGTGGAGGAGGGCCCGGCCGCGCTGCTCGGCCGTACGGTCTTCTGCCTGTATCCGCACCAGAGCCGTTACGTCGTTCCGGTGAGCGCCGTCACCGTGGTGCCCGAGCGGGTGCCCGCCGAACGCGCCGTGCTCGCCGGGACCGTCGAGACCGCCGTGAACGCCCTGTGGGACGCGACGCCGCTGATCGGCGACCGGATCGCGGTGGTCGGCGGCGGCATGGTCGGCTGCGCGGTAGCCGCCCTGCTCGCCCGCTTCCCCGGTGTCCGGCTCCAGTTGGTGGACGCCGACCCGGCCCGCGCCGAGACCGCCGCGGCGCTCGGCGTCGACTTCGCCGCACCGGCCGACGCCCTCGGCGACTGCGACCTCGTCGTACACGCCAGCGCCACCGAGGCCGGCCTCACCCGGGCCCTGCGACTCCTCGCCCCGGAGGGCACGGTCGTGGAACTGAGCTGGTACGGCGACCGGAGCGTGGCCCTGCCGCTCGGCGAGGCGTTCCACTCCCGCCGGCTCACCGTACGCAGCAGCCAGGTCGGCACCGTCTCCCCGGCCGCCCGCCCCGGCCGCGGCTACGCCGACCGGATGGCGCTCGCCCTGGACCTGCTCGCCGACCCGGCGCTGGACGCGCTCATCACCGGGGAGAGCGCCTTCGAGGAACTCCCGGACGTCCTGCCGCGACTGGCATCCGGCGAGCTCCCCGCCCTGTGCCACCGGGTCCGGTACGCGGAGACCGGCCTGACCTGAGAAAAGAGTGAGAGACGGCTGAACAGGGGGAAGCGAAGAGCCGTACTACACGGCATCCCCCGGCGGACAAGGGGCCGGGGGACCAGACGCGCCGCACCTGGAGGGTCGTCCGTTGTTCAGCATCACCGTCCGCGATCACATCATGATCGCCCACAGCTTCCGCGGCGAGGTGTTCGGGCCCGCGCAGCGACTGCACGGCGCCACTTTCCTGGTGGACGCGACGTTCCGCCGCGAACAGCTGGACGAGGACAACATCGTGGTCGACATCGGCCTGGCCACGCAGGAGCTGGGCGCCGTCACCGCCGAGCTGAACTACCGCAACCTCGACGACGAGCCCGAGTTCGCCGGCGTCAACACCTCCACCGAGTTCCTGGCCAAGGTCATCGCCGACCGGCTCGCCGAACGCGTCCACAAGGGCGCCCTCGGCGAGGGCGCCAAGGGCCTGACGGGGATCGCGGTCACCCTGCACGAGTCGCACATCGCCTGGGCGAGTTACGAGCGTGGCCTGTGACCGACCTGACCGTCGAGCGGGCCCGTCTCGCGTACGTGCCCGCGCAGTCCGTCGTCACCGACAACACCGGAATCGTCCCCATGTCGCTGCGTACCGTGCACTTCGTGATGCCGGGGGACGTCGACGACCCGGCCGCGCCCAGCGGAGGCAACGCCTACGACCGCCGCATCTGCCTGGACCTGCCCGGCTTCGGCTGGCAGGTCGTCCGGCACGCCGTGCCCGGCGGCTGGCCGCGCCCGGACGGCTCCGCCCGCGACGGGCTCGCCCGTACGCTGAGGGACCTGCCCGACGACACGGTCGTCCTCCTCGACGGCCTCGTCGCCTGCGGCGTCCCGGAGATCGTTCTTCCCGAGGCCGCACGCCTGCGCCTCGCGGTCCTGGTCCACCTGCCGCTCGGCGACGAGACCGGCCTGGACCCGGCCGTCGCCGCCGGCCTGGACGCCCGCGAGCGGGCGGTGCTGCGCGCGGTCCCCGCGGTGATCGCCACCAGCGACTGGGCGGTCCGCCGGCTCGTCTCCCACCACGGACTCGCCCCCGGCCGGGTGCACACGGCCGCACCCGGCGCCGACATCGCACCGCTCGCGCCCGGCACCGACGGCGTCTCCCGGCTGCTGTGCGTGGCCGCGGTCACCCCGCGCAAGGGCCAGCACCGGCTGGTGGAGGCGCTCGCGACGGTCCGGGAACTGCCGTGGACCTGCGAGTGCGTCGGCGGCCTCGGCCACGATCCCCACTACGTAGCCCACTTGCGGGAACTCATCGCCCGGTACGGTCTCGCCGACCGCCTGCACCTGACCGGCCCGCGCTCCGGCGCCGACCTCGACGCCGCGTACGCCACGGCCGACCTGATGGTCCTCACCTCGTACGCCGAGACCTACGGCATGGCGGTCACCGAGGCGCTCGCCCGCGGCATCCCGGTCCTCGCGACCGACGTCGGCGGCCTGCCCGAGGCGGTCGGCCGGGCCCCGGACGGCGGGGTGCCCGGCATCCTCGTCCCGCCGGAGGACCCCGCCGCGCTCGCCGCCGAACTGCGCGGCTGGTTCGGCGAACCCGACGTACGCCGGCGCCTGAAGGCCGCGGCCCGGGGCCGGCGCGCCGCGCTCGACGGCTGGGCCACCACGGCCCGCAGCCTGGCGGCGGTCCTCCAGCGGCTTCCCCAGCCCCCCGGGAGGGCGGCATGAGCGACGGCGGTGCAGAGGTCGCGGTCCGGTCGGACGGGCTGATCCCCGTTCAGCCCGGCCCTGTCGAGGGAGCGTCCGGGCGGAAGTCCGCGAACGCGCGAGGCGAGGAGGTGCGGGCCGTGGACATCGTGGACATGGGCATGGACATGAACATGGGTGTGGGTACGGGGGGCCCGGGCGGGGAGTCCGCCGGCGAGCGGAGCGCTCCGCCGCGGCCGGCGGCCGGTACCGCTGCTGTCGCGGACGGCGCCGCCACGCCGGTCATCGCCGGTGCCGGACCGGTGACCGGCCCCGGCGAGCGGGCCACCGTACGGCTGCGGGACGGTGGACCTGAGCAGCCGCCGCGGTACGCGCCCGAGTGGCTGCAACTGCGGGAGGGCGCCGACGCGGCGGCCCGCGCGCGGGAACTGCTCGCCCCGCTGCGCAGCCGGCTGTCCGGCCTGCCGGGCCGGACCGGTGGCCGGGTGGTGCACGACCTGGGCTGCGGCACCGGCTCGATGGGCCGCTGGCTCGCGCCCCGCCTGGACGGCGCCCAGCACTGGGTCCTGCACGACCGCGACCCCTACCTGCTGCACTTCGCCGCCGTGGCCTCCCCGCGCTCCGCCGCCGACGGCGGCCGCGTCACGGTCGAGACCCGGCGCGGTGACGTCTCCCGGCTCACCGCGGACGTGCTGACCGGGGCGTCCCTGGTGACCGCGTCCGCACTCCTCGACGTCCTCACCCGTGAGGAGACCGAGGCCCTGGCGGACGCCTGCGTGGGCGCCGGCTGCCCGGCCCTGCTGACCCTCTCCGTCGCGGGACGCGTCGACGTCGGCCCCGGGGACCCGCTGGACGACGAGATCGCCGAGGCGTTCAACGCCCACCAGCGGCGCGACGGACTGCTCGGCCCGGACGCGGTCACCGTGGCCGGCGAGGCGTTCTCCGAGCGAGGGGCGACGGTCCTGCTGCGCCCGAGCCCGTGGCGGCTCGGCCCCGAGGAGGCCGCGCTGACCGAGCAGTGGCTGCGTGGCTGGGTGGGCGCGGCCGTCGAGCAGCGGCCGGAACTGCGCGGCCCCGCCGAGCGGTACCTGAGCGCACGGCTCGCCGCCTGTGCCGCCGGCACGCTACAGGTCGTCGTCCACCACACCGACCTGCTGGCGCTGCCCAGGGAGACGGGCGAGGCAACGTGACCGCGAGGGCGGCGGCAGCCGCGACAAGGCTGACCCCGGCGGCCGACACCGGCAGACGCACGCGCAGAACACCGAGGGACCGGGCACGTGCCCGGGTGGCGCCGGTGCCGGATCAGGCACTCGCGCGTGTGGGGTTGGTGTCGGCCCGGTCTCGTGCGCGAGTGGCGCCGGGGCCGGATGCCGAGCGCGTCCAGGCGGCACCGGCACGGGACCTGGGACGTGTCCGTGCCGGATCCGTGTCGGACCGGGAACGCGGCCGTACGGCGCCGGTGTCGGTGGCGTCGGGACCCGGCTCGGTGCGGGTGCGGGCGGCGCGCGGGGGACGCGCGCGGGGAGTCGCGGCGGACGTGCGCCGCGCGCGGGTGACGCCCGAGCCCCTCGTGCCCGTGCGGACGGCTCCCAGCGCGGCGCACCCCGCGCATCCGCCGAGCGCCGGGAGCAGCCCCACCGCCGCTCCCGCGCAGTCCGGCGCTCCCCGGCGCCCGGACTCCCGCGCCCTGCGCACCCACCTCGGCACCCTCACCGGTGCCGTCATCGTCGCGGTCCTGCTGTGGCGGCTCGGTACCGGTGTGCTGCTCGACGGGCTGCGCCGGATCGACTCCGTGACAGTGCTGGCCGCGCTGGGGATCGGGGCGGTCACCACCGTGTTCAGCGCGTGGCGCTGGCAGTTGGTGGCCCGGGGGCTGCGGCTGCGGCTTCCGCTGGGGGCGGCCGTCGCCGACTACTACCGGGCGCTCTTCCTGAACGCGGCCCTGCCCGGCGGGATCCTGGGCGATGTGCACCGGGCGGTCCGGCACGGGCGGAGCTCCGGTGACGTACGGCGCGGGGTGCAGGCGGTCGTCCTGGAGCGGGTCGCGGGGCAGCTCGCGCTGACCGTGGCCGGCGCGACGGTGCTGCTGACCCTGCCGTCCCCGGTGCGCGCCGAGGTCCGCGTCTTCGCGCCGCTGGTCGCCCTGGCCGCCGCGGGGGCGCTCGCCGTCGTCCTCGCCGTCCGCATGAACCGTCCCCCGCGCCGCCGGGGCGGCGCACTGCGCCGGGCCCTCGCCGAGGCGCGCCAGGGCCTGGTGTCCCGGCAGAGCGGGCCGGGCGTCGCGCTGTCCTCCGCGATCGTCCTGGCGGGGCACCTGGCCACGTTCGTGGTCGCCGCCCGGGTGGCCGGCTCGGCCGCCCCGGTCGCGGTGCTGCTGCCCCTCGCGGTGCTCGCCCTGGTGGCCATGGGCCTGCCGCTGAACGTCGGCGGCTTCGGCCCCCGCGAGGGCGTCACCGCGTGGGCGTTCGGCGCGGCGGGACTCGGCGCGGACACCGGAGTGGCGGTCGCCGTCGTCTACGGCGTACTGAGCCTCGTGGCGAGCCTGCCCGGCGCCGCCGTCCTGATCCGGCGCCGGTTCGAGACCTCGCGCACCCCGTCCTCCCCGCCGCCGGACGGCCTGCCGGCCGGGGCCGCCCCCACGGGTCCCGGCCGGCAGGGCACTTCGGGCTACTTCCGTTCCGCCGCCGCGGTGAGCAGGGCGGCGTACGGCCCGAAGGATTCCGCCAGGCTCGCCAGCAGTGCCTTTCCCTTTTCCGCCGAACCCAGGGAAGGGCGGCCGATGACACCGGATTCGGTATAGGCGGACATTCCCACGGTGAGCAGGTGCCGACGGTCGTCGGCGGTGAAATCGGCGGACTCGTGACCAGGGCGGACGAATTCGGGGTGAGCGTGCAGCAGAATCGAGGTCTCGATTTCTCCCGCGTGCATGTCGGTGAGCAGCGAGGTGACCACTCCGGCCCGCTCCCGCGCCGTCTCCCAGTCCTCCGCGGCCGGGAACAACGCCATCCGCTCGCCGCGCGCGGACGCCTCCTGGACGACGTTGCCCAGGACGTAGTTGCCGCCGTGCCCGTTGACCACGACCAGCGCCTCGACGCCCGAGCGGCGCAGCGAGGCCGCGATGTCCGAGACCACCGCGTGGAGGGTCACGGCGGAGATGCTGACGGTCCCGGGCCAGGCCGCGTGCTCGTGCGAGCAGGAGACCGTCACCGGGGGAAGGAGGTGCACCGGGTACGCGGCGGCGATCTCCCGCGCCACGGCGCAGGCGACCAGCGTGTCGGTCGCCAGCGGAAGGAACGGCCCGTGCTGTTCGAAGCTTCCGACGGGAAGGACGGCGACCTGTGCTGAAACACCCGCCCCGCGCCTTTGTACGTCTTCCGTGGTGTCCGTCGGCATCACGCCCTTCGCCACTTCGCATTCCACCGTCCGCGCGCCCGAACCACTCATCGTTCCACGGCCTTTCGTCTCTGTTGAGGAATCAGATCATGACAGAAAACACCGGCGTCAACATCGGCGTGCTCGGCGAGAAGTCCCCGCGGCGTTCGGGCGCGGAACGCGTCGTGAATGCACCGCTGCCCACCGTGTACGGGAAATTCCAGGCGATCGGTTACCTGGACCACGACCGTGGTGACGAACAAGTGGCCCTGGTGTACGGCGAGATCGGCACCGACGACGTCCTCGTCCGGCTGCACTCGGAGTGCCTGACCGGCGACGCGTTCGGCTCCCGGCACTGCGAGTGCGGCGACCAGCTGGAGGCGGCCATGCGTGCGGTGGTGACCCAAGGGAGCGGAGTCGTCGTCTACTTGCGGGGCCACGAGGGCCGGGGTATCGGACTGCTCGCCAAGCTGCGCGCGATGGCCCTGCAGGCGGAGGGCCTGGACACGGTCGAGGCGAACCTCGCGCTGGGCCTGCCGGTCGACGCCCGTGACTACCGCGTCGCCGCCGAGATCCTGCGCGACCTCGGGGTGGCCTCGGTACGGCTGATGTCCAACAACCCGCGCAAGCGGGAGGCGCTGGTCCGGCACGGTATCCAGGTCGCCGAGCAGGTGCCGCTGCTGATCGAGCCGTGCGAGAGCAACATCACGTATCTGCGGACCAAGCGGGAGCGGATGGACCACCATCTGCCGCATCTCGACGCCGTCGCCCACGGCTCCTGACACCGGACCGCCGGCCGGGAGCGCACACGGACCCCCGTCCGGCGGCGGATCCGGTTCAGTCCGTCACAGCCGCGTGTGCCAGCCGCCGCAGCTCCGGGAGGATCTTCAGCCTCTTCGGGCGCACCTGGGTCATGAATTGGACGGTCAGGTCGTGCGCCGGGTCGACCCAGAAGGCGGTGGTGGCCACGCCGGTCCAGCCGTAGGTGCCGGCGTGGGACGGCGCCAGGGTGCGGGCGGGGTCGGTGACGACGGAGACGTTGAAGCCGAAGCCGAGGCCGTCCATGGCCGGCTCCTGGTGGACCGGGGCGCCGAAGGAGCGGATGGTGGCTTTGCCGGGCAACTGGTTGCGGGTCATCAGGGCGAGCGTACGTGGGGACAGGAGCCGTACCCCGTCCAGCTCGCCGCCCCGGCGCAGCAGCTCCATGAAGCGGTGGAAGTCATGGGCGGAGGAGACCAGGCCGCCACTGCCGGACAGGAACCGGGGCCGGCCGTGCACCGGCAGCCCCGGCACCGGCTCGATCCCGCCCTCGTCCGTCTCGCCGTACAACTGGGCCAGTCTGCCCTCCTGTCCGGGCGCGAGGTGGAAGCCGGTGTCGGTCATGCCGAGCGGGCCCAGGATCCGCTCGGCGAAGAACGCGTCCAGCGGCCGTCCGGACACCACCTCGATCAGCCGGCCGAGCACGTTGGAGGCGACCGAGTAGTTCCACCGGGTGCCCGGCTCGAACTGCAGCGGCATCCGTGCGTACAGGTCCACGGTCTCGGCGAGGTCCTTGCCCGGTGGCACCGAGTACTCCAGGCCCGCCTCGCGGTAGAGGGCGTCGACGGGGTGGCGGTGGTAGAAGCCGAAGGTCAGGCCCGCGGTGTGGGTGAGCAGATGCCGGACCAGAACCGGGCCGGCGGCCGGGCGGGTGCGCACGTCGGTGCCCGAACCGCTCTCGTACACGCGCGGGCCCGCGAACGCGGGCAGATACCGGTCGACCGGGTCGTCCAGGGAGAGCCGGCCCTCCTGCACCAGCAGCAGCACCGCGACCGCGGTGACCGGCTTGGTCATCGAGTAGATCCGCCACAGCGTGTCCGGCTCGACCGGCAGCCCGGCCCCGACGTCCCGCAGACCGTGGACGGTCAGATGGGCGACCCGGCCGGCACGGGCCACCGCCACCAGGAAGCCGGGCAGACGGCCCTCGTCGACATGCCGGGCGAGGTGCCGGTCCAGCCGGTCCAGCGCCCCGGCGTCCAGTCCCGCTTCCGCCGCCTCGACGTCCTGCCGCAGCTGTGCCATCGCTCTCCTCCGGTCGTGTCGTCCGCGGTTGCTCCCGGCCGCACCGGGCCGCGTCCGCTTCTCATCGTCGCGCAGGACCAGTGGCCGGGACCGGCTCGTCCGCGATGTGTGTGACCGACGCGACGGCGGCCGGCCGGGGCGGCGCGAGCACGGGCACGGTCCACCTCGCGCGACCGGTGGGGGAATGCGGCGGGAGCCGGGCGAGTTGATCCGGATATGACCCAGGACTCCCCGCAGGACGCGCTGCTCGGCCTGATCTCCGAAGGCCACGGCGGTGTGCTGGTCACCCTCCGGCGCGACGGCCGCCCCCAGTTGTCCAACGTCAGCCACGCCTACTACCCGGACGAGCGGATCATCCGGATCTCGGTCACCGACGACCGCGCCAAGACCCGCAACCTCCGCCGGGACCCCCGCGCCTCGTACCACGTCACCAGTGCCGACCGCTGGGCGTACGCCGTCGCCGAGGGCACCGCCGAGCTGACCCCGGTCGCCGCCGACCCGCACGACGCGACCGTCGAGGAGCTGGTCCGGCTCTACCGCGACGTCCTCGGCGAACACCCGGACTGGGACGAATACCGGGCCGCCATGGTCCGTGACCGCCGCCTGGTGGTGCGGCTGCGTGTCGAGCGGGCGTACGGCGTCCCGAGGAGCTGACCAGGCCCCCCGGCGGCGCCTCGGCGGGACCCGGTCGACGGCCCCTCGGGCGGGTCCAGGGCTACGGGGCCTCGGACGTCCGCGTCTCGATCGCCCGCAGCACGGCGGCCATGTCCTCGCCGCCGTACCCCTGTGCCACCGTCTCCTCGAACAGGGTGTGACAGACGTCGAGGAGCGGTGAGGCGAGGCGGGCCTTGCGGGCCGCCTCGGCGATCAGCCGGTTGTTCTTCAGTACGTCCAGTGCCGCCGCCTGCACCGCGAAGTCCCGCTCGCGCAGCTTGGGTGCCTTCATCCGGGACACCGCGCTGGCCATCGGGCCCGCGTCCACGACGTCCAGGAACAGCCGCCGGTCCAGGCCCTGCCGCTCGGCGAAGTGGAACGCCTCGGCGAGCCCGGTCACCTGGGTGATCAGGAACAGGTTCACCGACAGCTTCATCAGCAGCGCCCCGGGCGCGGGCCCGCACACGAACGTCTCCCGGCACATCGGCGCGAGCAGCGGACGTACGGCGGCCACGGTCGCCTCGTCGCCGGCGAGCATGGCGACCAGTTGCCCCTGCTCCGCCGGCACCCGGGACCCGGAGACGGGCGCCTCGGCGTACCGGCCGCCGGCGGCCCGGATGTCGCTCTCCAGGGCGTGGGAGTACTCCGGCGAGGTCGTGCCCATGTGCACGATCGTCCGGTCCGCGACCCGCGCGGCGAACTCCGGCGTGCCCCGGCCGAGGACCGCGTCCACCGCGGCCTCGTCGGCGAGCATCAGCAGCGCGGTCTCCGTACGCGTGAACACCTCGCCGGCGTCCGCCGCCACTTCGGCCCCGGCCGCGCGCAGCGGTCGTGCGCGGTCCGGGGTGCGGTTCCAGACCAGCAGGGGGGTGCCGGCGGATGCAAGGCGCAGGGCCATGGGCCCGCCCATGACTCCGAGACCGATGAATCCGACGTGCACGGCGGGGCCGCCCTTCGCGCCACGGGCCGACTATGACAGTGGTCATAGTAGCGCCGGTTATGACGGTGGTCATAGGGTGGGACGCGGGATGGGAACGAGGAACGGAGGCCGACGATGACGCGGGAGCGGCGCGGACCGCGGGAGCGGATGGTCTTCAGCGCGGCCCAGCTCATCCGGCGGGACGGCGTCACCGCCACCGGCATGCGCGAGGTGGCCGCGCACGCGGACGCACCGCGCGGCTCCCTTCAGCACTACTTCCCGGGCGGCAAGGAGCAACTGGTCAACGAGGCGGTGCGGTGGGCCGGACGGTACGCGGGCAAGCGCGTCGCCCGTTTCCTCGCGGGGCTCGAGGAGCCGACGCCGAGCGGCCTGTTCGCGGCCATGGCCGCCCAGTGGACCGACGAGTACGCGGCCGACGGCTTCGCCGGGGGGTGCCCGGTCGCCGCCGCCACGGTCGACTGCGCCACCTCGGGCGACTCGACCCGGCAGGCGGCGGCAGCCGCCTTCGCGACCTGGCGGACCCCCCTCACCGAGGCCCTGACGGGCATGGGGGTTCCCGCCGCACGGGCCGGGTCCCTGGCCACCCTCATGATCAGCGCCCTGGAGGGCGCGATCCTGATGGCCCGGGCCGAGCGGGACGCACGGCCCCTCGACACGGTCGTACGGGAACTCGGCCCCCTGCTCGACGCCGCCGTACGCCCCTGACCCGCAGGATCAGCCCGGCCCCGCCGGATCGGCCACGGTCGCGGCGCCGGCCGTCTCCTCCTCGGCCCACGCACTGCGCCGGGTGGCGGCCTGGACGGACCTGCCGGTGAGCGGGTGACGCGCCGCGCGGTGGGTGTCAGGCCGTCACCGCGCGGTCCGGCCCGCCGTCAGATAGGCGATCACCATGTCCCCGAGCATGGTCCGGTAGTGCTCCCGCCGCGCCGGGTCCACCAGGTCCCGGCCGAACAGGGCACCGAACGTGTGCCGGTTGGCGACCCGGAAGAAGCAGAACGAGCTGATCACCGCGTGCAGGTCCACCGCGTCGACACCGGTGGTGAACAGCCCGCGCTCCTGCCCGGCGGCGAGGATGCGGCGGATCACGTCCAGTGCCGGGGAGGCGATCCGGCCGAGCTCCTCGGAGGCCGCCATGTGCACGGCGCCGTGGATGTTCTCGATGCCGACCAGCCGGACGAAGTCCGGGTGCCGCTCGTGGTGGTCGAAGATCAGCTCGGCCAGCCGCCGGATCGCCGCCACCGGGTCCAGGTGCTCGACGTCCAGCTGGCGCTCGGCCTCCCGGATCAC
Source organism: Streptomyces sp. NPDC042638 (assembly GCF_040647235.1). Lineage (NCBI taxonomy): Bacteria > Bacillati > Actinomycetota > Actinomycetes > Kitasatosporales > Streptomycetaceae > Streptomyces > Streptomyces sp. NPDC042638. The sequence continues at coordinate 51,935 of NZ_JBEZBT010000054.1, forward strand.
CCCGTACGCCCGCTCCAGCACGGCCGTGAACAGCTGTTCCTTGCCGCCGAAGTAGTAGTAGATCATCCGCTTCGTGGTGCGGGTGCGGGCGGCGATCTCGTCGACCCGGGTGCCGTCGTAGCCGCCACGCGCGAATTCCTGCGTCGCCACGTCGAGGATCTCGGCCCTGGTGCGGGCGGCGTCACGCACCCGCTCGCCGGGTCCGGCCGGTTCTTCGACGCTGGTCATCGGTGTCCTTCGGGCCATGAGGCGCCGGGGCGGCGCGCTCCTTCGCGTGCCGGTGATTGTAGAAGCCGGGCCCCGGCGCACGACGGGGGCTTCCGGGCGGCCATCACTGGCGGCTGACCGTGCGGGTGACACCGGCGATCACCGTCGTGGCGAGGATCCAGCCGGTGAGGACGAGGACGTAGGCGAGCAGCTGGTACCAGCCGTGCGGGGCGAACGCGGAGTCCTGCCCGAAGGAGATCACCGGCAGCAGCAGGTCGAGCGTGTAGAACACCGGGCTGAACGGCGGTGCCTCGCCCGCCTTCAGCGGCTGCGGGTGGTGCAGGGCGTAGGTGACGGAACCGAGCGCGAGCAGCGACAGCAGCCAGCCGGCGGCGCGCAGCGGACGGAAGCCGTAGCCGACGGTGACGTCCTGCACCAGGCCCCACAGCCGGCCGTACCAGGGAAGGGTGTGCCGGCGCCGGCGCTGCTTGGCGAGCTGTACGAGCCGGGCCGCGTGGTCGTCGCCGACCCGGCGGTAGGACGACGTCAACTGCTCGTAGGCGTGCGGCACATGGCCGTCGCGCTCCCGTTCCAGCATGGGCAGCCGGCGCTCGGCCGGCTCGTGCGGGACGAGCGAGGTGTAGGTGAGCTCGCCGAGCAGCACCTCGTCGGGCACCGACTCCGGCTCCAGGTAGAGGACTTCGACCTGGGCGCGGCGCAGATTGAGGGCGCCCTCCATGGGCGGCCCCTTGCGCAGCCACAGCTCGCCGATGGTCGTGCTGCCGGCCCGCAGGGCCGAACCGCCCGGACTCGACAGGAGGGTGTACGACAGGTCCAGCCGCCCCGCGATACGGGCGCCGCGCAGGCCCGTCCAGCCGCGCACCTCGGCGTACCGGACCAGCATGTCGCCCCCGACGGCGAACGTCTCCGCGTCCAGCGCGGCGCCTTCGGGCCGGCTGAGCCGCGCCTCGTTGAGGTTGACCGACCCGGCGACGGTGGCGCCGTTCAGCCGTATCTGCCCGTGGGTGCGCAGCCCCGGCGCCCACAGGTCGGCGCCGACGGCCGCCTGGTTCAGCTGGAGCACCGGCTCCTCGCCACCGGGCGCGGCCACGTGGGCGCCCTCCAGATACAGACTGCCGGTGATCCGGGCGCCGCCCATCCGCACGACACCGTGACACCGTGCCCGGGTCAGGCGCATGACGCCGTCGACCTGCACGGCGTGGGCGACCAGCCCGGGCAGGACGGACTCGCTGAGGTTGAGTTCACGCAGCCGGGCCGCGTAGCACCGGGGAGCCTCGTCGAAGTGGCAGTGGCGCAGCCGCACCGGGTGGTCGACCGTCGCGTACTGCAGATCGAGCCGGCCGGTGATCCGGGCGCCCGCGAGGTTCAGCGACGGTATCTCCCCGTCCTGCCGTGGCCCGTCCAGCAGCAGTGCCCGCAACACCTCGGCCCGCAGGGTCCGTCCGGGTCCCCAGTGCTCTCCCTCGGCGGGATCGTCCTCGCTCGTCTCCCGGAAGTCCACGGCCTCCCCCCGGGGGAACGCCCGCCACACCCGCTCCTCGGCCGCCGTCAGCTCGTTGGTCTCCACCAGCGGGACTCTGACCCGGGGTGCGAGCCGCTGTCAATCGGCGGCCGGGACCCTGCGCGGGGTACCGCCGCCGGCACGACGGCACGGTGCCCCCGCACCGCCGGAGACAGCGGTGCGGGGGCATCCGGGTGGACGAAGGACCCTAGGGTCGGACGTTCCACTCCGCGATCACCGGGCGGCCGTGTTCGGTCGACAGCCGGCTGACCGTGCCCGTGGCCAGCTGGAACAGCCGGCCCTCGGCGGGCGGCAGGCCCAGGCGGCGGGCGGTGAGGACGCGCAGGAAGTGGGCGTGGGCGACGAGGACGACGTCGCCGGCGTCCTCGGTGAGAGCCGCGTCGACGCGGGCCAGGACCCGGTCGGCGCGGGCGCCGGCCTGCTCCGGGGACTCACCGGGGTGTCCCTCGGGGCCGGGCGGCACGCCGTCGGTCCACAGGTCCCAGCCGGGCCGGGTGCGGTGGATTTCGGCGGTGGTGATGCCCTCGTAGCCGCCGTAGTCCCATTCCCGCAGGTCGGGCTCGGGTTCGACCGCGGGTATGCCCGCCAGTTCGGCGGTACGCAGCGCACGGCTCAGCGGGCTGGCCAGGGCGTGGGTGTAGGTCCGGCCGGTGAGCAGCGGGGCGAGGGACTTGGCCTGTTCCTCGCCGTGCCCGGTCAGGGGCAGGTCGGTCCAGCTGGTGTGCTGCCCCGACCGGCTCCACTCCGTCTCACCGTGGCGGACCAGCAGGAGGTCCCCCACGGCGGCTCAGTCCTTCTTCTCGACCGCGTGGCCACCGAACTGGTTGCGCAGGGCGGCGATCATCTTCATCTGCGGGGAGTCGTCCTGCCGCGAGGCGAACCGGGCGAACAGGGAAGCGGTGATCGCCGGGAGCGGCACCGCGTTGTCGATGGCCGCCTCGACGGTCCAGCGGCCCTCGCCGGAGTCCTCCGCGTACCCGCGCAGCTTCTCCAGGTGCTCGTCGTCGTCCAGGGCGTTGACCGCGAGGTCGAGCAGCCAGGAACGGATGACGGTGCCCTCCTGCCAGGAGCGGAAGACCTCGCGGACGTTGTCCACGGACTTGACCTTCTCCAGCAGTTCCCAGCCCTCGGCGTAGGCCTGCATCATGGCGTACTCGATGCCGTTGTGGACCATCTTCGAGAAGTGTCCGGCGCCCACCCGTCCCGCGTGGACATAGCCGTACGGGCCCTCCGGCTTGAGCGCGTCGAAGACCGGCTTGACGCGGCTCACGTGCTCCTTGTCGCCGCCGACCATGAGGGCGTAGCCGTTCTGCAGGCCCCACACGCCGCCGGAGACGCCGGCGTCGACGAAGCCGATGCCCTTGACGCCGAGTTCGGCCGCGTGCTTCTCGTCGTCCGTCCAGCGCGAGTTGCCGCCGTCGACCACCGTGTCGCCCTCGGACAGCAGGTCCTTGAGCTCGTCGATGACCCCCTGGGTGGCCGTCCCGGCCGGGACCATCACCCAGACCGTGCGCGGCGCGTCCAGCTTCTCGACCAGTTCGGCGAGGGACTTGACGTCCGAGACCTCCGGGTTGCGGTCGTAGCCGATGACGGTGTGGCCGGCGCGGCGGATCCGCTCGCGCATGTTGCCGCCCATCTTGCCGAGACCGATGAGACCGAGCTGCATGATCAGTTCTCCTGAGCGTTCTTGAGAGTGCGGTAGGCGGCGACGAGGGCCGTGGTGGACGGGTCCAGACCGGGTACGTCCGCGCCCTCGGTGAGGGCGGGCTCGACCCGCTTGGCGAGGACCTTGCCCAGTTCCACGCCCCACTGGTCGAAGGAGTCGATGTTCCACACGGCGCCCTGTACGAACACCTTGTGCTCGTAGAGGGCGATCAGCTGGCCGAGCACGGACGGGGTCA
>NZ_JBEZBT010000055.1:0-54818 GCF_040647235.1 Streptomyces sp. NPDC042638
CGGTTCGCCGTGCCCGGCCGGCCGGTCTTCCGCGCCAACCACCGGCTGATGATGAACTCGGGGCGCCGCGCTGGGGGCGGCCGTCGTGGCGGGGAACCGGCGCCCGGGGCCGCTCGTGCACGCCGTCGCCGTCGTGGCCGGCGCCGTGTCCGGAGACAGGGGTACGGCGTGGGCGCGCTCCCCGTGACGGTCTGACCTCGCCGGACGCGGTCGCACCGGGTTCGCCGTGCCACGGGGTTCCCTCACCCGTGTGGGTGACGTGCTCCGGCGCATTGCCCCGGCCCGCCGCACTGTGCGCCCTCCGGATTTCCCGTAACGACCGTTCACCCTGGCATGCTTGAGGGAACACGGTCCGCGCGGGAGGCGCGCGGGGAACGTCCTTCCGCCCCTTCTGAGCCCGCTACCTTCTGTACGTTTCCTCGTGACCGCCCACGCCGAACCAGGAGCGCCGGCCCGTGAGCCCCCTGAGCAGCAACGCACCGCACGGCCAGTCGCCGCTGCGCACCGTGCAGGTGCTGGGCGGAGGCAACGCCGGCAGCAGCGCGCATGTGCGCTCGCTGGCCGAGGGACTGGTGGCGCGGGGCGTGCGGGTCACGGTGTGCGCCCCCCTGGAGGCCGACCGCGCCTACGACTTCACCGGGACCGGCGCCGACCATGTCCACGTGCCCCGCAGCAGCGACCCCGTCTCCGTGGCCGCGCTCCGGACCGCCTGCGCCAACGCCGACCTGGTGCACGCGCACGGGCTGCACGCCTCCTTCCGGACGGTCCTCGCGCTCGGCGGGCGCACCACCCCGCTGGTGGTCACCTGGCACAACCGAGCCCAGGCGGAGGGGCCCCGGGGGCATCTGCTGCGGATGCTGGAGCGGCGCGTGGTGCGGACGGCGGCCGTGGTCCTCGGCACCAGCCCGGACCTGGTGGACCGGGCCAGGCGCACCGGGGCGCGGGACGCCCGGCTCGCGGCCGTCGGCCTGCCCGGGCAGCGGCGGCCCGTCGAACTGGACGACCCCGACCGGACGCGCCCCAAGGTCCGGGCCGAACTCGGCTCGATCGGCCGGCCGTTGCTCATCGCGGTCGGCTCCCTGGACCGCCACCGCGGCTACGACGTCCTGCTCGACGCGGCACGCCGCTGGCGGGACCTGGACCCGGTGCCGCTGGTGGTGATCGCGGGGGAGGGACCGCTGCGGCCGTTCCTGCAGCGGCGGATCGAGGACGAGGAACTGCCGGTGCGGCTCATCGGGCGCCGCGAGGACGTGCCCGAGCTGCTCGCCGCCGCCGATCTGGCCCTGGTGACGAGCAGTTGGGAATCGCGGTCCGTCCTCGCGCAGGAGGCGCTGCACGCGCGAGTACCGCTCGTCTCGACCGCGGTCGGCGGTGTCCCGGACCTCGTCGGCGACGCGGCCGAACTCGTCCCCTACGGCGATCCGGCGGCGCTCGCCGACGCGGTCGTACGGCTGCTCGCCGACCCGGAGCGGTGCGCGGTGCTGCGCGAGCGCGGGCTGCGGCAGGCCGCGACCTGGCCGACGGAGGACGAGACCGTCGCCCAGGTGCTCAGCGTCTACGACGAGTTGACCCAGCCCCGCCCGCTCGCCTAGGGCCTCTCGTCCGGATCCAGACCGAAGACCCCGGCTACGGGACGTGCCGGCGGGCGCGCAGGGCCAGGCTCAGGGCGAGCACCGTCTGGGGGTCGTCGAGGTCGGTGCCCAGCAGCTCGCCGATACGGGCGAGCCGGTTGTACAGCGTCTGGCGGTTGAGGTGCAGTTCGCGGGCCGTCTCCGCCTTGCGGCCGGCGTGCGCCAGATAGGTCTCCAGGGTCGGCAGCAGCGGCGGCCTGGAGCGGTGGTCGTGGTCGCGCAGCGGGCCGATCGCGCGGTCCACGAACGCCGCCAGGTCCGGGTGGTCGCGCAGCCGCCACAGCAGCAGGTCGATGTCGAGGCGCCGGGCGTCGTACCAGGGCCGGTCGGTCAGGCCCTCGGCCGCCGTCGCCGTCTCCGCCGCGTGCCGCAGCCCCGCCGAGGCCGCAGCCCAGCCGCCCGCCGCGGCGACGACCACCACCGGGGGCGGGGAGCCGGGCCGCCGCATGCCCGCGCGGTCCACGCCCGCCCGCAGCGCCGCCGCCACCCGGTCCGCGGTCGCCGCCCGCTCCGACTCCGAGCGCAGCCCCAGCAGCACCAGGACCCGGCCCTCCACCGGCCGCACCCCCAGCAGCACCGGCACGCCCACCGCGGCCAGTTCCTCCGAGACCGCCCGGGCGAGCACCGCCCAGCCCCCGCCGGGGGAGAGGGTGTCCCCGATCCGCATCACCACCGGCAGCAGCGGGCTGTCGCCGGGCTTGAAGCCGAGGACCCGGGCCTGCGCCGGGGCGTCCTTCGCCGTGATACGGCCCTCGGCGAGATCGGTGAGGAAGTCACCGCGCCCACGCGCCGCCAGCTCCTCCTCCTGCCGGGCCTGCATCAGCACCACGGCCAGGATGCCCGCGGCCCGTTCGGCGGCGATCCGGTGCACCGGGGCCAGCGGTGCCCGGACCGGCAGCAGGACCAGCCGGGCCCGCACCGAGCCCGCCGTACCGGCGCCACCGCCGGGCACGTCCACCAGCACCGAACCGGCGGGCGGCGGCGCCTCCTTGTGCGGGCCGCGCAACCCCTCCCACACCTGGAGCGGGTCGGCGCCCTCGGGCCCTTCCCCGGCCGCGTACAGCAGCCGGCCGTCGGCCGTCTCCAGGAACACCGGGTTGCCGCTGAAGCCGGCGAGGATGCCCAGCACCTGCGGCACCCCGCCGCCGCCCAGCAGCGCCTCGGTGCAGCGCCGATGCACCTCCTCCGCGCGCTGGAGCAGCGCGTAGTGGCCGTTGACGATCTCCGTGTGGATCTCCTCGGTCACCGTCACGAACGGCACCTCGCGGTGCAGCTGGACCAGCGGCAGCCCGGCCGTGCGGGCCGTGTCCACCAGGGCCGCGGGCAGCCGGGCGAAGCGCGGTCCCAGCTCCACCACCAGGGCGGCGATCCCCCGCTCGGCCAGGGTGCGGACGAACGCCCGCTGCTCGGCCGGACGGGTGCCGAGGCCGTATCCGGTGGTCAGCAGCAGCTCGCCGCCCTTGAGCAGCGACGCGATGTTCGGCACCTCGCCCGCGTGCACCCAGCGGACGGTGCGGCCGAGCCGGTCGGCGCCCGCCAGGATCTCCGGCAGCCCGCTGCGCAGGCCCGGCAGCTCCAGGGCCCGCCGCACGGTGATGCCCGCGCCCTGGGTGTCGAATCGGTGGTCCGTACGGCTGTCCATGCAGCGGACGCTACCTGCGCAAACGCCCACACGACAGCTCCGCGCTACACCGGCCTGATGTTGTGGTTGAAGCGGAACACGTTGTCGGGGTCGTAGGCCCGTTTCACCTTCTCCAGCCGCAGCAGGTTGCCCTCGCCCAGGCCCGCCCGTACCCGCTCGGAGCCCTCCTCGCCGATGAAGTTGAGGTACACCGCGCCCGTGCTCCACGGCCGGACGCCGGCGCACACGTCCCGCACCCAGGCGGTCGCCCGCTCGTCGCCGGCCGGGTCCGGCCACACGGCGAGGGGGTGCACCGCCCACGGCGCGTCCCGGTACGGCACCGGGTACTCGTGCGGGCCGGCGGCGATCGCGCCGCCCTGAGGGAACAGCAGCTGCCGGGTGCCGGTGGACACGGGCATGCCCGCCGCGCCGGCGCAGAACACCTCCACCAGCTCGTCGGGCAGGCCGGTGACGTACTCCGCCGACCAGTGGTTGCGCCGGCCGGCGGGAACGTCCAGCATGCGCTGCGCGTCGGCGTACGGCATCGTGCCGACGACCTCCGCCTCGTGCGGCAGCGCCAGCAGCGGTACGGCGAGCCTGCGCAGCCCTTCCTCGCCGCCCGCGTAGGTCAGCAGTCCGGCGCACACCGGCCTGCCCACCAGTTCCGGCGGCACGAACCGCTCGGGCGGCCCGGTCAGGTACAGCACCGCGCCACCCACCTCGTCGGGGCCGCCGGAGACGATCCCGCGGAAGGCCCGGACCACGTCCGGTCCCAGCCGCGGCGGGTACAGCAGCAGGGCGAGGGAGAACTCCGGCAGCTCGTGCAGCCGCAGGGTGAGCGCGGTGGCGATGCCGAAGTTGCCGCCACCGCCGTGCAGCGCCCAGAACAGCTCGGGGTCCTCGTCGGCGTTCGCGTGCACCCGCTCGGCGTCGGCGGTCACCAGTTCGACGCCGAGGAGGTTGTCGACGGCCAGGCCGAAGGCGCGGTCCAGCCAGCCGGTGCCGCCACCGAGGACGAAGCCGCCCACGCCGGTGGCGGAGGCCCGGCCGCCGGTGGTCGCGAGAGCGTACGGCTGGGTGGCGCGGTCGAGATGGCGCATGGTGGCGCCGCCCTCGACCCGGACCGCCTCGGCGGCGGGGTCGACGGTCACCTGGTGCATCCGGCGCAGGTCCACCACGAGCGCGCCGTCGCCCAGCGCCGTACCGGCCACGCCGTGCCCGCCGCCGCGGACCGCGATCCGCAGGTCCAGCTCCCGGCCGAAGCGCACGGCCCGCACCACATCGGTCACGTGCGCGCACTGGGCGATCACCGCCGGCCGACGGTCGATCATCGCGTTGAAGACCGTACGAGCGTCGTCGTAGCCCGGGTCCCCCGGTGCGAACACGTCGCCGGCCAGGTCCTCGCGCAGCGCGGCGAGGGCCGCGCCCGCCTTCGACCGGAAAGCCATGGCCGCCCCTCTCCGGCACGGGGCTGTGGTCCGCTTCCAGCCTAGGCGGGCACGGTCACCCGGTCGCGCTGTAGGTTCCCTTCGCTGTTGACCACCGGCTGCGCCCGTGACCTGCAGGTTCAGATGCGGGCCCCAACTGGCTGTCCACGGTTCTGTTCCATGATCGTGTCCATTTCCTCAGGGCTGCTCCGTTCCCTGTCAAGTGCATGTAGGGAGGCCCTGGCGCCGATCCGGCTCCGGGGCCGGGGCAGCTAGGGACGGCTGACGAGGCTCGAGAGTCGAGCGAGCTCGGAAGTCAGTCCACGAACCTGGCTCTCGCCTAGACGGCTCAATGACGCCCCGCTCTGGCCCGTCGCCCGCCGGACGACCGGCGGTCCGAGCTGGGTGCCGCCAGGCCTGCACGGCCCGCGGCCGCGCCTTTCGCAGTCGGGCTGCCTCGAAGGCGAACTGGATGGCTTCGTCGCAGGGCTCGGTTATGTCGATGCCGAGCGCCACGTCCCGGTACCCGGTGCGCACCGACGGGTTCCGGTCGTAGGCCGGGACGTGCTCGTACTCCGCCTGCTCGCCCGCGCGGACGAGGGGACGCGTGGTCCTCGCACGACGCCGAGGGAGACGGACCGAGGTGGAATCCGGTGAAAGCCGCTCAGCCCGCGCGATCCCATGACGAGCAGTTCGGTTCGGCCTGCTCGGCCGCCTTGACCAGGGCCTCGGTCGCAGGGTCCTCGACCTGCTCGTCCGACAGTCCGACGTCCGCGCACTTGGCGCGGATCCGTTCCACCGCTTGGCGCAGATAACGCCGCGCGAGATACAGCTGAGGGCGCTCGCGGATTCGCTGTCCTGCTGGCGGGGATGCCAGTTCCAGGCGTGCAGCAGGCACAGCGGCTGGTCGCGGCGTACGGCGTCACGGGCCGCCCACTCTGCGGCGGTCAGGCTTTCGGCGGATCCGTCCACTCCGGCGACAACGGGCTGCACCATGACGTGCAACTCCAGAAGCTCGGTCGGCTCCCGGTACCAGCGTCATGCCGTCGTGGATGCGGAGGGCGGGGCCACCAGGCCCGATCGGCCATCCGGCCCGTGTCAGGGACGGCCGCCGCCGACGGCAACGGCTCGTGGTCCTTGTGTCTGCCGAGAAGGACCGCCGGCCACGAGAATGAGCGGCCCGGGGGAACCGGTGGCTTTGTCCACGAGAACGGGAGTCGTTTGTCAATGAGCGCGGGAGGCACTTCAAAGCCGACCAAGTCGATGTTCACGAGTTCGGGAGGCACCCGCGGTGCTGCCCTGTTGGGCACAGAGCGGCCAGGGGCACCTCACGGCGCCGGTGGAGGGTGCCGGCAGCCCCCTCCACCGGTTTCGCTACGCCACGAGCTTGTGCAGGGCGAGCACCGTCGCGCCTGCGGCACCGAGCCCGGGCAGCGGGCCTGCCAGGCTCAGGACGAGGGCGCCCGCCAGGACGCCGGCGAGCAGAATGATCGCCCAGCGCTGGGGCAGGGGCTGGGGGTTATTGGAATCTGCCACGTACTGTTCTCCTTGAAGGAATCCTCGAGCAGGCGGCCCCGGATGGACCCCGGGGCCGTTCGCGTCTGTGCGAACGACGCGACCGCCGAGCCCGCGTTGAGCGGGCCTAAAGTCCATGGTGAGGGGCCTGGAGGAGCCTTCGTCGGCACGTGATCAACGTTTTGATCCGGGTAAAGGCCCTTAGTGAAGGGCCTTTACCCGGATCAAGACGACGGGATCAAAACGCTAATCTTCTTTCGTGGCTGATGCACGGGAGACGAACGAGCGCAGACTGCGCCGGCTGCAGCAGATGCGGAGGACCGGCTCGGTAACGCAAGCGTCTGAGGCCTTGGGCGGAATCTGGAAGGCAGGGAAGAAGCCGGACTCGATCGTCCTGCGCACCGCTTTGCTGCGGGCCGACGGGGAACGGTCGCGACTCACCAAGCTAGTCCTTCCGCGAGGGATAGCGCTGCGCTTCTACCTGCTGGCCCTCTTCGAGGCGCAGTGCCGACTGGACACGGGGGACCCCTGGCAGAACGTCCGCCCGCTGAAGGGTGCCGAATCGTGGTCCGCCCTCGTTGCCATCGACGGTGCGTACGACACGGCGTCGGGGGCGTACGACGCCGCGTTGAAGAACATGCCTCCAGAGCTCCGCGGCAGTGCGCGCGCGGAGGAGCGGTGGCGCACGAGGAAGCTGGAGGACCTGCGGCTTCGGCAAGTCAAGGGAGCCCTGAGAACTCTGGAAGAACTCGGCCATGAAGACGCCTTGGTCTGCATGCCCCGGGGCGCGCGCGGACAGCGGTTGTACGAGGACTTCTCGCTCATGGAGGAAGGCGGGCGGGGCGATATGCCGACCCCAGACTTCTACACGGTCCCCGTCCGTAGCTGGACCGCCGCCAGGACGATCACGCTCCCCAAGGACTTCTTCCTGAAGGGCTGGATCCAGGTGCTCAATCCTTCCGAGGTCGCCACCTGGCTCATCTTGAGATGGATGAGCCAGTGGGCGCCCAGGAAGCACCGCGTGTCGGGCGTCTTCCTCACCACGCGGCCCCGCATGCAGGCCTTCGGCCTGCGTGACGATGCCTGGGAGGACGGGTGTCAGCGCCTTCTCGAGTTCGGTCTCATCCGCCACGCGGAACCTCCCGAGGGACTAAAGACTGCCCTGGACGCGATCGCCGACCCCGTCATAACGGCGCTCTTCTCCCAGCCGACTCGCGTCCGCCAGCCTTACCAGCCGCATTTTTGGCAGATGACCGACGATGGGCTCGCTGAGAACGCCGTGCAGGCGCTCGACCGGGAACTCACCCATCGGCGAGGGGCACTCGCCGATGCCGCCATGAAGCGCGTGCAGCACGATCCCGAGCGCCTCGCCGGCCATGCGCCGGCCGACGAGTGAGCCACGCGCCGCACGCGACTGCCCTGAGCCCGGCCCGCTTTACCGAGGGGGACCCTCGAACCGCCGACCCCGGCCGTCAGCGACTCCCGAACTCATCGACATTGATCAAGCGGCGGGGTCTCGCAGTGACTCCGGGAGTCGTTGATCAACGACTCCCGTTCTCGTGTACAGAGCCAAACCGGCGGCGCCAGTTTCTAGGTGCTGGGTCGGGACTCCAAGTGATGGGCTGCGGCACAACCGCCGCATCGGTCCGTCGGCGATCCTCCGCACGCAAGACAGCCCGGGCAGGGATGCCCGGGCTGTCGAGTCGGTCCGGCCGGTCAGCTGGTCGGTATGCCCAGCAGGAAGGCGAGTGCAGCCAGAGTGATCGCGCCCACAGTGAACGCGGCAGTGAGGTCGCCGGGACCTGGCGGGAGCGGAGGCTGCGGCTGGGTGCGCTTGTACGTGACGTACCCGGCAAGGACCGCGATGCCGAAGATCAACAAGTTCACCGGGTGGTCGATGTGTACCGTCATAGGCGGGCCTTCTGGTCCCGGGGTCCGCCCGTCGCGACTCCACATCTCGCGGGCGGACCCCTTGTCCTTGGCCGCCACGGTTGCGGCGGCCTGGGTACGAGAGTCGACCGCCCCTCCGATTCACGCATGTGTCGGATAACTTCCGGACAACTGGCGGCCTGGTCAGACCAGGGATCAGCGCGGTTGAATTACCGGATAACGGTTGGTTATCCGAGCCGGAACGGGGAGGGGGCCGGGTGCCGCGACCGCGGAGCGAGATCAAAGAGGGCGTCAGCGGTGAGATGCGGGCTTTCGCCGAGTTCCTGCGAGATCTCGTGGACGAGTGCGGCATCACTCAAAAGGATCTTGCTCGAAAGATCAAGTTCCCCGAGCAGCGGCTCAGCGAGGCGTTGCGGGGTGAGTTGCTGCCCCTGCCCGCTGTCATAGAACGGTTCGTGAACGCAACGGTGCCGGCGCCCCGGCGACCCATGATGCTCAAGCGGGCAGAACGACTGCACAGGACCGCCGCCGCGGCTCCTCATGCGCCTGCACTGGTCCGTTCGGAGCGGCAGGTCGAGTCGCTGCTGGCCCAGAAGGAGAGCCTGTTCAACGACTTGGACGCGCTCCGCAAGGACGGCGCGCTCTTAGTGATGTTCCTGCTGAGAATGATCGCGCGGCTCGACCGGCAGATGCGCGACCTCACAACCCAGCGGGACGACTTGCAGCGCGACCACATGACGTACACCGCCAAGCTCGACGATCTGAGCCGGGAATTGTGGCGTACCAAGCAGCAACGCGAGCGGGCCAGCCAGAAACTGGAGACCGCGCAGGAACAGCGCGCCGACGCCGAGCAGCGATATATCGCCGCGCAGTTGGAGATCGAGGAACTCCAGGAAGAACTCGCCAAGCTGCGTGCCGAGCAGGGACTTTCTGCCGCGGGCTCCACCGACGAGACGCGGTTCAGTGAGAGGCACGAGAGCGTCGCCGAGCTGTCCGAGGACATCGACGACGCTCTGTCGAAGATCGACGTAGTCCTGCACACGCAGGCCGAGACCATTCAGCGATTGTCAGAACGCGATGACGATGCGACGTCCGGTTATCCGGCGGATAACCGGACGACCAGCAAGGACAGGCCTGGCGATAAGGAGCCCGTCGACGGTGAAGAGTCGGCCGACGCGCCTGCGGACCATACGGACGCACCCACTGCGTCTCCTCCGCACAAAACCGCGACCGCGGCGGAGGCTGCCGGCTTCGGTCCGCTTCATGTCCTGAGGCTTGCCGACTCGCTGTGGCATCGCGGAGCGCACGAAGAGTTGGTCGCCCAGTTGGAACGCGCCGTTTCCCTGCAGACGCCCGAAGAGATCGAAACGACCAGTGTGCTCCTGAGGGGGCTCAAGGACGGGCCTGACATCCACAGCTTGCTCAGAAGCGTGCTGGCCCGGAGGAGCAAACGCCCGCCGAGCCCTCCTCCCCCGTCCCCCCGGTCGAGTGCCACGCAGCCGTCGCCGTCAGCCGGGTTTCTTGCGCTCACGGTCGCTCCGCACGAATGCGGGACCATCCGGGCGTGTCCTCTTGAGGATGCGCCCGACACCCCGCAACGACACAGCCCTACGGAGCGGTCACAGCACAATCGGCAGCATGCCGACGCGCTCTTGCTGCCCGGCTCCTCGTTGGCGACACCGCCGGTGCTCGAGCGACACAATGAACGGGAACGCTTGGTCCGCAACCTCACCCGCGGCCGATCGGTAAGGCTGACCGGTGCGCGGGGATCCGGACGGACCACCCTGCTCGACATCGTGGCTGAGGACTGCACCGACGTTGCCCCCGACGGCGTCGTACGTCTCGACGGTCACGGCAAGGGCGCGGCGGAGTTGTTGTACGAGCTGTGTGGGGCCGTTTTTGACCTACGACGGAACCGGATCGGCCAGGCGCGGCTTCACAGGCTCGTTCAAGCGATCGGTGCGATCGTCGTAATCGACGATCTGGGATTCGGCGGCGCCGAACTCGACGAGTTCCTCGACGCCACTCCCGAGTGCGCATTTGTGTTTGCCGCCACGCCGGAGACACCGGTGCCGTCCGCCGACTCCCATGTTGAAGAGGTTCATCTGAGCCCTCTCAGCCAGCAGGCATGCCGGGACCTGCTGCGTTGGTCCGTGGGCCGCGAACTCACGGAGAACGAGGAGTTCTGGGCGGGTGATGTCTGCTTCATCGCCGACGGCCTGGCACTGAGCCTCGTACAAGCCGGAGCGCTCCTGCGGCATCGCGACAACCAGTCGTTACCGCCAGCGGCGCAAGGAGCGGCTGCTGTATCCGCGCTCGCTTCCCGCCTGAGCGAGGAAGCCCGCGAAGTGCTGCGACTGGCCATGGCCCTGGGCGGCGAGGTGCCGCACCGCTGGCATCTGCCAGCACTCTTGGGCAGATCGGACGCCGACGCTTCGGTGGCCGAGCTGGTCCACTGCGGTCTCGTCACGGCGGTCGGCGCCCGCTATCGGCTTGCCGACCGAGTCATGCCGCAGTTGGAAGTCCAGGGCTACGCAGAGGGCGCGATCGACCGCTTGTGCTCCATCGGGGGGCACTACGCCTGGTACGCCGGGGACGCCGGCGTCACCCCAAGGCAAACAGCCCTCGAAGCTCCAGCCATCCTGTCTGCGCTGGCTGGCCTCGCTACTCCCATCAACCACTCCTGCGCCTCGACGGCAGTTCGACTCGCTCGGAGCGCTTCCGTGAAATTCGCTGCCACAGGTGCCTGGGATGCCTGGAGGCGTGCCCTGCGATATGGACGGCATGCAGCTCAGCACCAGCACGGGGCTGTTGCTGATCGGGCCTACTTCCACCACGAACTCGGTCTGTTGTTTCTGTGCTGCGGAGAACACGAACCAGCACGTGCGGCACTGGAAGCGGCTATCACGTTGCACGCTTCCCTATCAGACAACGAGGGTGCCGAGAGAGGACGCCGTGCCTTGGCGCTGCTAGCCGAACGGCAGGCCGCTGAGCCGGTGGCCACGACGCTTCGCCTACTTGCTCCCGGCCCGGCATAGCCCCCCTTCATCAGCGCGCCGGAGATGTTGGGGTACGGCACTCAGCTGCGCTGTGGGGATGTGGTGATCGTCGTCCTTGGCCAGCATCTCAATCTCACTCTCGACGACACGACATCGCTCGTCTTCAGGCCCGCCTGCGCAGCCTTTCCTCGGACCTCTGCATGCTCCGGCGCTGGAGTCATGCTGAGCCGCGGAGCGGTCCACATCGGAAATGTACTCGGGGCGGATCCGACCGGCATGCCACCTGACGCAGCGACAAGGATCAGACGTACCGGGCCAGTTGCGTTGGGATGACACGGCCGAACTGGTGTGCGATGATGTGCGTGATTTCAGAAATGCGACCTCGGCTGAGGTATCATTTCTGAAACCGACTAAGCCTGGAGGACCTGATCTTGGCCGAGCTCGACCCCCAGCAGTACGCTCAGCAACTCGCCGAACTTGATGTGTCCGCAGATCTGTTCACCCTGGTGCTGAGCATGGCGCTGGAGGACGTGCGAGGGTGTACCGACTTCGATGCCCCGGCGGCACGCGGGTTCCTGTTCTGGAGCCGGGCCAACCGCTACCTGGCGGAGGTGCTGGTGCCCGACGGGTGGGGACGTACCTCGCGGGACAGCATCCTGCGGGTGATTCACCCCGACCGGACGCACGCCATCACGGCCATCAGCGCGGAGGGTGGTGTCGCCGACCTGAACCGCCGCGTTCGGTCGAAGAATCCCAAGGGTCCCGCCATGGCGCGGATGGTGGAGAAGAACGGCCAGCTGGCCTTCCTCTCCCGTGACGAGGTGGAGTACGGGGTGGAGCTGGACCAGCTCCCTACCTGGTGTCTGCTGTACAAGCGGGAGGAGGGCATCATGCAGGCGGAGCTCTCGCTGCCGGTGAAGATGAACGGCAAGTTCGTCGACGAGTGGCTGACCCGCATACCCATCAGCCTCCCGCCGATGGATGACCCCGGCTTCGATATTTCGCTCGACGAGCCCGGGGACGACCAGGGCCCGGAGGTCGTCGTGGAGCTTCTGGGGGAGAATTAGCTGGTCAGGGTAAGACATGGGAGTTGAGGCAAGGTGTTCACGCCAGAGCGGCTGGTTCTCGCGCGCAAGCGTCGTCGTATGACCCAGGCCGCTTTGGCGGCCGCTTCCGGCCTGTCCGCGCAGAGCATCAACGCATTCGAGAAGCACCGCAAAGCTCCGTCTGCGGACACGCTGGCCGCGCTCGCCGAGATTCTTCGCTTCCCTGTGGCGTTCTTCCAGGCCCCGCCCGCGCCGGAGATGCAACTGGACGCGGTCAGCTTCCGGGCACCGACCAAGATGAGCGCCTTGGAGCGCGACGCCACGCTCAGCTCCGGTGCCGTGGCCTCTACGCTCAACGCCTGGATGGAGGAGCGCTTCCGCCTGCCGGCCCCCAACGTGCCTACCTACCCACACCTCACCCCGGAACAGGCCGCTGAGCAGGTCCGAGCTGCTTGGGGGCTGGGCGAGGCCCCAGTCCCCAACCTGGTCCACCTGTTGGAGGCCAACGGCGTACGTGTGTTCTCGTTGGCTCCGGACTGCCTGGACGCGGACGCCTTCTCCACCGTCCACTCAGGCACGCCGTACATCTTCCTCAATACCCGCAAGACCGGCGAGCGTGGCAGGTTCGACGCCGCCCACGAACTCGGTCACCTGGTCCTGCACTCAGAGCACCGCATTCCGGGCGGCCGGGAGGGCGAGCCGGAGGCCAACTCCTTCGCCTCTGCCTTCCTCATGCCCCGGGCCGGCATCATCGCTCAACGCCTCAACGACGCGTCCGTCGAGCGAATCCTCAGCGCCAAGCGCCGCTGGGGCGTTTCTGCCATGGCCCTTGCCTACCGCCTCCGCGACCTCGGCCTACTTTCCGAGTGGCGCCACACCCAGACCGTCAAGAAACTCGCCCAGATGGGCTACCGCAACGGTGAGCCCGGGTCCCTGCTGGCCAGGGAGAGCAGCCAACTGTTGGCCAAGGTCTTCGACGCCCTGCGCGCCAAGAGCATGGCCCCCGCTGACATCGCGGCCCACATGGGCATTCACCTCGACGATCTCAACGACTACGTTTTCGGGCTTGTCCCGGTCAGCGTCCCGGGCGGCGGCAGAAAATCGCCAGCGCCACGCCCCGAACTACGCTTGGTCCACACCACCCCGGCCAGTCCATCACGACCTGGTGTCGTACCTATGGGACCCTCAGCCTCCTCGGCTGACACCGAGTCGACGACGCCTCCCCTCGATGAGTCGATCGATGAGGGTATTGGGCGCCCCACACCACTGCGACGCCCCAGCCGATCGAGGATGTCCGGTCCACAGGCCCCCCGAGGTGGGTGACTTTCTCGGCGGCGGGCTCGCCGGGCGACGAGAGCGCAGGTGTTTGCTTCGGCGTCGCACATGCCGGGTGCCTGACGCTCGGTTCATGCGTTTCCCGACATGGCGTCAGTGAGCCCCGCTAGCGTCCTCGCATGGCACTTGAACCGGTTTGGGTAGCGCTGGTCGACGCTCCATCCTTGTCCCCAGCCCAGCAGCGCACGGTGGCTGAAATCGTGGCCCATCGCGGTGACCCCGCGACCGCTGCTCGTTTCTTCGCTCGACCCGATGTGACAGCGGAGACCCGCGCACTCCTGATCCGAGAGGCTTATGACAGGCAGCTGATCAAGGCTGTGCTGGCTACGCCGGTGGTAACCACCGAAGCCTTGCTGATCGCCGCAGAGAAGCTCGGCGCCGAAACTGTTCTGACCGAAGTTGCTCGCACCCGCTGGGATCTGCAGGAAGCCCAGCTTCTGCTCGTAAAAAGACTGGATCACGCCGCGGCCCGGCGTGTGGCCGAAGCATGGACATACTTCGGCCCAGAGCTACGCATCGCCTTGATCGACGCAGCGGTACGGGACAAACCGCAGGATTTGGAGCATGGCGTAGCGTCCGATAGCGGGCGCAAGGCCGAACGAGACGCGTGGATGGCCAAGGTGGAGTCCTGGCACAACGACGTTTGGGCTCTGCTGTCCGCCCAGCCTGCCGAGAGTCTCTGGCCGGAACTCATCGCTCGTAGCTCGGGTCACGACAGCGACCAGCTCATCGTCAACATGATCCTGGCCAGAGCCGAGGAACTGCCTGATCGGACGCTGCTAGCCTGCCTGAAACAGGCGTTTCCCAAGGCTGACCCCGAACCTGATCCCGACCTTCGGGGATGGGCGGCACGTTTGGAGCTCGAGAGACTGGCGGACATTGTCTCCCGTCACCCTCGTGCTCTCGCGTTGCACGGACCCGTCTTGCGCCCACTCACGCGTTCCTTGGCCCTGGCAGGCGTGGCCGAGTGGCGGAAGAAGGGCATCTCAAAGTGGGAGTGGTCCACCTTCGAGTCCCTGGCTGCCGTGTGCACAGATCCGGAGGTCTTGAGTGACGCAGCTGAGTGCCTGGCGACTGCTACTTTGCCATCTTGGCAACGCGATAGACGGCCGGACCCCGACTGGGGCATCGGCCGCAGCAAAGCCGCTGATGCCCTTGCGGGGAACCCATTGCTCCCTTCCGACGCGTTGGCGCTGGTAGCACCTTGGCTCGGCCCGGCAACTGCTGCTCGGTTCACCCAGCATCCGAACGAACAGGTGCGGGAGGTCGTGGAGCGCACTGTTGCGCAGGCAGTCAGCAAGACGGAACCAGTTCAGCGTGATGTGAGGCCCCCGTCCAAGGAGGCGAAGCGTCCAACGCTCCCGTCCGACGATGCCCTGGCCGAAAGCGGCGATCCGCGGAGCGAGCTGGCCTCGTACCTTCCCCTGAAGGGCCCTGCAGCGCACAAGCGGCAGATAGCCCAGGCGATCATCGAATCACGGTTCGCGGATGCTGATCTCCTCCGGGAACTCCCGGCTGCCCTTGTGCTGACGAGTGCATCCCACGCGCCTGGGGTTGCCACCCTCTTGCAGGAGGAACTGGGCGACAACCCACAGATGTGGGACACCTTCGCGGGCAAGGTCTCCCGCATGGCTCCCAACGCCACCAAGAGCCTGACTGCCCTCATTGAGGAAGCGCGCGCCAGCAGTACCTCCGACTGACGGAAACAGGGGACCACCTGCACGGTAGGAAACGATCTGAGGTCGGCGGGATAGCACCTTGGCGCTTTCGATCTTCCCGCTGATCAGCACATTTCGGCGGTTCCCTGGAGGGATTGGAAGCACCGCAGCTTGCGGCCGCCCGTGTCCCGTCTCATCTGTCCCTTCGCAGCGAAGGCTGAGCGTTCTCACCGAAGGTTGGGAGAAGGGCTTTTTCCCACCGAAGGTTGAGCGCTTGCCCTCGCGGCCTGCGCCGAGGCCGTAGCCTGCTCGCTGACCGGCAAGGGACTGTAGGGGTCCCGGGAGCGCCGGAACCGGTTTTGGAGGTAGGGCTCAGCGCTCTCAGAAGGGCTCGATGCAGCCCGCGCAAGGCGTCGGAATTCCGCACCGGCGGGGTCAACGCCCGCACTACGATGCGCGGATGAACGAGCTGATGCCGTCCATACGACGCACCCTGTACAAGCGCGGGCCGCTGCGCCGCGCGCTGCTGGACACCTCCGTGCTGACCACGGACATCATCGCGGCCACCCGTCGGCGGGACCCGTCGTCGTTCGTCGCTGGGGCGCGGGCGGGGACGGTGCGGTGTCTGATCCCTGTTCACGTGTGGGAGGAAGTGCCGCGGGTGCTGGCCGACCGGCACCAGGAGGGCGGGCGGTTCGACCTGGGGCGGGCACTGGCGCTGTGGCAGTCCCGGTACGCGCCCATCCTGTACGTCGTGGACACCGCCGGCCTGCCGATGACCCCGCAGGCTCAGGTTCTCGCCGGACGGGATGCCTCCGATGTGCCGATGCTGCTGTTGGCCGGGGTGATCGCCCCGGTGGTCATCATCGGAACCGATGCGGACCTGGTCGACAGCGGGCTCGCGGTCAAGGAGTGGCGGGAGCTGCGTTCGGCCCTGGGCGACGTGGGGGTGACGGAGGGCAAGATGATCGACCTGGAACGGCAGGCCAGCGTCTTCCTGAATATCACGGAGTACCTGGTGAAAGGGGTGATCCGGCAGAGCAGCCCGAAGCATCTGGCGGCCGCGGCGGTGGTGGCCGGGGCGGTGGGTGGGGCGCTGTACTGGCGGCAGCAGAAGCACCCACGAGTCCCCCCGCAGCGGCAGCCGGTGTGGCCGGTGATCCTGGAGCACGCCTCGACGCGGATGGCCGCCCACGCCGAGCGGCACACCCGCGGCGAAGACCGGTGGCGGCAGGCGGAGCTGGGGGCGCCCGGCGACACGCTGCTGCATCGGGTCGCACGGACATTGGTCAGGTCGCGGGAGCCTCTGACCCGTACGGCAATCGTGGAGCGACTGGGGGAGGCTGTCCCCGGTGCCGGGCACACCGAGCGGATGGCGGCTGTCCGGGACGTGCTGACCTCCCACGCGATGTTCGTGGACGTCACAGGCCGGGGGCACTGGCAGGTCGGCCGCCTCGGCAGCCGGTAACCGGAGAGCTCACCTGCACCGTGCCCTCACTCACCCTTTGATGAGAATCGCTCAACCTTTGACGCTACAGGTCATCACCGAAGGTTGAGCCTTCTCACCGAGCTTTGACTGCCTCGGTCGGGTCTGCCCGCTCTCGGCACGTGGCTGAACCAGAACCAGCCGCATGACCGCCCGGTCACGCGGCTGGCGAGAACAGGAGGCGGGCTCCTCAACTGCCTTGAGGAGCCCGCCGGCAAATGCCGGTCTCGGGTTCTACCGCGCCGGTCAGACCTGAAGGATCAGCGCTTCCACCTGTTCGAGCGTCGTCACGCTGGCCTGGGCTGCGGCCCGGACCTTCGTCAGCTTCTCCATCCACTCGATCCGCTGCTCGGCTGGGAGCGCGTCCTCTCCGAGCTGGACTCGCAGGCGGTGCGCCTCCTCGAAATCCGTCATCAGGGTGTGGGCGGAGTCCACGGCCTGCTGGTAGCCGCTCTCGACGAGTTCCACACGAGCAGGCAGCTCCCGGCGCAGCGTGGCCAGCTGGTCCTGCGGGTCGGCTGGCGGAGCGCCGTTCACGGTGGCAGTGGGATCCGTGCTGGTCCCGGCCGTGGGGGATGTGGTGGTGCTTCCGGGGCTGCCCGGGGCCGGGCGGCCGAGCTCCACGGGGAACGTCTCGTCGAACCAAGCCTTGTCGGCGACGTAATGGGTGGGCCGGCCCTCGGTGTCGGGAGCGATCACCATCCCCGCGGTGATCGGCGTCCGGCCCTCCACCCAGTGCCGTTCCCCGTAGCAGACCAGAGGCTCACCGCCTCCCGCCTCGGGCGGCTGCCTCGCGTCCGGGTGCTCGAGCACGGCCTTCGCGAACGCGAGGAGGAGCGCCCGGCTGATGTTCGGGGCGCTGGTTGCCGTGTACGCCAGGGTGAGGGCGGCGAGGGCGCTCTTGGGGGTGCGCCGCACACCCTTGCGTCCTTCGCCTGCTTCGCTGCCCTGGCCAGCGGTGATGAACGGCTGCGGAGCGTGGATCAGCGCCGGTGCCATGCGCTGGACGAGGGCGGCCCAGGCGGTCGCGTCGCCGGCCTCTGACCTGAGGAGGAGCACCTTGAGTGACCGCGGGTCCTGCCCGGCGCCTTTGGCGGTCTCCGGGACGCCGAAGAGGCCGAGGGCGGAGAGGATGTTGCCCCGGTGCAGGAACAGTTGGGCGATGGCGGCGGACCACAGGCGGGTGCGTGCCTCTGCTGTTTTCGCCTTGGTCTGGCTCCACGCCGGCTCCTGCAGCGTGCCCCTGACGATCGGCCAGAAGCGCCCCGTGTCGCGGACGGTGCGTGCGTTTGTCCGCTTCGGGGCCTCGGGCGGGATCTCGGGGAACACGAGCGCGGTGATGGCGCGCACCGCGATGTCACGGAGCACGCTGGGGGAGATGTCGTCGCCCGCGGGCACGAGCGGCTCGAGCGGGTCGAGCGGTCCGTTGGCGGTCAGTGCGTCGCGTACCCCGACCAGGTCGAGCAGATCCGCGCTGCGCGCGTCGGGAAACGCCTCGGCGAGCGCGTCCGCGAGGAGCGACTCCCTGGCGTAGGCGTCGACGAGCGTTGCGAACAGGGCGATCAGGCGGGCATCCTCGTCGTAGGGCTGGATGCCGCGCAGGTGGTCGTTGACGTTCAGCGTCCGCAGGACATGTTCCAGCGCCGCCGGCTTGGTGCAGCCGATCACGATCTCCGCGGAGACCGTGGCGATCTTCTGGGCCCGGACCGACGGGTCGGTCGCCTCCGGCTCCGGCTTGGCGGCGGCCTCGTTGAGCCGGTCGGAGAGCCGGTTCAGGATCTCCCGCTGGCTCAGCAGCAGCAGCTCGGGATCGGCCTTCTTGCCCTTCGGCATGGGCAGGAGGGACTGGGGCATCCCCGTGACCAGGTGTTCCGGACGCACACGGAAGATGTTGAGACGGGCCAGTGCACGGTTGTTCCCGGTCACGGCGGCCAGCCTCCACAGCTTCGACACCGTGCCGTCGGGGCGGGTGATCTGCCACTGCTGCAGGACGTTCATGCCCTTGGAGAGCTGACCCGCGTCTACGAGGGACTCGGCCAGGTCGTAGCCGCGTGTCTTGCCGGCACGCTCCAGATTCTCGGCGGCGTACCGCTGCATGTGAACGGCCACCTCGTACGGCTGCTCGGCGAGAGTGAGCGCCGCCTTCGGTTCCCCGTCCTCCTCGGCGGCCCGGACCACAGGACGTGGCCGCCGGCCGCCGAGGGCGGTGAGGAGGGCCTGGCGCTCGCCTTCGAGTTGCCTCACGAGGCGCTCGGCGTCCTCGTGCTTCTGCGTGGCCGCCGCCAGGGCCTGTGCGGCGTACGTGTCGTCGCCGGCCGCGCGGCGGCAGCTCTCCCGCTCCTTCTCCGCAGTTTTTTCGGCCTTCCTGGCCTCGTGCAGCGCCAGCTCGGCGGCGATGAGGTCCTTGACGCGCTGGCTGGCCTCAGCGACGGGCGGCGACCAGCAGTTGACGGTGCGGTCGTTGAGGTCCCACGGGACTACCGCAGCGCCATGGACGTCACACATCAGCAGGAGTACCTGCTCGTCGCCAGCCTGCACGAGACGGTAGGCCGAGGGCTTGAGCACCTTCTTGTTGTTCCGGCTGGCGATCAGGCCCTTGATCTCGGTGTCCGGGAGAGCGGTGGCCAGCCCCTCGGTGATCGCCTGCCGAGGAGGGGGCACGACCCCGTGTTCAGCGCAGGTGTTCTCGATGGCTTCCGCAAGGCGGCCACCGTAGGTGTCGGTGCCGATGCGCGGGAAAATGCCGTCAGGTCGTTTCGCGACCATGGTGTTTGTCCTTCCACCCGGGCCGGCCGGGCGAACACAGAAGCTCCCGTCTCTCGGGAGCGTGTCACGCGCCCGAGCGCCGAAGCCTCGTGCCGACGAGAAACAGGCAGACACCCCTTGCAGAAGGGTGTGCGGCGGTCCTCGCCCCGTACAGCCCATCTGCCAACGTCCGAAGAACGATCAGCCCCCAACAGCGCCTCGGTGGCGCCTGGACATCTCGCAGCTTGCTCCTGCTCCGCCGACGGCGGCATGAGGCGGACGCCGGTAATGAGCCACCGACGTGCACCACGGAATCTGCCACCCGCTCCCGCGCAATGCCGAACCAGGACGGCGGAGTTCAGTAGATCAGGTGAACAAGCAATCAACCGGGCCGCCCACAGGCTGATTTAAGGTACAAGCGCGGTCGCGGCGGAGGGCTGTCAGCCGGCAAGCCGGGCTATGCGGTCCTGACCTGCGAGCCGTCGGTGGTGAGCAACTCCGACCTGCGTGGTACCCCTGGCTCAGTAGGCCCGCAAGGCGGTCAGAGTTCGGTGAGAACGCTCAGCCTTCGGTGAGACGAGACAGCCCGGTTGGCGTAAGTCACCGACGATCGCTCCATTCCCACTGACAACGAGTTGCGAATTGAGACTGGAGATCGGAGCTGACACGCGCTCGTGACCGTCACCTTCAGCGGCGGTCGCTTTAGTCAAACCGCGGCCCTGGAAACACCGGCAGGGAACTCCGGTGTGCTGACAGTCCCGGCGACTGCTGTGAACGTCCGGCGTTCGCAACCGCGTCCGCGCCGAGCTGCCTCGACGATGCCGGGCCAGCGACCGGGGACATGGGGTTCCAGCCTCAATCGGACTGGTCAGTGGACAGAATGTCGGGCTACCGCAAATCCTGCTGCGGCATTCCGTTGCTGCTCCGGAAAGGGCGTCCGGGCTGCGCGAACAGCTCATGCGTCGGCCCGATGGGGTGGCCTGTGCCGCTCTTGACGTAAGTGCTTTCTCCGAGAACCCAGTAGTAGAGGTCGTTGAGATTCGGTGGCCAGAGCACCAACCCCGCTCCTCCGATGTACCCATAGGCGTTGCGCCGAGCGAGCGGCTTGAGAGCGTCGATGAGTTCCAGGCCGGCCTCACGCCCTGATACCGCTGCGGTGGTCGCAGCTGTCACCAGATCCGCCAGTTGTAGGTGCGGAACGTGGTCGGACGGGGCCGTGACGATGGGCATCACTACCCGCTCGGGCTTGGCGTAGCGAGTTCCGAGCGTCGTGAGGTCGAGTGCCTGTGACAACCACTTCGAGTGGTCTTTGCTGCCGCCGCCAGGGATGTCAGCGATGACGATCCCTCGCTCCTCACTCGACTCCAGGTGTATCTCGATGCGCTCATACAAGTAGCCCAGTATTTCCGTCGCCACGTCCTCTTTCGTCCACGGCACCATGCCGCGATCCCAGATGACCACAGCTGTACGGACGCCACAGTCCGCAGCGATCTCGAGCATTCGGCGCCGGGTGGCCTTCACCACCTCACCGCTGGCCTGCGCCATGAAGCTGCCCTTCGGAGAGTTCCACTTGAACTCCTGCTTATCGGGCATCCCGATCTCCACGCGGAGCTTGTCGACCTCGCGGCTGTATTTTGCGACCTGGTCTTCCGGGAACATGACCGCACCTACGGAGATGAGCTCGCCGAGGTGTTCCCGTCGAGGTTGCCGCTGCCCGCTGTCGTCGATGAAGACCAGCTGCATATCGTTCTCTCCTACCCTCATTTCCGTTGCCCGACCGTGCACGGGTTCGGTCATCGTCCCAGATGGCAAGGTTGTTCTGTTACCGAGGTGAGACCTGATCCACCCGTCGAGATCGATGGGACGATGGCGTGTCGACAGTCCGTGCCGACTGTAACTCCGTCGCTGCACTGCGGGACCTCCGCCGACTGTCCCTCCAGCACGACAGGTGTAAACGTCCGCATGATGTGGCGTTCCCATAGGGGTTCGGAGACGGCCTCTACCAACGGCGACGCGGTAGGCCCAGCTGTCGGTAAGTGATGAGGAAGCAGGCGAGGTTCAGGAACGCTTCTGGATGTCGGCTCGTCGCTCCCGACGGATCCGGGCGCCGGAAGCCATTCAGCGGCCGACCCGGCCGCAGACCGGCGGGATCGCGTCGAGCAGCGCAACATCTGGGTCACACCGTTGTGGCAGTCGGTGAAACGACTCACGAGGGGAGAATCGGACGTCAGGGATGGACAGTCCCGGCAGCGAACCAGTCACGAGCGGTTGATTCTCCTCCTTCGGGCAGGTCGTTTAGGAAGACCACTGCCAGACCGCGCTTGGCTCGTGAGCAGCAGACATAGAACAGGTTTCGTGACCGTTCGGTGCGGTCGGGCTTGTCGGTGCCGGCGAGCATTTTGCCGATGTTGTACATCGTCCACGCGGAGTCGTCGACCACCACGACAACGTTCCCGAACTCATCTCCCTTCACACCGTGCTGAGTGGAGAAGGGGGTGAGTTCCTCGATGAACTGGGTGACGTTGATGACCTCACGATAGGGAATGCCGCGTAGGTTGTTGGAAAAGTCGGCCTTTTGCTGTTGGCGCTCGTCCAGGCCGGTCGCAGTTCTGCGGCGTTCGAGATCCCGCACCCTTCCTGGAACGGCCAGAAGGTGACCGTCGGCCATGAGATCCAGTACGTCACCGATGGTCCCAGCCGTGCGTACGGTGTCGAGTTTGCGGATGGCCTCGCTGATGGTCCGCTTGTCAGCATGCTTGGCGATGCGCCGCCTACCTTGGTTCAGCAGGCTGGTCAGCTCCACGAAGTCCCTGGTGTGGTAGGCCCTGCACAGCGCCTCGATCCTTGTGAGGTATTGGATGTACGGCTCGTTGCGCGCCATGAGGTCATCGGGGCCGTGGCTGCCAAGCTGCCGGTACTGCTCCAGCAAGCTGGCGTACTCCAGCGTGCCGGCGATGCCGCGGTGGGTGAGCAGGAGGTACTTGGTGTTCTCGCGTGACCAGCCTCTGCTTGCGAGAGTCGCTTCTGCGGCAGCAAGCCGGGGTGGGCCGGGAGGCGCGTGCGTGTTGAGGAACAGGTACACCTCGCCCTCTTGCTGTTCTCCGGAGGCCCGCTGGATGAGCTGGGGTCGCATTCTGTTGAGAACGTCGATAACGGGGCGCGAACACCGGTAGTTCTCGTGTTTGGTGATCGGCGTAAGTTTTGCATGCTGAACCGCGCCGACGCCGGACCGGTAGATCTTCTGCATCGAGTCGCCGAAGAGACCGATCACACAGGGGACCTGACCTGCGCCTGCCAGGTGGTCCAGCAACAGCTCAATCGTCTTGGGTGAGGTGTCCTGGTACTCGTCGACGAAGATGACGGGATACTTGCTGGTGATGATGCGTATGAGCTTTGGATGGGCTGCGATGAGGCGGAGGGACAGTGCAATGACATCGTCGTGGGAGATGCGCCCCTCGCTCAGTCTCCGCCCCCGGTCCGAGTACTCGATGACTGGGGGAGTGGTTACCTCGTCGAGGTCTTCGGGCTTGGACAGTCCCTTGTTGTAGTCGAGGACCTGCTGCCAGAGCTCACGCGGATAGGCCTGGATAACGCTCCAGAGGAATTCGTGGATGGTGCCGACAGCGACAAGCGGGTCCGCCGAAATGCGTTCGAGAATCTTCTTTTTGGCCACGTTCGTGTACGTGATGCAGGCGATTCGCCGGCCGCTTGCCTCAAGCTCTGTGCGCCGGTGGCTGAGGAGGTGCTGCAAGGCGCGGACGAGAGTCGTCGTCTTGCCGGCGCCTGCTCCGGCTTCCAAGAGGAAGCTGCGCCGGGCCTCCAGCTCTTCAATAACGGCTGTGAGGGTGTCTAGGCGAGCCACTGAAGTCCTTCGGCGATGTAGCGGGGGACCGACCAGCCTTCAAGGAGCATGACGTCGAACGCGAAGTCGGTCTTGTGCTTCGAGAGCCGTTTGGCGATGGCGAACGCGCCGGCCTCGATCTCCGCCGTCGTGGGGTCGGCCCCGACCTCCTGCAGGAAGGCTCTCTTCAGCGCCAGATGTCTGAGGTCTCGGGCGAGGATCTCCGCGTTGGCGATGATGAAGGCATCCTCGAAGCTTCGGGCGCAGATGCCTCCGTCTTCTTCAGGGACCTGGTAGGCCACGCGCACGTGGCCGTGCTCCTTGGCAGCAGGGTCTGCGGCAAGGAGTTTGGAGATGCTGGATTCCCTTGGAAGCCACTTCTTGAGCGTCGAGTTCGAGGTGACCGCCTGATCGGTGCCCGGCGGGCAGGCCTTCTGATCTCTTGGACGGATGGAGTCGATGTCGGTGATGACGAGGGTCTTCACGTTGAGGAACTCCAGCAGTTCCCTGAAGCGGACGGCGTAGGCGTCACCGACCTCGATGACAGACACGTACTGGTGCAGGAGCCCTTCGGCGCACTTGCGGACCATCTCGGGCAGCAGCAGCCGTTCCGCGGTGCCCTCGATCAGGATCACCTTGTCGGCGAAGAACATGTCACACCGGTGCAGCACCATGTACTGATGCAGAAACCGTAGGGTCTCGTCTCCGTGCGGGGTCGCCTTGACCTTGGCCTGGAACGTGGAGAGGTCCTTGACCTTGCCATCGGGTTCGGAACGGTCGAAGTACCGCACCGTGTGGAAGCCGCCGCTTGCGACGATGTGAGAGGAGTGCGTGGTGACGACGACCTGCACCGTCCATGGGGCTTTGCGCTTGATGAAGTCCTGGATGTTTTTGATGAAGACCTCCTGCATCTGGGGGTGCAGGTGGGCCTCCGGCTCCTCGATGAACAGCACCTGCAGCGCCGGCTTCGGGGCGGCGCGCTCATAGGCCTGGTGAAAGCTGATCATCTGTAGGATCGTGAAGATCAGCTTGCTGTAGCCCAGCCCGTTGTGGCCTTCGGGAAGGTGGAAGCCGCCGTCTCCGGACGGATACTGGAGCCGCGTACTGCCCCGCAGAATGCCTGAGCCCTCCATGAGGGACACGATGCGGGGCTTTTCAACGGGCGTGATGGTTCCCACCCCGAAGCTCCGCAGGTCCTCGAAAACGGGGTCGAAAAGCGACTCGTAGCTGCTGTCGAGCGCCAGCGACGCGGCAGTCAGGGCGTCCTCGATCTGCTCGACGCTCTGGTGACGGCCGTCCGGGCCGCTCTTGACCTTGTAGTAGGTCTCGAACGTTTTGGACAGCGTGCGGGCCTTGTCTCCCGGGGTGTCGTCGACCTTTGTCTGCGCGTAGACGAACTTGACCGAGATGATCGCCTGTGCGGCGCTGCGCTTGATCTCCTTCGTCACCTTCTCGTCCACCGGGCTGACCGCGCGATAGACGGGGGAGAAGTAGTCTGCGAAGTTCTTGCGCAGCCACTTGAGGGGGTCGAAGTTCTGCCTCTGACTCGCTGTCCAGAAGTCCTTGAGGAACTCCTGCGGCCTCGCCGCCTCGAGGACCGCTTCGATCTTGACCGTGAAGCAGGAGTCGTCGAGGTCCAGGATCACGTCCGCCAGAGGAGCGAGGTCATCGTCCTCGCCGTACTCGATCGTGAGCTCCAACCGGATGGCTGGGACGAGGTCGTACGCCTTGGTCAGCAGGCCCTCGCTCGTCTCCTGGTCGCCCGCAGCTGCGTGTCCCTGCGCCTCGGCGAAGATCTGCAGTGCCTGCTCGATGTCGGGGATGCGGCAGGTGGAGAAATCCTCCAGCACGAACCGTGTGTCGTCCTCGCCGAAGAACTTCTCGAAGAGGTTGACGAACGACGTCTTGCCGCTGTTGTTGCGTCCCACGATGAGAGTGGTCTTCGGATCAATCCGTACCTCTGCCTTGTCCAGGGCACGGAAGTTGATCACTTTGGCGTAGGTCAGCTGCATCGCACTCCCGACAATCGTTCCCAACCCCTGCTCCCGTGGCGGCATATGCCTGCAGCTTCGAAGAGCCAAAGCAGTATCCGACGCGGACGGGGTCAGAGTTCCCTTTTGGCTCAAAGTGGTTGGCGATGCGTCAGATTGCGTCTGGTTCGATCCGTTCCGATCGACGTGCTCAACTGCACCCGTGTCACCGCGGTGACTCTTGTGTCAGCGGTGGTGTTCGGAAGCATTGGCCGGATCCACGGCAGGTGGTCGAGCCCGAGCTCACGCACCGATCGCGCAGACACGGCCATCCCGCGCTGCAAGCAGGTCCGCTCGGCCAACAGGTCACAGATCTCTTCAAAGGGTGAGGCGGAGCAGCAAGGCAGCGGAGTGTGGCAGCCGCCGGATTGCCTCAGCCCTCCGAAGCCACATCCTTTTCGGATTGGTCGGTAACCCGCTGACGCAGACCGCACCCAGGTAGCAGTTGCCAGTACAGATCTCCTGAGCCGGGTGCAACTCGCCAGGAGGCGAAGGATGTCGCCAACTGGTCGAGCACAGGGAACAGAACCGCAGGAACAAGTCCGCACTCACGTGCGATCAAGTCCACTTCAACGCACCCTCGACCGGCAGAGTCTGTGTGCGCCGCAAGGCAGAGGGCGGTCAGCCGCAAGGATGGGTCGCTGGCGCCCGCACGGCCGCCCCGCGCCATGCGTAGGGCCCAGTCAGCAGCACTCTGACGATCCGGGCGTGCGGGACACTGAGCAAACAACACCTCATCGAGGATCTGGGCGACCACCGCGCCGTCGGCAGCCCCAGGGGCAGTCGGCGTTCTGCAGAGCCATCGTGCCTGCTCCAACTCACTCCATGGGAGCGGGTCACGGCCGATACGAAGACTGCGCAGCACCCCAGCCGGCAACCGGACCTTCCCTTCCGAGTCCATGCGCAGTGCGCACTGCACTGCGAGCAGTCGGGCCGCAGCCGCAGTGCGGTTCGGCAGAGTTGCGGCCAGGTAGCTGAGCATCTCCCGCACTCGAATCTGGTCACCCGGCCCCTTGGGCCGTCGTTTGCGACGCCGCGAGGCGCAGCCCGACGACGTCATGACCACACGCAGGAAAACTTCCGGAACCACGGCGGCCTGCTCCGTCACCGACGCGCAGGCCGTACATGCATCGGCAAGTCGCCAGAGCCGTCCGCCGCGTTCGCGGGCGAGAAGCAAACGGACAGGGCCGGCGCAACCGCGGTGACGGGGGTGCCAGCGGCAGCCTCGCTCATGGCACTGGCAGGTCCGCATGTACGGCGGCAGCACATCGCGCCTGGCATGTCCCGCCAGATGCTCGAGCGCCGCTGAGCGGCCGGACACGGCAGTGAGCAGCACGCCCTGATAATCACACTGCTGACACACGAGCTGCGGTCCGCTGGAACCGGGCCGCAGTTCCACGGTCCAGGCACGCCGCGCTGCTGGGCGTGTTGTGCGGAGCCTCATAGGGCGCGCTCCTCCCGATTCAGTCCCGCGCTGCCGCCCACTCCTGAGGGAGTGACGGCCGCACACGGTAGTGCAGACCTCTGCCCTCTCGCCCGCGCCGCCGCCAGGTGAAATAGGGCAGAGGTCTGCACTGACAGGGCAGGGGTCTGCCCCGTCGGATGGTCAGGTGACGATCTTCCCGCCCGATCCGGACTTCGAGGCCCTGCGCCTGGAGCTCGCGCGCCTCCGGGCGGCCCGCGGATGGAGCTATGACGAGCTTGCCGCCCGCAGTGGCCTCGCCCGGCGGACTCTCATCGAGATCGAGCAGGGTCGCACCATCGGAACTCTGAAAACCTGGCACGCCCTCGCACACGCCCTGGGCACCCCACTCGACGAGCTCTTCGCCGCTTTGTGTAATGGGCACCAGCCTCCGGGGAACGCCGACGGATGATGGCCTCCGAAGAGGCAATCACCAACCGCCCGGATTGGTGACTCGACACGAACGCGCGATCGTGTGCTCGAACGTCAGTATCACTGGATGCGGTAGTCCGGGGGACACGAGCGGCGTGACTCCGATTGGACCGCGTGTTGCCTGGCAGCTTCGCCTGCATGCGCTCCACACCCCCTCCTTCACGTCGTTGGGACGGCAGCCTCCTCCGTGTCAGTGCGAGACGTTCCCTACGCGTAAGCAACGACAGCGCAAGCCGTCTGCTGCGATGCGGTCAGGGTGACCACTGCCGGGATTGCGGTAATCGAATCGAGTGGTACCACCGCCCCAATGAGCGGCCCGTCCGCCTGCATCCTCACGAGCTGCCTGTCGAGAAGGTGCCGCCAACATGCCATTGGCATGTCAGCGGCGGCATCGCACATCCAGCGGGCGATGGCAGCGGATGGTGTCGCCTGCCGCACGCCGTGGTGTGTCCGGCCCGCGACTCCCTTCCGGCCGCACCGGAACTGGCAGGACTGCGCCGCGCTCTGGCGGTCCGCACGCGCCGCCTGATCGACAGCGGCAGATTCGTTCCCCCTCCCGTCCTGCCGAACACCGAAGCCTCACCGAGCCCTACCTGCCGTCCGGCCCGTCCCGTCGTGCAAATTCTGTATCTCCACTACCTCGCCAGTCATCCGGTGGATCAGATCCAGTGCGTCGCCCAGACCCGCCGACGCCGCCGCTGCACGAGCCCAGTGCTCAGGCCTGAGACCCGAGCAGGCGTCTGGACTCTCGTGCCCGCCACCAGGTCGCGTGGCCAACTCCCCTTGCCTGGCGAGGATATGGTCGTCTACTCGCTCGTCGGCCTGCCCTATGCCGAACAGCTGCGCTGGCGGGCTCAACGCTGCCCCGAGCACGCCGCCATCCCGGCAGCCGCCGATGTGGCGTTGGCCGAGTGGGAGTCCTTTGACCCGCTCATCCACCACGAGCACATCCACACCCGGCTCCCGACGCTCGCCCGACGTCAGGGGCATGCCGGTTATGGCAGGAAGGCGCCCCAACCGTGACCGCCCACCGCGCGATTGAAGACCTCCTGCTGTGCGCGAGTCCTCTGCTCAGCCGCCACAGCCGCCCGCGAACCGGTAAGTCATCCTCCGCATCTTTCTGAGGAGCCCTTGTGCCTACCCCGACCGACGAACAGGTCCAAGCCGCCGACACCTTCCGAGCAGGAGACCACCTCGTCCTGCAAGCGGGAGCCGGTACCGGCAAGACGACAACTCTCGCGATGCTCGCCGCTGGCAACAAACGTCGCGGTCGTTACCTCGCCTTCAACAAGGACATCGCTCATGATGCCGCCACACGCTTCCCCCGAACGGTGATGTGTAAGACGGCCCACGCGACCGCGTACGCGGCACTCGGGCACCGCTATGCCAGTCGACTCCACGGCCCGCGCCAACCGGCTTGGAAGACTGGGCAGGCCCTCGGCATCACCCGACCCATCCGCATCGGCGATCACGACATCAGCCACAAGACGCTCTCCCACACGGTGCTACGTGCCGTGACGCGCTTCTGCTACTCCGCCGACCGAGCTCTGGCCCGCCACCACGTGCCGCGTCTTCGTCGACTGGTGGCACCCGCCGAACACGCCGAGCTAAGTGACGTCGTCCTGCCGTTCGCGGCCAAGGCCTGGGCTGACCTACAGGACCCCGACCAAGGCGCTGTCCGCTTCGAACACGACCACTACCTGAAGATGTGGGCCCTGACCCAGCCCAAGATCGAGGCGGACTTCCTCTTCCTCGACGAGGCCCAGGACACCAACCCGGTGCTGGAACAGGTCTTCAACTCCCAGCGCGGCCATGCCCAGCTCGTTATGGTCGGCGACTCAGCCCAGGCCATCTACGGCTGGCGCGGCGCGCGCGACGTGATGACCGACTTCGACGCCACAGCGCTCACGCTCACCCGCTCCTTCCGCTTCGGCCCACGTCTTGCCGAACATGCCAACCACTGGCTCGAACTTGCCGAGGCACCCATCCGTCTCACCGGCAGTGACTCGATCCCCACCGAGGTCGGCGACGTCACACACCCGGACGCGGTGCTGTGCCGCACCAACATCGGCGCCATGGCCGAGATCATGCGCCTCCTCTCCGCAGGCCGCCGGGTCGCCCTGGCCCGCGGCGGCCACACGCTGGCCGCACTCGCGCTGGCGGCTCGCGACCTCAAGGAAGGCCGCCGTACCAACCATCCGGAGCTCGTCCTCTTCGCCTCTTGGGGGGAGGTGCAGGACTACGCGGCATATGATCCTGCCGGCGGAGACCTCCAGCCCTTCGTCGACCTCGTCGACACGCATGGTCCGGACGCCATTCTCACAGCTGTCGATGAGCTCACTGACGAGGACCAGGCCGACGTCATTGTGTCCACTGCCCATAAAGCCAAGGGCCGTGAATGGCTGACTGTCCGCATTGGTGAGGACTTTCCGCCCCCTAAGGACACCGACCAACAGGACGCAGAGGGCCGCCCAATCCCGGAACCCGTCAAGGACACTGACGCCCGCCTCGCATACGTGGCCGTAACACGTGCGCGCCACCGACTCGATCTAGGGGGATTGTCTTGGGCCGTTGCTCCATCTGCGGCTTCGAGCATTTAACGATCGCGAACCGCGAGATACTGAAGCGCCGTCCCGTAATCATCTTCGGCTCCGGCACTCGCATGTGACGATGCCAATAAGGGTGCTCCGGGATATTAAGTGGTTCCTGTAACTCCCGATCATGGAGGGTGCACCGATGGGACGTGCGAAATTGTGGATGACCAGTTGATCGACGAGCTGGTGGCGAAGCTCTTCTCGCCCTCGGTGTACTCGCGCTGCAGGAATTCGGGCGTCAGGATCCGGACACGGCGTTCATGGAAGCGTCAGCCGCCCAACGGCGACTGTGAGTCGGTGGCGTCCGTGAACGCGGTTTCCCAAGTGGAACGGTAGGCGGCGCTCATCTTCCGTAGGTCGGACGGCCCCAGGGGCCCGACGAGCCCAGACAATGCCAGGAAAGCCCGATTAGCGTGTGCGGGTTGGGTGCAGCGCAGGGTTCGAGGTCTGCTGTCTGGCCGAAGACCGTGTGCTTGGACCTGATCCCTTTTGTGGGAGGGCAGCATTGCATCCCCTCTTCCTTCAGCGATCTTGTCTGTGCAGACGGGCGGCTTGGATTGCAGGGGCGGTCAGTGAGTAGTAGATGCGGCATCGCCCGCCGTGCGGACGTTCCTTGCGGGGCTCCTCGCGAGCGGTGAGCCAGCCAGCTTCTGCGAAGCGCTTGAGTTGACGCTGGATGGTGGCGACGTGCATGCCGGTGAGAGCGTGGATCTGCGCTGCGTAGGTCTCTCGGCCAGCATGTTCGAAGAGGTGTTCCAGCAAAGGGAGTATGGGCGGTGGAACGTGGAGGTGGGCAGGGATTGGTAGGCGGGAATCCAGGGCGGTCAAACGTGCATCCGCGCCGTCGGCCACCGCAGCGGCGGCTTCGAGTTCCTCGCGCCCGGGCATTGGTTCGAGTTTCGGCCCGAGGGCTTCACGCATGAGCATCTCAACCTGTGGATCGTTCAGATCCCGCAGCAGTGAAGCGCCGCGGTTGGTTGGCCGTTGTGCTGCATGGCGAACGGAGCGGTGGAAAAGTTCAGCGTTGAGATCTGATTCCAGGCGGTTGAACTGCCCGGTGAGTCTGCTGGGCCTGACCTCGAGATAGCTGGCAGCGGTCGTGAGCGTGGGAAAGGCCATGAGGATCTGGAAGCGGCGAAGGCGGAGCCACCCGTATAGGTTTCCTTCCGTTGCCTGCCGGATGTCGGCTGGCACGGAATCGCCGAGTTTCCTGCTCATGGCAGGCCAACTGTGAACACCGAAGAGGCGGCGCGGGATTCCGAGGTGTTCGAGCCTCCGGCGGACGACGTTGCCGTCCGTTCCTGCTTCTCGGCCGATGTCTTCGGTCGAGCGAGCCTGGTTGACGTACTGATCTTGCAGCCATTCATCATCGAAGATGTGTGGACGGTTACCGCGATAGACGGGGATGCCGAGTTCTCTGGCTCGCTGGACCACATATTTGCGGGGCAGTGAATGATCATCGGCGATCTGGCGAAGCGGCTTGCCTCCCTTTTGGTATTCCTGTTGGAGGAATTCACGGGTGAGGGTCTTGCTTCCATGCTCGCGCAGTCGCCAGGCGGCGAACTCGGTGAGCGGGATGGGCGTCGTGCTGAATAGCCGATCCCACGCCTCTCCGAGAACGCTGTCTAGAGCCGGAAGGTCCGAGTTTTCCATCACCTGCGTCAGCCGGGTGAGGCGCTCTTCCGTATGCATGAATACGAAGTCGGGGTTCGTGTTTCTGTCGATCGCGACACGGTCGAGTTCGAGCTGGGCCTGGACGAGGGGGTGCCCTTGCTTGAGGCCCAGGGCCGGGACGGCACTCAGATCGGCTCCGCAGACGCTCCGCCGGCCGGTGGGGCGCATACAGTGCCCGGGTGGGTGGAGGTGCACTGGTCTGGGCAGGAACTCGCGTGGCTCCTTGCGGCAGCTCGGGCAGATGCTGTGCAGGAGCGCCTCGTGTTTAGCGCAGGCGAGGGACCAGGGCAGCCACCAGCGTGTGAGCCATCGTCCGTCCGACTCGCGCAAACACTGCGGGCAGAACCGCCAGCGAGGTGCGTAACGGCCGACAAGGCCGGCCGCGATGACGGTCTGACCCAGGTGTCCTGGGACCAGTCCTGTCTGGATCTCCAGCTGACGGAGCATCTCGGAGGACGGGGCGATGAGTAGGTGGTGGGTGCGCTCGTAGATGGGCAGGCCGAGAGCCTCCAGGAATGTCGACAGCGATGTCCAGGAGCGTCGGGCGAGGCTTTCCAGCCAACTGTCGATGCTTTCCCCGGGCAGCGGCAGGACGCGGATGGCCAGGGTGCGGAGTTCGTTCACGCGACCCGGTTCCCTGGCCGGCTGACCAGCCGGCCGGAGGCGAGGGCGTGCTGGAGTTCCTCGCGTGCCTGCTCGGACGCGGCGTCGTTCTTCACCTGGTCCAGCAGTTCCTTGTCCAGGCGTTCGGCGCCGGTGCGTACTGCTCTTTGGCAGCCTCGGTTGATCAGCGTCATAAGCGAGCCGATGTGTCCGGTGCTGCGGGCGAAGAGCTCGTCGGATAGATCGTCCGCGATCATTCCGGGGTATTTGTCCGCGAGAACGACGCGTTCCTCGATCCCGAGGAGGGTGTCGCGCCAGTCCTTCCGTCCCATCTCGGAGGAGATGGTGAACGGGTCCATGTTGAGCCGGGTAGTTCGGCGTCCGGTCTGCGCGAGGACTGCGTCCTCGTAACTTGACCCTTCGCTGAACAGGCCCCGC
This sequence comes from Streptomyces sp. NPDC042638, assembly GCF_040647235.1. Taxonomy (NCBI): domain Bacteria; kingdom Bacillati; phylum Actinomycetota; class Actinomycetes; order Kitasatosporales; family Streptomycetaceae; genus Streptomyces; species Streptomyces sp. NPDC042638. The sequence goes on from NZ_JBEZBT010000055.1 coordinate 32,428, forward strand.
TTTTCCAGGCCGACGCCGATCATGAGCAAGGTGACCGGGAATTCGTTGGCAATGTATTTGAAGTGGTTGCTGACTTCGATCCCGTTCTTGTTCCGCCACTTCAGGAAGTGTAGGTCGTCAACGATCAAAAGTTTTGTTTCCGCCGACAGGATCGAATCGAGAGCTCGGTAGCCGAACTCGGCGGCGGTTCCGCGGAAACGGCCGGGGTGTGCGAAATATTCCAGAATGGCACGGTTGAAATCGCGCATACCGGTGTTGCTGGTCAAGCCGACACGGCAGACAGGCCAGCGTTCGTGACCCTCTTCGGTGTATTTCCCTTCTTCTTGGATGATGCGGCGGTGGACCTTTTTGGCGAAGGCGAGCACGGCTGTGGTCTTTCCCAGCCCGGGGAAGGCGTCGAGGGCGATGCCACCTTTCACCTTGTCGCTGTCCTGGTCGTTGCTGTCGAAGATGTCCCAGAGGTCTTCGTGCAGGGCTTTCATCTGCGGGGTCCGCAGCGGGCCGAGGTTCGCGTGCCATTTGCGGCGGTCGCGGTTGTATTCAGCGAGAGCCGCCTCACTCAGTTTCTTCAGCTGGCGGCGGGACAGATGCTCCGGACGCTTCCTGCGCGGGGCTTCGGCGAGGCGGCCGAAGCCTTCCTTGCGGGACAGCGTGAGGTGATCCAGCCGGGAGCGCAGATCGGCTTCCTCGGCCTGTGCGCGGGTCGGCCTACTCGTCGTCATCGATGTCCTTCAAGGCCGTGGCGTAGAAGTCGAGTTCCTGTTCCAGTTCCTCCAGGCCGTCGGCGTCGTCATCGCCCGCCTCTGGCTCCTGGTCCTGGACGGCCTCGATCACGGGAGGCGCCGGCTGCTCGGGAAGGGACAGCACGCGGGCGACCGAGGGCAGCGAACTAACGTCGTCGGCTGGCTGCTCGGGAAGTTCCAGGGCGACCTGTTCGCGGGAGAGTCGCAGCGCCATCCGCCGTTCGACCAGGGAAGTGCCCAGCCCCAGGTTCCAGCGCTTCAGCAGCAGGGCGATGGCGAGCCGGTCATCGGGGTAGGTGTACTCCTTCGCCGCCAGACGCCGGGCGAACTGCAGCGCTTCCTCGCTCAGCGGCATGGCCAGGCTGGGCGCGTGCTCCCATTTAAGGGTGTGCCAGACGCGTTCGTGGTCCCTGAAGTGGATCCGGGTGACGTCGTCGGGGTCTGCGAAGAACGGCAGCCGTCGTTTGTCCAGGTCGATGTCGGAGCCGGCCATGTCCCGCAGCCCGTCGAGGCAGTCGCCGTTGTAGCGGCGGCTGTTGATCTCGACGCCGTAGTGCTGGACGGTGCGCATCGTGACGTCGAGAAACTCGTAGGCCAGGTGCGGGTCGCGGGGCACCTCGATGTAACCCGCCCGCGCGAGCCCATGCTCGAACATTGCCGCAGGAGACAACTCCACCTTCGGCAGGTGCGGATCGAGGAGGCCCTCGTGTGGCCTGCGGTGATACGTCACTGCTGTCCACTCGCGGATGATCGCCTCCAGCTCGTGGTGGAAGAAGAAGGCGTCTTTTTCCGGGTTCAGGCCGCGCGAGTGGATGTCTGGTCCCTTGTAGCCGGGCAGCCGCTGCAGCAGATCTTCCCGAAGCGTGCGGAAAAACCGCTCCACCGGTCCCTTGTCCCGGCCCGTGCGCAGTCTCGCCGGCTGCACCGAGATGCCCATCCGGCGGCAGACGCTGGTCAAATGCGCCGACAGGTAGATCTTGCCGTGGTCGACGATCAACGTCTCCGGAGCCACCTTCGGGCCCCAGACTCCGGTGAGGGGTCCGTGGACGGCCTCGGCCTCCAGCAGCACCCCGCGCGGAATGCCGTGCTCGGGCCAGGCCGCTTCGCTCGGCCAGCTCTCAGGAACCGGCTGGGGGCGATAGGCCTGGTAGAGGACGGCTGCCGCGTCGATGGCCTTCGTCGACACGGGAGTCACCCGCAGACCGACGATGCAGCGGGTGTACCAGTCCATTGCGACGGTCAGCTCCGCCTGCATCCACCGCAGCGTCACCGGGTCGAGTGCGAACACGTCCAGTCGCGTGGTGTCCATCAGCACGTACTCGCCCGGACGCGTAGGCCGCAGCTTCCCGTAGACGCCCCGCGGGCGGTCGGCGATGTCTCGGTTTCGCTGGGTACTCAGCCGGAACGTCGGATGGCGCCGCTCCAGCTCCTGCATCCACCGGTAGGCCGTTGTCTGAGGCGGCACCGGTACCTTGACCAGCTTGAATTTGGTCTTGACGCGGGCCTCGACTTCTTCCAACACCACCTTCACCGAGGGCCGTGACTCCTCCTCGTACTCGTTCAGCACCTCCTCCGCGGCCTCGACCCAGCGCGGATCGGCATTGCTCAGCCCGCCGTCCGCCCCCGCCGTCCTCGGCACCAGGCCAGCCTCGCCGTGTTCGCGGAAGGCCTGTGCCCACCGGCGCGTCGACCGGGCGGACACCCCCAGTTCCGCCGCCTTGGCCTCATACCGAACCTTCAGCGGCAGACCAGGGGCATATTGAGGCCGTGGCTCGTCGGGCCGGGGAAGGTCCTCGCTGCCGGAGCGGTAACCCGTCAGCATCTCCCGGACATGCTCGGCCCGCTCCAAGACCGCCTTCTTCTCGTCCTTGGTCAGCCGGTTCAGCACGACGGCCGCGAGGTCTTCGTCGTCGGTGGAAGACGGGCCCGATGTGTCGTGGATCAGCTCGGCGCGATCGGAGGTCAGCAACTCACGCAGCGACATCCGGGCCAGTCGGTCACGGCCATCCTTGAGGACGACCTCCATGCCCGTGGCCAGGCTGGCGAACTCCACGACCTCGACCGTCTCGCCGTCCAGCCGGAAGTACGTCCCGACCCCCAGCTTCGTCCCCGCACCGCTCATGCGGCCCTCCGCAGCACGTGCCCCGCGCTCAGCGGCTGGTCCAGCGCGGTCGTCACATGCCCGGACCACAGCAGGTGCAGCACCGCCGACTTCACCAGCGGCCGGGGACACTCCGGTAGCAGCCGGAGGGCATCGCCCAAAGGCATCCCGTCCAGATCAGCGGCCCGCAAAGCGGCCACCAGGCCAGGGTCGAACAGCCAGGCGCGGCGATAGCCGGCCAGGAACCGAACGTTCTCCAACACGTGCGGATCCGGCTCGCTCCACACCTCGTACCGCCACCCGCGCGACGTGACCGCTTCACGCGTCCAGGCGAAGGTGCAGGCGACCTCCGGCTTCTCAAGCCGGTGCCGCGGTTTGACGTCCACAACCACCAGACCGTCGTCCGTCAGCAGCAGATAGTCCGGGATGTGCTTGAGGACCTTGCCATCGATATCGGCCTTGAGCAGGAACGGCTGGGCGACGATGTGCCGCACTTCCGGGGCGAAGTCGGCGAACATCAGCCGCCCCAGCTCCAGCCGCGACTCGTAGATCACGTGATCGCCCACGGTGGCCGACCAGTAGATGCCCGAGTAGTGCTGCTGCCCCTTGAACCAGCGGAACGTCCTCCACGGCCGGGCCTCCCGCAGCAGCCCGAGCGGCACCGACGACCACTCCAGGTCCTCTACCACGGCCCCGTCGCCACGCCGGACACTCAGCCGTACCGGCGCGGCCACCGTTGTACCCATCGGACCACCAACCCTCGGGATTTCCGAGGCGGCCCCACTGGCCGCCGCCGAACGCTGGGGTTCTGCCCCGGTCGGCAGTGGAGACGCCGACCGGGGAAGTCCTGTACACGAAGAGGGGAACTACTCGTCCACGGAGCGTGATTTCCATGTCCGTGGCCTATTGGCCACGCGGTGGCCATCGCTGATGGAAAGTGGCCACGGGATCTGGAAACCTACACGCGCTCAGCCGCCGTACGCCCCCGAGGCGGTCAGCCGCAGCGCGGTGTCGATCAGGGGGACGTGGCTGAACGCCTGCGGGAAGTTGCCCACCTGGCGCTTCAGACGCGGATCCCACTCCTCGGCGAGCAGGCCGAGGTCGTTGCGCAGCCCGAGGAGCTTCTCGAACAGCTTGCGGGCCTCGTCCACCCGGCCGATCATCGCCAGGTCGTCCGCCATCCAGAACGAGCAGGCCAGGAAGGCGCCCTCGTCGCCGGGCAGGCCGTCGACACCCTCGTCCTTGCCCTCCGTGGGGTAGCGCAGGATGAACCCGTCGGAGGTGGACAGCTCGCGCTGGATGGCCTCGATCGTGCCGATCACCCGCTTGTCGTCCGGCGGCAGGAACCCCATCTGCGGGATCAGCAGCAGCGAGGCGTCCAGCTCCTGGGAGCCGTAGGACTGGGTGAAGGTGTTGCGCTCCTTGTCGTAGCCCTTCTCGCACACGTCCCGGTGGATGTCGTCGCGCAGTTCCTTCCAGCGCTCCAGCGGGCCGTCCGCGTCACCGGACTCGATCAGCTTGATCGTGCGGTCCACCGCGACCCAGGCCATCACCTTGGAGTGCACGAAGTGCCGGCGCGGCCCGCGCACCTCCCAGATGCCCTCGTCCGGCTCCTGCCAGTGGTCCTCCAGGTAGCGGATCAGCTTCAGCTGGAGCAGGGAGGCGTAGTCGTTGCGCGCCAGGCCGGTCATGTGGCCCAGGTGCAGGGCCTCGGTGACCTCGCCGTACACGTCCAGCTGGAGCTGGTGCGCGGCGCCGTTGCCGACCCGGACCGGGGCGGAGTCCTCGTAGCCCGGCAGCCAGTCCAGTTCGGCCTCGCCCAGCTCGCGCTCGCCCGCGATGCCGTACATGATCTGCAGGTTCTCCGGGTCGCCGGCGACCGCCCGCAGCAGCCACTCGCGCCAGGCGCGGGCCTCCTCGCGGTAGCCCGTGCGCAGCAGCGAGGACAGGGTGATCGCCGCGTCCCGCAGCCAGGTGTAGCGGTAGTCCCAGTTGCGCACGCCCCCGATGTCCTCCGGCAGGGAGGTGGTGGGGGCGGCCACGATGCCGCCCGTGGGGGCGTACGTCAGCGCCTTGAGGGTGATCAGCGAACGGACCACCGCTTCGCGGTACGGCCCGTGGTACGTGCAGTGCTCGACCCACTCGCGCCAGAAGGTCTCCGTCGCCTCCAGCGAGGTCTCCGGCTCCGGCAGCGGCGGCGGCTGCTTGTGCGAGGGCTCCCACGAGATGGTGAAGGCGATCCGGTCACCCGGGGCGACCGTGAAGTCCGCGTACGTCGTCAGCGACTTCCCGTAGGTCTCGGCCTCCGTGTCGAACCACACCGAGTCCGGCCCCGCGACGGCCACCGTGCGGCCCTCGTGCCGGTGCACCCACGGCACCACCCGGCCGTAGGAGAACCGCATCCGCAGGGCCGAGCGCATCGGCACCCGGCCGGTGACGCCCTCCACGATCCGGATCAGCTGCGGGGCACCGTCACGCGGGGGCATGAAATCGGTCACGCGGACGGTGCCGCGCGGGGTGTCCCACTCCGACTCCAGGATCAGCGAGTCGCCGCGGTAGCTCCGCCGGGCGGCCGCGGGCGGCTCGGACTCGGCGGCGTGTGCCGGGCCGAGCCGCCAGAAGCCGTGCTCCTCGGTACCCAGCAGGCCGGCGAAGATGGCATGCGAGTCGAAGCGGGGCAGGCACAGCCAGTCGACTGTGCCGTCCCGGCAGACCAGCGCCGCGGTCTGCATGTCTCCGATGAGTGCGTAGTCTTCGATGCGCCCGGCCACGTGCAACTCCAGTCGAACGGCCACGTCACCCCCGCACAGGGGGGCTGTCGCTAGTGCGGTCAAGGGGTCGTTGTTGTGCGTCGTTGAGCGGTGAAGCAAAGCAGCCCGCCGAGCCCTGAGGCAAAACGACAGTCTTTGCTCAACGAACTGCCGCGCTCTCGTTGTTCCGGGTGATGGTGGCGGGGGTGGTGCCGTCGTTCCGGCCGGGCTCGGCAGCGAGTGTCCGAGCAGGATACGACGCACGTAGATGATGTGCGCGCCGCTGTGGGCAACCCGTGTGGGCCGAACGAGTGACCAGAGGGTGAAGAGTCTCGGCAGGGACCGGCGTGGTGTAACCGCCCTGTGCACGGCCGGGCGCGGAGCGTTGCCGGGAGCCATCCCGCCCAGGCGCTGATACCCTGGTAGCCCGTGGACCGGTGGAGAAAAACCCCCGAACCGCAGCGACGGCACCTCCGGGAACCTCCGGACCGGCAGCCGCACCGCATCACAGACAGCGACCACGGGAGCCCCCTCTTGGCCATGCCGCCGAAATCTACGACGACCAAGCACATCTTCGTCACCGGGGGTGTCGCCTCCTCGCTCGGCAAGGGTCTGACCGCCTCCAGCCTGGGCATGCTGCTCAAGGCCCGCGGCCTGCGTGTCGTGATGCAGAAGCTCGACCCGTACCTGAACGTCGACCCCGGCACGATGAACCCGTTCCAGCACGGTGAGGTGTTCGTCACCAACGACGGCGCGGAGACCGACCTGGACATCGGTCACTACGAGCGCTTCCTCGACCGCGACCTGGACGGCTCGGCCAACGTCACCACCGGCCAGGTGTACTCGACGGTGATCGCCAAGGAGCGCCGCGGCGAGTACCTGGGCGACACGGTCCAGGTCATCCCGCACATCACCAACGAGATCAAGCACCGTATCCGCCGCATGGCGACGGACGAGGTCGACGTCGTCATCACGGAGGTCGGCGGCACGGTCGGCGACATCGAGTCGCTGCCGTTCCTGGAGACCGTCCGCCAGGTCCGCCACGAGGTCGGCCGGGACAACGTCTTCGTGGTGCACATCTCGCTGCTGCCGTACATCGGCCCGTCCGGTGAGCTGAAGACCAAGCCCACCCAGCACTCGGTGGCCGCCCTGCGCAACATCGGTATCCAGCCGGACGCGATCGTGCTGCGCTGCGACCGCGAGGTCCCGACCGCGATCAAGCGGAAGATCTCCCTGATGTGCGACGTCGACGAGGCGGCCGTGGTGGCCTGCCCCGACGCCCGCTCCATCTACGACATCCCGAAGGTCGTGCACACCGAGGGCCTGGACGCCTACGTCGTGCGCAAGCTCGACCTGCCCTTCCGCGACGTGGACTGGACGACCTGGGACGACCTGCTGGACCGCGTCCACAACCCCGACCACGAGGTCACCCTCGCCCTGGTCGGCAAGTACATCGACCTGCCCGACGCCTACCTGTCGGTCACCGAGGCGCTGCGGGCCGGCGGGTTCGCCAACCGCGCCCGCGTGAAGATCAAGTGGGTCACCTCCGACGACTGCAAGACCCCGGCCGGCGCCAAGGCCCAGCTCGGCGACGTCGACGGCATCTGCATCCCCGGCGGCTTCGGCGACCGCGGTGTGCTCGGCAAGGTCGGCGCCATCCGCTACGCCCGCGAGAACCGGATCCCGCTGCTGGGCCTGTGCCTGGGCCTGCAGTGCATCGTGATCGAGGCCGCCCGCAACCTGGCCGACATCCCCGACGCCAACTCGACCGAGTTCGACCCGGCCACGGCCCACCCGGTGATCTCGACCATGGCCGAGCAGCTGGACATCGTCGCCGGCGACGGCGACATGGGCGGGACGATGCGCCTGGGCATGTACCCGGCCAAGCTCGCCGAGGGCTCCATCGTCCGTGAGGTCTACGACGGCAAGGAGTACGTCGAGGAGCGCCACCGGCACCGCTACGAGGTGAACAACGCCTACCGCGCGGAGCTGGAGAAGAAGGCCGGCATCGTCTTCTCCGGCACCTCGCCGGACGGCAAGCTCGTGGAGTACGTGGAGTACCCGCGTGACGTCCACCCATACCTCGTCGCCACGCAGGCGCACCCCGAGCTGCGCTCGCGCCCGACCAGGGCGAACCCGCTCTTCGCGGGCCTGGTGAAGGCCTCGGTCGAGCGGAAGATCGCGCAGTAACGGACCAGTTGTACGGTGGCCGGGGTGCATACCTTCAAAGGTGGGCACCCCGGTTTCTTTTGTCGCCGGTCTGTTGGGAAGAGCGTGTGGGAGGACAGGGCATGACGATCAAGGACACCCCCGAGGAATGGGAGATCCGGGCCACGGAAACCCCCTTCGTCGGCAACAAGACCTCCGTCCGGACGGACGACGTGGTCATGCCCGACGGCTCGGTGGTCCGCCGTGACTACCAGGTCCACCCCGGTTCCGTGGCCGTCCTCGCCCTGGACGAGGAGGACCGGGTCCTGCTGATCAACCAGTACCGCCACCCCGTGCGGCACAAGCTGTGGGAGATCCCGGCCGGACTGCTCGACGTGCCCGGCGAGAACCCCCTGCACGCCGCCCAGCGGGAGCTGTACGAGGAGGCGCACGTCAAGGCCGGGGACTGGCGGGTGCTGACCGACGTGTACACCAGCCCGGGCGGCTGCGACGAGGCCGTCCGGATCTTCCTCGCCAGGGAGCTGGCCGAGGCCGAGGGCGAGCGCTTCGAGGCGGAGCACGAGGAGACCGACATGGAGCACGCGCGCGTGCCGGTCGAGGAACTGGTGCGCCGCATCCTGGCCGGAGACCTGCACAACACCTGCCTGACCGTCGGGGTCCTCTCCCTGGTGGCGGCGCGGGGCGGGGACGGCCTGGACGCGCTGCGCCCCGCGGACGCGCCGTGGCCCGCGCGTCCCTTCTCGTCCTGACCCGGACCCGTCCGGCGTACTGGTGTGACGATCGCCTGATCCGATCGGGCGATCTGTCCGCCGCGCTCCTCCGGGATCGTCGCAGAGCGTGAACTAGGCTCATCAACGCCCGTACCGGAAGACACCGGCGGGCTTGCGCGTGCGGTGGGACGGGAGTGTGGCCCGTGACGGATCAGGCGGTGGACCCAGACGGCGTGGAGGTGTCCGCGCAGCCGGTCGCGATGGGCCGTTTCCTGGGCCGTACAAGGGAGTTGAAGGAGCTGCGCGCCGACATCGAGCGCGCGGGCCTGGACACCCTCTCCGGCCGCAAGGCGCCCCGCGCGCGCGTGCTCCTCATCGCGGGCCGCCCCGGCTCCGGCCGTACCCGGCTCGCCGAGGAACTCGTCCGGCGCGTCGCCGGCCGTTACCCCGACGGAGTGCTGCGGGCCCGGCTCAGCGAACCCGGCGGCCCCCCGGTGCCCGTGGAGCAGGTGGCCCGCGACCTGCTCGCCGCGCTGGACCTGCCCGCCCCCGCCGGAGCCGCCGAGGACGACCTCACCGCTGCCCTGCGGACGGCGCTGGCCGGCCGGCGGACGCTGCTCCTGCTGGACGACGCGGCCGGCGCCGAACAGGTCGACGCGCTGCTCCCGGACACCCCGGACTGCCTGGCCGTCGCGGTGTCCGGGGGCCCGCTCACCGGTATCGCGGACGTCCGCCCCTGCACACTGGGCGGGCTCGACACCAAGTCCGCGGTGGAGCTGCTCACCCGGCACACCGGCGCGGTCCGCGTCACCGTCGACCCGCGCTCCGCGGAGAGCCTGGTGGAGGCGTGCCAGGGCCATCCGACCGCGCTGGTGCTGGCCGGCGGGTGGCTCGCCGCCCGTCCCCAGGCCGCCGTCTCCGACCTCACCAAGAGGCTGCACGCGGAGTTCGCGGACGGGGCCGACGGCGCGGACGGCACCCCGCTGTCCCGCGTCTTCCGGCTCGTGTACGACCAGCTGCCCGGCCCGGCCGCCCGGATGCTGCGACTGCTCTCCCTCGCCCCGGCCGGACTGGCCGACCCGCACACCGCCTCGGCCCTGGCCGGCTGCTCGGTCGACGCCGCCCGCGCCACCCTGGACGACCTCGTCGCCCTGGGCCTGCTGCGAGCGGTGGACTCCCCGCTGCCCCAGTACGAGGTCCCCGGCTGTCTGCACCCGCTGCTGTGCGCGCTCGCCGAGAGCCAGGAGCGGCCCGCGGAACTCCAGCTGGCCCGGGCCCGGATGCTGGAGCGGACGGTGCGGCTGCTCCAGTCCTGCCGGGCGATCACCGAGACGGACAGCCCGCAGGCCCGGGAGAAGCTGAGCGGCATGCCCCGGGCGCTGCGCTTCCCCAACCCGCGGGCCGCCGCCGACTGGCTGCGCATCCGGCGGCCGGCCCTGCTGGCGTCCGTGCGCCTGGCGGTGGCCGACGGAGAGCTGGACACTCTCGCCCGCCGGCTGATGTCCCAGCTGGTCAGGGCCCTGGCCGCGCATGTCGGCACACAGGCGGCCGCACCGGACCTGTACGGCGTGCACCGGCTCGTGCTGGACGTGGCCGAGCGGCGCGGGCTCCCCCGGGAGAAGGCCGCGGCCCTGCTGAACCTGGGCGATCTGGACGCGCAGACCGGCCGCACCCGGGAGGCGTTGGCCCGCTACCGGGCCGCCCTGGACGCCGGACGCGAGGCGAACGACCCGTACGCGACCGGCCGCGCGATGGAATCCGTAGGCGGCGCCCACCAGGAGCTCGGGGACCACGACCGGGCCGCCGACTGGTTCGGCCGGGCCCTGGCCGAGCGGCTGGCCCGGGGAGAGATCCCGGAGGCCGCCCGGCTGTACGGCCGGATCGCCACCGCCCACACCTACGCCGGCCGCTACGGCGAGGCGCTCAGGAACTGGCGGGCCGCCCTCGCCGGCTACCGCAGGGTCGGCGATGTGGCCGCGAGCGCCCGGGCGTTGAGCGAGATCGCCCGGGTGCAGGAGTACGCGGGGCGGCCGGAGGAGTCGCTGCGCACCTGCCAGGAGGCCGTGGAGTGGGCGCGCCGGGCCGAGGACGCCCGGCTGCAGGCGGCACTCCAGCTGCGGCTCGCCGACACCCTGGACCGGCTCGGCGATCCGGCGTCGGCGCGTCTGCATCGCGCGTCGGCCGAGCGCATGCTGGGTGAGGAGACACCGAAGGGCGACGCGGAGCCGGAACAGGACGCTAACGCCTGCGAAATCCGTAGCACACCCAGCGAAGATTGATGCAATGAAAGGCTAGACAGCCGGAACACCTTCATTAGACTGGCTCTGCCGCGTCCCCCTGCGGCTTCTCCCGGTATGCCCCCGCATGTCTGGGTACGTCTTCAATGCACCCCCATACCCTCTGAGCCAAGGACCGTGATCGACGTGAAGGTCGGCATCCCCCGCGAGGTCAAGAACAACGAGTTCCGGGTGGCCATCACCCCCGCCGGTGTGCACGAGCTGGTGCGCAACGGCCACCAGGTCGTCATCGAGCGGGGCGCCGGCCTCGGCTCCTCGATCACGAACGAGGAGTACGTCTCCGCCGGAGCCACCCTGCTCGACACCGCCGACGAGGTGTGGGCCGCCGCCGACCTGCTGCTGAAGGTCAAGGAGCCCATTGCGGAGGAGTACCACCGCCTCCGCAAGGACCAGATCCTCTTCACCTACCTGCACCTGGCCGCCTCCAAGGAGTGCACGGACGCGCTGCTGGAGTCCGGCACCACGGCCATCGCCTACGAGACCGTCGAGCTGCCGAACCGCGCCCTGCCGCTGCTCGCCCCGATGTCCGAGGTCGCGGGCCGCCTGGCCCCGCAGGTCGGCGCCTACCACCTGATGCGCGCGGCCGGCGGCCGTGGCGTGCTGCCCGGCGGCGTCCCGGGCGTGACCCCGGCCAAGGCCGTGGTCATCGGCGGCGGTGTCTCCGGCTGGAACGCCACCCAGGTCGCCGTCGGCATGGGCTTCGACGTGACCCTGCTCGACCGTGACATCAACAAGCTGCGCGAGGCCGACAAGATCTTCGGTACGAAGGTCAAGGCGATCATGTCCAACTCCTTCGAGCTGGAGAAGGCCGTCCTCGACGCCGACCTCGTCATCGGCGCGGTCCTCATCCCGGGCGCCAAGGCGCCGAAGCTGGTCACCAACGAGCTGGTGGCCCGTATGAAGCCGGGAAGTGTTCTTGTCGACATCGCGATCGACCAGGGCGGCTGCTTCGAGGACTCCCACCCCACGACACACGCCGAGCCGACCTTCGAGGTCCACAACTCGGTCTTCTACTGCGTGGCCAACATGCCGGGCGCGGTGCCCAACACCTCCACCAACGCCCTCACCAACGCGACGCTGCCGTACATCGTCTCGCTGGCCAACAACGGCTGGGTGGAGGCGCTGCGCCGCGACGCCGCGCTCGCCAAGGGTCTCAACACCCATGACGGCAAGGTCGTTTACAGGGAGGTCGCCGAGGCCCACGGCCTGGACCACGTCGAGCTGGAGACCCTGCTCGGCTGACGCCAAAAGGCGATTCGTCAACAAGCGTCGTCAACAGCGCGCACCCGGCCGGACCTTGCCCGACAAGGTCCGGCCGGATGTGTGTATGGTCACTTTGCGGCTCTCGCTCAACTCGCCTCGAACGTAACCCTTCGACCGATTCGCACACCGGTGAAACCTGCGGTGCGACGGCCTTACGCCCTTGACAGCGAGATGTTTCATTGCCGACACATCCTGCCGGGTCCGGCGGATTGTGTTGCTGCGGACCGCCGACACGCCATAGAGTCGCCAACCGTCGGCATGGTGCCACGCTGACCTTGTCTAGAAGTTTCCTGGTCACCAAGGAGGTAAGACGACTTGTGAATGAGTCGACATTTTCTCCCGGGGGTGGTCAACCAGGAATGCCGGTCCGGGGCCAGGGCCCCGCGGGATTCGAGGCTGTCGGCTCCGTAGCTGTGCGCACCTTCGCAGCCCACCAGAGTTCCGGCCCGCAGGTGGTCGGGACAGCACACCAGAGCATGGATGGCCATCACGTGAACGCCATGGCCGGCGACGGAAGTGGCGCGCCCCACAACCACTTCGCCGACTACGACGAACTGCCCGAGGGGCACTTCTACGACCCCGACGCCGAGTACGAGCCCGATCCGGAGTACGCGGCCACGCTCGCGCCCGACGCGGCCCGCCAGCGCCGTGAGCGCGTGGGTCCCACCGGACGCCCGCTGCCGTACTTCCCGATCCCGGGCCCGCTGACCGACCACGGCCCCGCGAAGATCATCGCGATGTGCAACCAGAAGGGCGGCGTGGGCAAGACGACGTCGACCATCAACCTGGGTGCCGCGCTCGCGGAGTACGGCCGGCGCGTGTTGCTCGTGGACTTCGACCCGCAGGGCGCGCTGTCGGTCGGTCTCGGCGTCAACCCGATGGAGCTGGACCTCACCGTCTACAACCTGCTCATGGAGCGGGGCATGTCCGCGGACGAGGTCCTGCTGAAGACGGCGGTCCCGAACATGGACCTGCTGCCGTCCAACATCGACCTGTCGGCCGCCGAGGTCCAGCTGGTCTCCGAGGTCGCCCGTGAGTCGACGCTCCAGCGCGCACTCAAGCCGCTGCTGCCCGACTACGACTACATCGTGATCGACTGTCAGCCCTCGCTCGGCCTGCTCACGGTCAACGCGCTGACGGCCGCGCACAAGGTGATCGTGCCGCTGGAGTGCGAGTTCTTCGCGCTGCGCGGTGTGGCCCTGCTGACGGAGACCATCGAGAAGGTCCAGGAGCGGCTCAACCCCGAGCTGGAGCTGGACGGCATCCTCGCCACCATGTACGACTCGCGCACCGTGCACAGCCGTGAGGTGCTCGCGCGTGTCGTCGAGGCGTTCGACGACCACGTCTACCACACGGTCATCGGACGCACGGTCCGCTTCCCGGAGACCACGGTCGCCGGTGAGCCGATCACCACGTACGCCTCCAACTCCGTCGGTGCCGCCGCCTATCGCCAGCTCGCCAGGGAGGTGCTCGCCCGGTGTCACGCCGAGTGAGTCTGCCGGGGGCCGACGAACTCTTCCGCACGACAGGGGGGATGGCGCTCCAGCCGTCGGCTCCCCGCCGTGCGGCCAACGGTGAGGCCCGGGTGCCGGCTCCCGCGGGGGAGAGCGACGAGACGGCCGCCGCCGAGGACACACCGCAGTCGGTGCCCGTGCAGGGCGGCGACGGAGAGGGCGCGGAGCACGCGGCGGCGGAGGCCGACCCGGCCGAGACGGCCGAGTCCCGCACCCGCCCGGCGCGCCGCCAGGCGGCGCAGGAGGACCCGGCCGCCGCGCAGCCGCGCAAGCGCGGGCGGGCGGCGGCCCGGCGGCCCAGCGGGCGCGAACGGCACGACGAAAAGATCACCGTGTACGTCTCCGCCGAGGAACTGATGGACCTGGAGCACGCACGCCTGGTGCTCCGCGGCGAGCACGGGCTCGCGGTGGACCGCGGGCGGATCGTCCGCGAGGCGGTGGCCGTGGTCCTGGCCGACCTGGAGTCCCGCGGGGACGCGAGCATCCTCGTACGACGGCTGCGCGGGCGGTAGCGATAGCCTTCGGGGGCTATGACCTCGAACGCAGCCCCTGCCCCCGGCGCACCCGCCGGCCGTCGGCGCGCGCTGGGACGAGGCCCGACGGCTGCTCCGCTCGAACCGGAGCACGAGCCGCGGATTCCTGAACGCGGGCCTGAGCCTCCCGGGCACGGGCCTGAGGCCGCCGGGGCGGAGCCGGGAGTCGCCGGGCGCGATGCTGAGGATTCTCGCGATCCTGAGGATTCTGAGGAGCAGCCGCAGGGCCTCGGGGGCAAACCGGCGGTCCCCGCGGACGAACCGCCGATTCCCGGGCGCGGGCCCGGGCTTCCCGAGGGCGAACCGGAGGCCTCCGGGGGCGGCCCGGCGGTCCCGGCAGACGGGACGCGGATTCCCGGGCGCGGGCCCGGGCTTCCCGAGGGGGAGCGCCGGGATGCCGGGCGGGAGCCGGGGGGCGCGGTGCCCCAGGAGGGCCAGGACGTCCCCGACGGGGTCTTCACGGTGCGTCTGGCCAACTTCGAGGGGCCCTTCGACCTGCTCCTCCAGCTGATCTCCAAGCACAAGCTGGACGTCACCGAGGTCGCCCTGTCGAAGGTCACCGACGAGTTCATGGCGCACATCCGGGCCATGGGACCCGACTGGGACCTGGACCAGACGACCGAGTTCCTCGTCGTGGCGGCCACCCTGCTCGACCTCAAGGCCGCCCGGCTGCTGCCCGCCGCCGAGGTGGAGGACGAGGCCGACCTCGCCCTGCTGGAGGCCCGGGACCTGCTGTTCGCGCGGCTGCTGCAGTACCGCGCGTACAAACAGATCGCCGACATCTTCAACCAGCGGCTCGACGACGAGGCCCGGCGTTTCCCCCGTACCGTCGGCCTGGAACCCGAGCACGCCGAGCTGCTGCCCGAGGTCGTCATCAGCATCGGCCCCGAGGGATTCGCCCGGCTGGCGGTCAAGGCGATGCAGCCCAGGCCCAAGCCGCAGGTGTACGTCGACCACATCCACGCCCCGCTGGTCAGCGTCCAGGAGCAGGCGGGGCTCGTGGTGGCGCGGCTGAGGGAGCTGGGTGAGGCGAGCTTCCGGGTGCTGATCGAGGACACCGACGACACGCTCACCGTCGTCGCCCGGTTCCTCGCCCTGCTGGAGCTGTACCGGGAGAAGGCCGTCGCCCTGGAGCAGGAGACCGCGCTCGGCGAGCTGACGGTGCGCTGGACCGGCGGGGACGCGGACAGGGCACCCGTGGTCACCGACGAGTTCGACCGGCCGCCCGAGAAGCCCGAGGAGAAGAAGGCATGAGCGAGGAGACCGCCGGGATCCAGGCCGGGCTGCGGACCGTGGCCGGGCTCGACCTCAAGCCCGCCCTGGAGGCGATGCTCATGGTCGTGGACGAGCCCGCGACCGAGGAGCACCTGGCGAAACTGCTGGAGCGGCCGAAACGGCAGGTCGCGGACGCGCTGCGCGAGCTGGCCGACGAGTACACCGTGCAGGGCCGCGGCTTCGAGCTGCGGTTCGTGGCCGGCGGCTGGCGCTTCTACACCCGCGCCGCGTACGCGCCCGCCGTCGAGCGGCTGGTGCTGGACGGCCAGACCGCCCGGCTCACCCAGGCGGCGCTGGAGACCCTCGCGGTGGTCGCCTACCGCCAGCCGGTCAGCCGCAGCCGCGTCTCCGCCGTGCGCGGGGTCAACTGCGACGGCGTCATGCGCACCCTGCTCCAGCGCGGTCTGGTCGAGGAGGCGGGCGCGGAACCCGAAACAGGTGCGATCCTGTACAGGACGACGAACTACTTCCTGGAGCGGATGGGCCTGCGCGGCCTGGACGAGCTTCCGGAGCTCGCGCCCTTCCTCCCCGAGGCGGAGGCGATCGAGGCCGAAACCCAGGAAGGGGTCCCGTCGTTCGACCCGGACGCGCCCGACGCGCCCGGCGGTCAGGACGCAGACGACTAAGACGGAAACCTTGATGCGAAGCAGCGGTAGCGGCAAGAGCGGCGGGCGCGGTAACCACCGCGGTGCCGGCAACGACAGGGACCAGAAGCAGGGGCAGGGGCGTCCCCGCAAGCCCCGCCCCGAGGAGCGCCGCTACGACGTGGGCCCCGGGGCCACCAAGGACGGCCCCAAGGCCGGGCGCGGCGGCGCGGCCCGCGGCGGCGCCAAGGGCGGCCCGAAGCGGCCCCAGCAGAGCGGCCGTACGGAGCCGGCCCGCTCGCGCGAGTACGAGACGCGGGTCGAGGAGCGCAACCGGGAGCGGTACGCCGGCAAGAAGGACGTCAAGCTCCCGAAGACCTTCCCGGGCGCCGAGCAGGAGGGCGAGCGGCTGCAGAAGGTGCTCGCGCGCGCGGGCTACGGCTCCCGGCGGGCCTGTGAGGAGCTGATCGAGCAGGCGCGGGTCGAGATCAACGGCGAGATCGTGCTGGAGCAGGGCCGCCGTGTCGACCCCGAGAAGGACGAGGTCAAGGTCGACGGCCTGACGGTGGCGACCCAGTCGTACCAGTTCTTCTCGCTGAACAAGCCCGCCGGTGTCGTCTCCACCATGGAGGACCCGGAGGGGCGGCAGTGCCTCGGTGACTACGTCACCAACCGTGAGACGCGGCTCTTCCACGTCGGCCGGCTGGACACCGAGACCGAGGGCGTCATCCTGCTCACCAACCACGGTGAGCTGGCGCACCGCCTCACGCACCCGAAGTACGGCGTGAAGAAGACCTACCTCGCGCACATCGTCGGCCCGATCCCGCGCGACCTCGGCAAGCGCCTGAAGGACGGCATCCAGCTGGAGGACGGCTACGCGCGCGCGGACCACTTCCGGGTCGTGGAGCAGACCGGCAAGAACTACCTGGTCGAGGTGACGCTGCACGAGGGCCGCAAGCACATCGTGCGGCGCATGCTGGCGGAGGCGGGCTTCCCCGTCGACAAGCTGGTGCGCGTGGCCTTCGGCCCGATCACCCTGGGCGACCAGAAGTCGGGCTGGCTGCGCCGCCTGTCGAACACCGAGGTCGGCATGCTGATGCAGGAAGTCGACCTCTAGAGCACCACGCCGTGATCACCTTCCCCTCCGGCCGCCGGGTGACGGTCGAAGGGGGAGGGTGATGTCGTAGGCCCGCCGGGACAGAAAGGCGCCGCGCGGCGCCAGCTCGCAGAACGCGGCCAGGTCAGGCCAGGTGGATCGAATTTCCCGACACCTTGATCGACTCCTTGCCCAGGGGCCGGGTCGCGGGACCGTGGGCCACCGAACCGTCGGCGATGTGGAACTTGCTGCCGTGGCAGGGGCAGTCGATGGTGCCGTCCGCGACCCGGTTCACCGTGCAGCCCTGGTGCGTACAGATCGCCGAGAACGCCTTGAAGTCACCCTTCTTCGGCTGGGTGACCACGATCTTCTGCTCCTTGAAGACCTTGCCGCCGCCCTCCGGGATGTCGCTGGTCTTCGCCAGTTGCTTTCCGGTCGGGGCCGCCTCCTGCGCGGCGGGGGACGTCTCCATCCCGTCCATGCCGGAGTGGGACGTGTCCATCCCGGAGGGGGACGCCGGCGATGCCGGCGCCGTGGTGCCGCCGTCCTTGCCGCCGCATCCCACGCATCCGAGGGCGAGCGCGCCGGCACCCGTGGCGAGGACCGTGCGCCGTGTCGCGGGCTGGGTCATGTCAAACCTCCGCACAAGCTTCTCAAACTGGAAATACCAGATCTTTCACATCGTCTCAGCGCGCGGGCGGCGCGCGCCCGTACCGCGCGGGCTGACTACGCTGGACGGACCAAGAACAGACGCACGTCAGCGAGGAGCAGCGCCGTGGCGGTACGAGCGGTCCGGGGGGCCGTCCAACTGGAGCGGGACGAGGCCGGTCACATGGAGGAGCAGGTCGGAGCGCTGCTCACCGCCGTCCTGGAGCGCAACGGGCTGACCGCCGACGACCTGATCAGCATCTGGTTCACGGCCACCCCCGACCTGCACAGCGACTTCCCGGCCGCCGCCGCCCGCGGGCTGGGCATCGTGGACGTCCCCCTCATCTGCGCCCAGGAACTGGACATCGCGGGCGCCATGCCGCGGGTCGTGCGGGTCCTCGCGCACATCGAGTCGGACCGGCCCCGCGCCGACATCAGCCACGTCTACCTCGGCGCCGCCGCGGCCCTGCGCAAGGACATCGCCCAGTGAGAAGCGCTCTCGTCATCGGAACCGGTCTGATCGGCACCTCAGCCGCCCTCGCGCTCGCCCAGCGCGGGGTCACCGTCCACCTCGAGGACCACGACCCCGGGCAGGCCCGCACGGCCGCCGCGCTGGGCGCCGGCACCGACGAGGCCCCCGAGGGGCCGGTCGACCTGGCGATCGTGGCCGCCCCGCCCGCCCACGTGGCCCGGGTGCTCGCCGACGCGATGCGCCGGGGCGTGGCCCGCGGCTACCTGGACGTCGCCAGCGTCAAGGGCGGCCCCCGCCGCGAACTGGAGACGCTCGGCCTGGACCTGGCGGCGTACATCGGTACGCACCCCATGTCCGGCCGGGAGAAGTCCGGTCCGCTGGCCGCCACCGGCGACCTCTTCGAGGGCCGGCCCTGGGTGCTCACCCCGACCCGGGACACCGACACCGAGGTGCTGAACCTCGCCCTGGAACTGGTCTCGCACTGCCGGGCCGTCCCGGTCGTCATGGACGCCGACGCCCACGACCGCGCCGTCGCCCTCGTCTCCCACATGCCCCACCTGGTGTCCAGCATGGTCGCCGCGCGCCTGGAGCACGCCGACGAGGCCGCCGTACGGCTGTGCGGGCAGGGCATCCGGGACGTGACCCGCATCGCCGCCTCCGACCCACGCATGTGGATCGACATCCTGTCGGCGAACCCGGGCCCGGTCGCCGACCTGCTCTCCGACGTCGCCGCCGACCTGGACGAGACGGTCCAGGCGCTGCGCGCCCTGCAGTCCGCCGACGAGGCCAAGCGGAGCCAGGGCGCCACCGGCATCGAGGACGTGCTGCGCCGCGGGAACGCCGGCCAGGTGCGGGTACCCGGCAAGCACGGCAGCGCCCCGCGCGTGTACGAGACCGTCGTCGTCCTCATCGACGACCAGCCCGGCCAGCTGGCCCGCATCTTCGCGGACGCGGGCCGGGCCGGCGTCAACATCGAGGACGTCCGCATCGAGCACGCGACGGGACAGCAGGCCGGTCTGATGCAGCTCATGGTCGAGCCGAAGGCGGCGGTCTCCCTGCGGGAGGCGCTGCGCGAGCGGGGCTGGGCACTGCGCCAGTGACGCCCGGCGAGGGCCCCTCCCGCGAGCCAGTAACCTTGTCCGGGGCGCCCTCGTGCCCCCGACCCCCGCTCACCACCCTTCACCAGGAAGGTGTCCCCCGTGGAACACGGCGCCGCCCCGACCGCCAAGCCCGTGATCGTCGCGATCGACGGTCCCTCCGGCACGGGCAAGTCGAGCACGTCGAAGGCCGTGGCCGCCCAGCTCGGCCTCAGCTACCTGGACACCGGTGCCCAGTACCGGGCGATCACCTGGTGGATGGTGAGCAACGGCATCGACCTGGACGACCCGACCGCCATCGCCGCCGTCGCCGGCAAGCCGGAGATCATCTCCGGCACCGACCCGGCCGGACCCACGATCACGGTCGACGGCGTGGACGTCGCCGGCCCGATCCGCACCCAGGAGGTCACCTCCCACGTCAGCGCGGTCAGCGCGGTGCCCGAGGTGCGCTCGCGGATCACCGACCTGCAGCGCTCGCTGGCCGGCGCCGCCGAGCGGGGCATCGTGGTCGAGGGCCGGGACATCGGTACGACCGTCCTCCCGGACGCCGACCTGAAGATCTTCCTCACCGCCTCGCCCGAGGCCCGCGCCGCCCGCCGCAGCGGTGAGCTGGAGGGCGCCGACGTCAACGCCACCCGTGAGGCACTGATCAAGCGCGACGCCGCCGACTCCAGCCGCAAGACCTCGCCGCTCGCCAAGGCCGACGACGCGGTCGAGGTGGACACCACCCAGCTCACCCTCGCCCAGGTCATCGAGTGCGTCGTCACCCTGGTCGAGGAGAAGCGAGCCGGGAAGTGAGCCTTCCACCGGTTCCCTCCGAGCGGGGCGCCGAGATCGGCCGGCGCATCGGCGTCGGTCTCATGTACGGGCTGTGGAAGCCGCGGGTGCTCGGCGCCTGGAAGGTGCCGGCCACCGGCCCGGTCATCCTCGCCGTGAACCACTCCCACAACATCGACGGCCCGATGGTGATGGGCGTGGCACCCCGCCCCACACACTTCCTGATCAAGAAGGAAGCCTTCATCGGCCCGCTGGACGCCTTCCTGACCGGCATCGGCCAGCTGAAGGTGGACCGCGCCGCCGCCGACCGCACCGCCATCACCCAGGCCCTCGGCCTGCTGGCGGCCGGGGGAGTGCTGGGCATCTTCCCGGAGGGCACCCGGGGCGAGGGCGACTTCGCCTCGCTGCGCGCCGGGCTGGCCTACTTCGCGGTCCGCAGCGGGGCCCCGGTGGTCCCCGTGGCGGTTCTGGGAAGCACCGAGCGGCCCGGACGGTTGATAAAGGCACTGCCCCCGCTGCGCTCCGGCGTCGACGTCGTCTTCGGTGACCCCTTCGAGGCGGGCGACGGGTCCGGGCGGCGCACCCGCGCGGCGCTGGACGAGGCGACCGAACGCATCCAGAAGCAGCTCACCAGCCACCTGGAAAACGCCAGGCGCCTGACCGGGCGCTAGGCGACACTTGAGTAGTGGATCAGCCCACGAGGGGTGCTCCACCGATCACCACGATGAACAACGAGGTACGGACTTCATGAACGACGACATCCAGCCCGACGGCTCGGCCGAGCACGAGTACGAGCACGGGGCTCTCGGCGACGCCGAGTACGCGCAGTTCATGGAGCTCGCCGCGGAAGAGGGCTTCGACATCGAGGACGTCGAGGGCGCCATCGAGGCGGCGGGCCACGGTCCGCTGCCCGTGCTCGCCGTCGTCGGCCGCCCCAATGTCGGCAAGTCGACCCTGGTGAACCGGGTGATCGGCCGCCGTGAGGCGGTCGTCGAGGACAAGCCGGGCGTCACCCGCGACCGCGTCACCTACGAGGCCGAGTGGGCCGGGCGCCGCTTCAAGGTCGTCGACACCGGCGGCTGGGAGCAGGACGTCCTCGGTATCGACGCCTCCGTCGCCGCACAGGCCGAGTACGCGATCGAGGCGGCCGACGCGGTCGTCTTCGTGGTCGACGCCAAGGTCGGCGCGACCGACACCGACGAGGCGGTCGTACGGCTGCTGCGCAAGGCCGGCAAGCCGGTCGTGCTGTGCGCCAACAAGGTCGACGGCCCGAGCGGCGAGGCCGACGCCTCCTACCTGTGGAGCCTGGGCCTCGGCGAGCCCCACCCGGTCTCGGCCCTGCACGGCCGCGGCACCGGCGACATGCTGGACGCCGTCCTGGAGGCGCTGCCCGAGGCGCCCGAGCAGACCTTCGGCGCCGCCGTCGGCGGCCCCCGCCGTATCGCGCTCATCGGCCGCCCGAACGTCGGCAAGTCCTCCCTGCTGAACAAGGTCGCGGGCGAGGAGCGCGTCGTCGTCAACGAGCTGGCGGGCACCACCCGCGACCCGGTCGACGAGCTGATCGAACTCGGCGGGGTGACCTGGAAGTTCGTGGACACCGCGGGCATCCGCAAGCGCGTCCACCTCCAGCAGGGCGCCGACTACTACGCCTCCCTGCGCACGGCCGCCGCCGTGGAGAAGGCGGAGGTCGCCGTCATCCTGATCGACGCGTCCGAGAACATCTCGGTCCAGGACCAGCGCATCGTCACCATGGCCGTGGAGGCGGGCCGTGCGGTCGTCCTCGCCTTCAACAAGTGGGACACCCTCGACGAGGAGCGCCGCTACTACCTGGAGCGGGAGATCGAGACCGAGCTGGGCCAGGTGGCGTGGGCCCCGCGGGTGAACGTCTCCGCGCGTACCGGCCGCCACATGGAGAAGCTGGTCCCGGCCATCGAGACCGCCCTCGCCGGCTGGGAGACCCGCGTCCCCACCGGCCGTCTGAACGCCTTCCTCGGCGAGCTGGTCTCGGCCCACCCGCACCCCGTCCGGGGCGGCAAGCAGCCGCGCATCCTGTTCGGCACCCAGGCCGGCACCAAGCCCCCCCGGTTCGTGCTCTTCGCCTCCGGCTTCATCGAGGCGGGCTACCGGCGGTTCATCGAGCGCCGGCTGCGCGAGGAGTTCGGCTTCGAGGGCACCCCGATCCACATCTCGGTGCGCGTGCGCGAGAAGCGCGGCGCGAAGAAGAAGTAACGGCGGTACGACGTGAGGGGCGGGCCCCCCGTTTCCGGGGGGCGCCCCCCCACCCAGGACCGCGGCCGGCACAACGAGGGAGAGCGGCGGGTTGGGTGAGTATGTGTGGGGGTTGGTGTTTTTATAGGGGGTG
>NZ_JBEZBT010000056.1:0-29274 GCF_040647235.1 Streptomyces sp. NPDC042638
CAGGTCGAGCTTGCCGCAGACCCAGGAGGTCAGCAGCAGCATCAGCGCGTTCACCACCAGGGTGATCAGGCCCAGGGTGAGGATGAACAGCGGGAAGGTGAGCACCTTCACGACCGGCTTGACCAGCCAGTTCACCAAGCCGAAGATCAGGGCGACGACGATCAGCGTGCCGGCCTTCTTGGCGGTGTTGTCACCGGTCAGGGTGATCTTGTCGAGCAGCCACACGGCGACCGCCAGGGCGCCCGCGTTGGCGATCGTCTTGACTACGAAATTCTTCATGTGTCTGATCGTGGCAGACCGGACGGGACAGTGACCGGACGGGCGGCGAGCGGGTGCGACGACGTGCACGGGCACGGCGAACGGTGAGGCGAGGGCGACAACGGCGATGAAGGCATTCCGGTTGGACGACCTGGAGGCGGAACGCGCCGCCAACGAGGGTGCTTACCTGCAGTTCCTGCGCGAGCGGAACATGTCGGTCGGCCTCTACGCCCTCGGCGCGGGCGAACACGACCCGCAGAAGCCGCATCACCAGGACGAGGTGTACGTCGTGGTCAGCGGCCGGGCCTCCCTCACGGTCGGCCTGGAGACGACCCAGGTGGCGCGGGGCAGCGTCGTGTACGTGCCCGCCGGTGTCGCCCACAAGTTCCACCACATCAGCGAGGACCTCAGGGTGCTCGTCGTGTTCTCTCCGCCCGAGGCGTGATGCCGGACCCCAGGGTTCCCTAGGGGACAGGTCAGGGGAGGACAAGGGACGCCAGACCCCCGTGGACGCCCTCGGCGGCCCTAGCATCGAGTGCGGAACATCGACAACGCACGACGACGCAAAGGACGAGGGCGATGCGGGAGATCTTCGCGGGACTACCGTGGTGGGTGAAGTGGGTCGCGGTGCCGGTCATCGCCCTGGTCGTGTTCGGCGGCCTGATAGCGAGCGTGGTCGGCTTCGTGATCGGCCTGCTGTTCAAGGCGCTGGTCTTCGTCGCCCTGGTCGGCGGCCTGATCTACATCGTGCGCAAGTTCACGGGGAACTCGTCGTCGCGCAGCGACTGGTGAGGCATCTGGGAACCGGTGCTCGATGAGAGAAGGATCGGTTCCCTCGGGGGAGGGAAGTTTTCCCCGGAGCCGGCTGCACGCGGTGGCGGGCGATTAGAGTCCGGAACTCCCCACGGGGGTTCCGGCGCCGTGGGTGGCGCAGCCCCCTCCGTGCTCTTCCCCCGCACGGGCTCCCCCTCGCCCCTCGGGAGTGACCTACCCTTGGCCACGGTCGACACCGCACCGGCAGACCCCCAGGCAGCCGCCGCACCACGCCCCGGTGCTCCCCCCGTCCAGCGATCGGCTCCCCTGGCCGTCCCGGGCCAGCCACAGGGCCACGTCGCGGACATCCCCAAGCCGTCGCATCCCGCCGGCCTCCCCGGACCGAGGCCCTCCGCCGACAGGCCGGAACCACAGGCTGCCGACGCGTCCGCCCCCGCGGCCACACCCAACGCGACGCTCATCGGATCCGTCCAGCGCGCCATGCGCCTGCTGGAGACCGTCGCCACGCACGCCTACGGCGCCCCCGCCAAACAACTCGCGCGCGAAACCGGTCTCGCTCTGCCCACGACGTACCACCTGCTGCGCACTCTGGTGCACGAGGGCTATCTGCGCCGTGAGAAGGGGCTGTTCTTCCTCGGTGAAGCGGCGGAGCGGCTGGGATCCAGTGGAGCGCGGCAGAAACGTCGCAGCACGGTGGCGGACACGCTCGCGCACTGGCGCGATTGCATCGGTGCGCCGGTGTATTACGCGATGTACCGGGAGGGCGAGATCGAGATCATGTGTGTCTCCGACTCCCTTCAAACGCCCGCGGTCCAGGAGTGGGCGGACTTCCGCGAGACCGGCCATGCGCATGCGATCGGTCAGTGTCTGCTCTCGCAGCTGGACGAGGACGCGCGACGCGACCATCTCGCCCGGTACCCGGTGCGGACCGTCACGCCGTACACGGTGCGGGACAACGACGCGCTGCTGCGCCGGCTGGCTCGGACGCGGCGGATGGAGCCGGTGGTGGAGCGTCAGGAGTACGCGGTCGGGACGGTCTGCGCGGCGGTCCCGATCACGGTCGGCACCACCGCGGCCACCGTGGCCATCTCGCTTCCCGCCCACCAGGCCGACCGGCTGCTGCCCGCGGCTCGTCGGCTGCAGGACGGGATCGGGCGGCATCTGGGCACGCTCACCTTCTCTATCAGTATCTGAAAACTTACTCCTTGTGATCTGTCGTGTACGTTGAGCAAGATTTGTCCACGGTCAGAGGGATCAATCCCGGCCAGTCGACGTCATATGACGGGGTAGGCGATGCGCGAGTCCGTACAGGCAGAAGTCATGATGAGCTTTCTCGTGTCGGAGGAGCTCTCCTTCCGCATCCCGGTGGAGTTGCGCTACGAGACCCACGATCCCTACGCCGTGCGGCTCACCTTTCACCTTCCCGGTGACGCGCCGGTGACCTGGGCCTTCGGGCGCGAACTGCTGATCGACGGGGTCGGCCGGCCGTGCGGGGAGGGGGACGTGCGTATCGCACCCGCCGATTCCGAAGTGCTGGGCGAGGTGCTGATCAGGCTTCAGGTCGGCGGTGACAAAGCCCTGTTCCGTTCGTCGGCGCCGCCGCTGGTGGCGTTCCTCGACCGCACGGACAAGCTCGTGCCGCTCGGTCAGGAGGGTGCGCTGGCCGACTTCGACGCTCACCTCGACGAGGCTCTGGACCGCATCCTGGCCGAGGAACAGAGCGCCGGCTGAAGCTGTGCGGCAGGGGTGCCAGGCGCTCCACCGTGGACCCGGAAACCTTGCAGGAACGCTTCTTCAGGGGATGGCGCCCGTGCCGTACTCACCGCTTCCGGCGCCGTCCCCGGCCGCCGCGCGCCGGAGCGGGCCGGGCCCCGGCGGGTGCCGTGGCATCCGGGCCGGGGCGGTCGGCCGAGACGACCAGCGCGGCCAGCGCCGTGGTGACCGGGACCGATGCGACCAGGCCGATCGAGCCCACCAGCGTGCGCACGATCTCCTCGGCCACCAGCTCACTGTTGGCGACGGTCCCCACGCTGCTCTGCGCGATCGAGAACAGCAGCAGCAACGGCAGTGCTGCACCGGCATAGGCGAGCACCAGGGTGTTGACCACGGAGGCGATGTGGTCGCGGCCGATGCGGATACCCGCCCGGTACAGCCCCCGCCAGCCCATCGACGGGTTGGCCTCGTGCAGTTCCCAGACGGCCGATGTCTGGGTCACCGTCACGTCGTCCAGGACGCCGAGCGAACCGATGATGACGCCGGCCAGCAGCAGACCGCTCATGTCGATCGACGGATACAGGCCGTGGATCAGGCCCGTGCTGTCGTCCGTGTTGCCGGTCAGCGCGGCCCAGCCGATGAACAGCGAGCCGAGCACTCCGATCAGTGAGAGGGAGACCAGCGTGCCGAGCACCGCCACCGACGTACGGGCCGACAGGCCATGGCACATGTACAGGGCGATCAGCATGATGGCGCTCGCTCCGACCACGGCCACCACCAGCGGATTCGCCCCTTCCAGGATCGCCGGGAGGATGAACAGGGTCAGCACCAGGAAGCTCACGGCCAGCGCGACCAGCGCCATGACACCGCGCAGCCGGCCCACCAGGACGACAGCCACCGCGAAGATTCCCGCGAGCAGCGCCATCGGGAACTGCCGGTTCACGTCGGTCACCGCGTACTGCAGTTCCTTCGGGGCCGAGGGCTCGTAGGCGACCACGACCTTCTCGCCCTGGTGCAGCTGCCGCGTCTGGTCGGGCTGCACGATCTCGGTGAACGTACGGCCCTTGTCCTTCCCTGTGTCGACTTGGACGGTCGCCTTCTTGCAGGTGCCGTCGCCCCGTTGCTGCGCCGACGTGCCCTCGGCGGTGGAGGTGTCGCCGGTGGAGGGGCCGCCGGAGGCGTTCACCGACTTGCAGCTGACCTCGACGACCCGGGTGACCGTGGCCTGCTGGGTCTGCCGGTCGAAGCCGACGCCGGTGCGCTTGTGGGAGGGGGCTTGCCCGGGCCAGAGCACCACGAGGCCGACCAGGACAGCCGCGGTGAAGGGGACCAGGATCGCGGCGATGACCTTGCGCAGGTGCTGGGAGACGGGCGCGGCGGGGCCGTGGCTGTGGCCATGCGAGTGGCCGGGCCCGGGACCGCCGTCACCGCCGCCCTCATGAGCACGGTGGCCGTGCCCGGTGCCCCGTGACGCGCCGTCTCGGTGGTGCGGCTCGGGCGGCTGGTAGGGGTACTGCTCCATCCTGGTCACCGCCCGATCATCCCAAGAACCGGTGGGGCCCACTGTTCAGCGCGCCACACATGACGCTAGCGTGGAGGCACCTTTGCACACGCGGGAGCTCGGAGCACCGGGCTGAGAGGGCGCTGACCTCCGTAGATGCGATGTTTCACGTGGAACGAGCGCTGTTTCACAGGAGACATCGGCAGACGGAAGCCGCTGCGTCGACCGCCGAACCTGTTACCGGGTAATGCCGGCGTAGGGAGTAGGTCTCATGACCAACAAGGACGTACGCACGCCTGCCTCCGTTCAGGACGAGAAGTCCGAGGAGGCCGGGAAGTCCATCGGCTGGCACAAGGCATACGTCGAAGGCTCGCGCCCCGACGTGCGCGTGCCGGTCCGTCAGGTGCACCTCACGAACGGGCAGTCGGTCACGTTGTACGACACCTCGGGCCCGTACACCGATCCGTCCGCGGACACGGACGTCCGCAGGGGCCTGTCGCCGCTGCGGGAGAACTGGATCATCGCCCGCGGCGACACCGAGGAGTACGCGGGCCGTCCGGTCCGCCCCGAGGACGACGGGGTCAAGCACACCTCACCGCGCGGCGGGCTGCGGAACCTGGACGCGGTCTTCCCCGGACGCCCGCGCCAGCCGCGCCGGGGCCGCAGCGGCCAGGCGGTGACGCAGCTCGCGTATGCCCGCCGCGGCGAGATCACCCCGGAGGTGGAGTTCGTGGCTCTCCGGGAGAACGTCTCGCCCGAGGTGGTCCGCGAGGAGATCGCGGCCGGCCGGGCCGTGCTGCCGGCCAACGTCAACCACCCGGAGATCGAGCCGATGATCATCGGCAAGCGGTTCCTGGTGAAGGTCAATGCCAACATCGGAAACTCCGCGGTGACGTCCTCCATCGAGGAAGAGGTCGAGAAGATGACCTGGGCGACCCGCTGGGGCGCCGACACGGTCATGGACCTGTCCACCGGCCGCAACATCCACACCACCCGTGAGTGGGTGCTGCGCAACTCCCCCGTGCCCATCGGCACGGTGCCGCTCTACCAGGCCCTGGAGAAGGTCGACGGCAAGGCCGAGGAACTGACCTGGGCCATCTACAAGGACACCGTCATCGAGCAGGCCGAGCAGGGCGTGGACTACATGACCGTCCACGCGGGCGTCCGGCTGCCGTATGTCCCGCTCACCGCCAACCGCAAGACCGGCATCGTCTCGCGCGGCGGCTCGATCATGGCCGCGTGGTGCCTGGCACACCACAAGGAATCGTTCCTGTACGAGAACTTCGAAGAGCTGTGCGAGATCCTCGCCGCCTACGACGTCACGTACTCGCTGGGCGACGGCCTGCGGCCGGGATCGATCGCCGACGCCAACGACGCGGCGCAGTTCGCGGAGTTGAAGACGCTCGGGGAACTCAACCGGATCGCCAAGCGTTTCCACGTACAGACCATGATCGAGGGCCCGGGGCACGTCCCGATGCACAAGATCAAGGAGAACATCGACCTTCAGCAGGAGATCTGTGATGAAGCTCCGTTCTATACGCTCGGCCCGCTGACCACGGACATCGCGCCGGCGTACGACCACATCACCTCCGGCATCGGCGCCGCGATGATCGCCTGGTGGGGCACGGCGATGCTCTGCTACGTCACTCCCAAGGAGCACCTGGGCCTGCCCAACCGGGACGACGTCAAGACCGGCGTCATCACCTACAAGATCGCCGCTCACGCGGCGGACCTCGCCAAGGGGCACCCCGGTGCGCAGGAGTGGGACGACGCACTGTCCGACGCGCGCTTCGAGTTCCGCTGGGAGGACCAGTTCAACCTCGCCCTGGACCCGGACACCGCCAGGGAGTTCCACGACGAGACCCTGCCGGCCGAGCCCGCCAAGACGGCACACTTCTGCTCGATGTGCGGCCCGAAGTTCTGCAGCATGAAGATCTCGCAGGACATCCGGCGTGAGCACGGTGGCAGCCGGGCCGAGATCGAGGAGGGCATGGCGCAGAAGTCGCAGGAGTTCGCGGCTGCCGGCAACCGGGTGTACCTGCCGATCGCCGACTGAACCGTATGCGGTGAACTCGACGCGCCGCCCGGTCCGATGACGCCGGCCCGTCACTCGGGCCGGTGCTCCGGGCCGCCGAAGTCCGGGCTCGTGTAGTCGGGGCTGGTGAAGCTCGGCCGGTCGGACGCGGTGCCGTCGTCGGGACTGCTGAAGCCGGGACGGTCGTAGCCCAGGCGCGGTATGCGGCCGGTCGGTGCGGGCGGGGCCGTGTGGCGCACGGCGGCCGGCCCGGGCTCGGCCAGTGCCTCCCTGAGGAAGGGCAGGATGCCGCGCTCCAGCAGGGCGTCCCGCCATGCCTCTCTGGCTCTGGCCAGTTCCTCGTTCGCCGTGTCCCGAGCCTGGGCGTCTGCCGTGGTGCTGTTGCGCAGGGCGGTGAGCAGCAGCCCGACGGCGGCGACCAGGATCGCCGCCGCGGTCATGGCGCCGAACACCCAGCCGGTGCTGAGCAGGGTCCCGGCGAGGGAGTGCCCGGGGTCCAGCATCTTCAGGATGTAGCCGACGAGCAGGAAGACCACCGCCGCGGTTCCGGAGAGGAGGGGAGCCAGGACGGCGATGACCGCGATGGCGCCCGCGCCGCTGCTCTCGGCGGCTTCGCCGAGGGCGGTGACGAGCCCGGTGTCGGCCGAGGCGGCCCCGTCCGCGGCGGAGCCGGCGGCGGTCGGCGGAGCGGAGAGCGCCGGTTGGCGCAGTTGGTCGCGGATCTCGAGGTACCGCTGGTACTCGGCCGCCGCGGCCGCCGTGATCAGGGCGGAGGCGTTGAGTGCCATGGTGCGCAGTTGTTCGGGATTGAGCCGCCGTCCGACAGCGGCCAGTTCCGGTCGGTGTGGTGCGGAGCGCAGCGCCTCATCGAGGAGCCGCTCGAATTCCTGGCGGTCCTCGCTCTGCAGATGCTGCGGAACGCTGTTCATGTGCATCCCCCGATGCTCCGTAGGGCTTGGGGCTCGCACGCCGGCGAGCCGTCGGGCAGAAACGGAGGGGAGCCTGCTACGGATAAGCCGATGGTAGAGCCGTGACGGCGCGCGGTGACAGGGGATTGCCGGAAATTGCGTGTGGCCTGCGCGTACGCAGTCGGGGGACGACTGCCCGCGAAACGGTCAGATATCCAGGGGAAGTTGCCGGACCAGCAGCTTTCCGGCCATGGTCACGCCGCCGTCCATGGCGATGGCGAGCCCGTCGGCGTAGACGTGCGGACCCTCGACGACCGGGCCGGTGCTCTCTTCGCCTTCTTCGGAGCCGACCTCGCCGAGGAGGTAGGGAATGGGGCTGTGCCCGTGAACGACCCGGATGCCGCCGTACGTATCGAGGAGGGAACGCACGGCCTCGGCACCGCCCTCGTCGCGGAAGGAGAAGCGCTTGGTGAACTTGCGGAACAGGTCCCAGACCTCGTCGGCGTCGTTACGGGTCAGAGCCTCACGGACGGTGTCGTTGACCGCCTCGATGGAGTCGCCGTAGTCGAGGTAGGCGGTGGTGTCGGAGTGGACGAGCAGATAGCCGTCGACCAGTTCGACGGCGTCCAGGCGGGCCATCCACTGCAGGTGGTGGTCCTGGAGGCGGTCCATGTCCGTCTTCTGGCCACCGTTGAGCAGCCAGGCCGCCTGGAAGGTGGCGGTGCCCGCGCCCGAGTTGACGGGGGTGTCGCCGAACCGTTTGGCACCGAGGAGCAGCAGTTCGTGATTGCCCATGAGGGCCTTGCAGTAGCCGCCCGCCGCTGCGGCCTCGGCGGACAGCCGCATGACCAGGTCGATGACGCCGATGCCGTCCGGGCCGCGGTCGGTGAAGTCACCGAGGAACCACAGCCGCGTGGTGCCGGCGCACCACTGGCCCGAGGTGTCGATCAGGCCCTGCTCCTGCAGGGCGGCCGTCAGCTCGTCCAGGTAGCCGTGGACGTCACCGACGACGTAGAGCGGCCCGGGCCCGGCCGCGGGCTGTGCGGCCGGGCCCGCGGGGGCCGGCTCGACGGGGACCTGCACGGTGTCGCCACGGTTGATGACGGGCAGGTCGCGCTGGGTGGGGGTGTAGCCCTCGGGGTACGCCTCGTCGGCGGCCGGGACGACGTCGCCGGGATGGACGCTGCTGCCGTACGGACCGGTCTCGTGGACGTACGCGGGTACCCGGAAGTCGCGCAGCGTCGCCGTCCGCTCCGCCTCGGGTCCCTGACCGGCCCCCTGAGTCATCAGACCCCTCCACCATCGCGCCGCATCTGCACCGCTTCGGACTGCCTGGTCGCAGCGGTCCGCGGTGTCGTGGGCCCATCATAGGAATGCGCGTCGCGCCGTGTGATGACCCAGGGGTAGTGAATCGGAACAAGACTCCAGTTCACCGCGGCTTTCGCCCCGTTTGGGCAGGTGTTCGGCCGGCTGTCGGCCGACCGTACCCTCACCCGGCCGGCTCGGGCCCGCGCGGGCCGGGCCCCGCACCGGCCGGTGCGGGGCGGGGAGCTACTTCTCGTCCGGTGTCCGCGGCGGGCTGACGGTCGTGCGCGGTGGCCGCCGCTGCGAGGAGGTACGCACGATCAGCTCGGTCGGTATCACCTGTTCGACCGGCTGGTCGGACTCGACGCCCTCGATGGCGTCGATGAGGAGCTGGACGACGGCGGTGCCGATGCGGCGCGGCTTCAGCGAGAGCGTCGTGACGGACGGTTCGGTGCTGGCGTACACGGTGGACTCGCTGCAGCACACCAGCAGCAGGTCGTCGGGGACGCGGAGGCCGTAGCGGCGGGCGGCGGCGAGCAGATCGGTGCCGTTGGGATCGAACAGTCCGTAGACCGCGTCGGGCCGGTCGGGGCGGGCGAGCAGCCGGTCGGCGGCGACGGCTCCGGCGCACGGGTCGTGCGCCGGGTATGCCTCGTAGACCGGATCCTGGCCGACCCGGTCGCACCAGCGCAGGTAGGCGGTGGTCGACAGATGGGTGTACGTGTCCGTCGAGGTGCCCGTGAGCAGGCCGATGCGGCGGGCGCCGGCGTCGGCGAGATGGTCGAGGATGCCGAGTACGGCGGCCTCGTGGTCGTTGTCCACCCAGGCGGTGACGGGGAGGGGGCCGGCCGGGCGGCCGTCGGAGACGACCGGCAGGCCCTGCCGGACGAGTTCGCTGACGACCGGGTCCTGGTCGGAGGGGTCGATGACGACCGTGCCGTCCAGGGCGACGTTGGACCAGACGTCATGGCGGGAGGTCGCGGGCAGGATGACCAGGGCGTAGCCGCGGGCGAGCGCGGCCGACGTGGCGGCCCGGGCCATCTCGGCGAAGTACGCGAACTCCGTGAAGGTGAAAGGTTCATCCCCGTACGTCGTCACGGTCAGACCGATCAGACCCGACTTGCCGGTACGGAGGGTGCGGGCAGCGGCCGAAGGGCGGTACCCGAGCCGGTCCGCGACCTCGCGGACATGACGCCGGGTGGCATCCGGGAGCCGGCCCTTGCCGTTGAGGGCATCGGATACGGTCGTGATGGAGACTCCGGCGGCGGCGGCGACGTCCCTGATGCCCGCCCGACCCGGCCGGCTGCCTCGACGTGAGGTTTCCGCGCGGCTCACCTGGTGCTTCCCTGCTGCTGTCATGGCGAGCCGATAGTAGGGCTCATGCGGTGGGGTAGTGCGGACGCATATGCGCGCATTGACAGGCACGTTTCTGCATGGTCATTGACGGCCAACTCCCTTGGAAAGCAAGGAGGTTGACTGATCCAATAGTAAGACGTGACTTGTCGACGCGTATGGACCTGCCAAGGCCCCGATGTCTCGAAGAGGTCTCAACTCACCTTCATGGGGGACGCGCGCCACGGCGTGAGCTACCGGCGCATAGATATATGTACGGCGCGCCCCCCGAAACGTACGCCTTCGTACGCTGATGCCCCTGATGCCGCTGGGGAACGTGAGATACACCTCTTCTTCGGGCGGCGCCTGCGCTGCGGGTCTGTCGCGCACCTGTACGCAGCGACGCCGAATCCTCATAAGGTGAGAAGTATTGGAAGCCGGCGGTGTCGACGGTCCGCCGGTGGTCGCTAGGAGGACTGCGGTGAGCGAGACGAGCCCCAAGCTGCGCGCCGAGCTGGAGAGTATCCCCACCTACAAGCCGGGCAAGCCGGCCACGGCAGCCGGCCCGGTCGCCTACAAGTTGTCCTCCAACGAGAACCCGTATCCGCCGCTGCCGGGCGTGCTGGAGAGGGTGTCCGCGGCGGCCTGCGACTTCAACCGCTACCCGGACATGGCCTGCACCGGGCTGATGAACGAGCTGTCCGAGCGTTTCGGTGTACCGCTCTCCCATCTGGCCACCGGGACCGGCTCGGTGGGTGTCGCCCAGCAGCTGATCCAGGCCACGAGCGGCCCCGGTGACGAGGTGATCTACGCCTGGCGGTCGTTCGAGGCGTACCCGATCATCACGCAGATCAGCGGTGCCCGGTCGGTGCAGGTGCCGCTGACGCCGGGGGACGTGCACGACCTGGACGCGATGGCGGACGCGATCACCGACCGGACGCGGCTGATCTTCGTGTGCAACCCCAACAACCCGACCGGCACGGTGGTGCGGCGGGCGGAGCTGGAGCGGTTCCTCGACCGCGTGCCCAGCGACGTGCTGGTGGTACTGGACGAGGCCTACCGGGAGTTCATCCGTGACCCCGAGGTGCCCGACGGGGTCGAGCTGTACCGGCAGCGGCCCAACGTCTGTGTCCTGCGGACCTTCTCCAAGGCGTACGGGCTGGCCGGGCTGCGTGTCGGTTTCGCGATCGCCCATGAGCCGGTGGCGGCGGCGCTGCGCAAGACGGCGGTGCCGTTCGGGGTGAGCCAGCTCGCGCAGGACGCGGCGGTCGCCTCGCTGCAGGCCGAGGACGAGCTGCTGGGCCGGGTCGGCTCGCTGGTGTGCGAGCGCAAGCGCGTGGTCGACGCGCTGCGGGCCCAGGGCTGGACGGTGCCGGAGACGCAGGCCAACTTCGTGTGGCTGCGGCTGGGGGAGCGTACGGCCGCGTTCGCGCAGGCCTGTGAGGAGCACGGTGTGGTGGTCCGGCCGTTCCCGGGCGAGGGTGTGCGGGTGACGGTCGGCGAGGCCGAGGCGAACGACATCTTCCTGAACGTGGCGGAGGCGTTCCGCAAGGAGCTCTAGCCCGGCGGGAGCGCTACTCCGCTACTCGCTACTCCTCGATCAGTTCCACCCGGATGGGGTCGCCGTCTCGTACGGTCGCCAGGAGGCCGGCGTCCCCGTCCACACTCCCGAGGACATTGCACGGACTTGCGAGACGGCATTCGGACCCTCGCGAGATCGGCGTGGGGCCGTAGGGGAGGGCGAGTGCGTCGCCGTCCGTCCAGAAGACCACTGTGCCCGGTTCCACGACCTGACGTGCGTCCGTTTCACGTGAAACAGCGATACCTGTGTCGAAATACACCTCCTCGCCCCATGTGCTCGCGGTCGAAGCGAGCGGAAGGGCCTTGGCGAGGGCCTGTGAGGTCGGCGTGCCTGCGTCGAGGGTCGCGGTGATGTAGCCCGCGGGCCAGGAAATGCGTATCTGCATGGCGCGCAATTCAACAAGATGTTGAAGTCGCTGCCAAGGTCTTGACGCGAAGGCGAAGGGGGGACCCCCCCTTCTCGGCCGAAAATCAGTGCGTCATAATGGCTTGTGAATGTGAACGCGTTCACAAGCGCGTCCTGTTTGCTCCTGTATGTGAGTGACAAAGGGGGCAAACCGTCGCTGCACCACGCCGTAGTAAGGAGAGTGACGACGTGGACCTGGCTTTGGCGCCGGAAACACTGGCGCGCTGGCAGTTCGGCATCACCACCGTCTACCACTTCCTGTTCGTTCCGCTGACGATCTCCCTGGCCGCTCTCACGGCCGGGCTGCAGACGGCCTGGGTGCGCACGGAGAAGGAGAAGTACCTCAGAGCGACGAAGTTCTGGGGCAAGCTCTTCCTGATCAACATCGCGATGGGTGTGGTCACCGGCATCGTGCAGGAGTTCCAGTTCGGCATGAACTGGTCGGACTACTCGCGCTTCGTCGGTGACATCTTCGGCGCGCCGCTCGCCTTTGAGGCGTTGATCGCGTTCTTCTTCGAGTCCACGTTCATCGGTCTGTGGATCTTCGGCTGGGACAAGCTCCCCAAGAAGATCCACCTGGCCTGCATCTGGATGGTCTCGATCGGCACGATCCTGTCGGCGTACTTCATCCTCGCGGCCAACTCCTGGATGCAGCACCCGGTCGGCTACAAGATCGACAAGGACAGGGGACGGGCCGAGCTGACCGACTTCTGGGCCGTGCTGACCCAGAACACGGCCCTCAGCCAGGCCTTCCACACCCTCGCGGCGGCCTTCCTCACCGGCGGCGCCTTCATGGTGGGCATCTCCGCCTACCACCTGGCCCGCAAGAAGCACATCCGCGAGATGAAGACCTCGCTGCGGCTCGGGCTGATCACCGTGGTCATCGCCGGAATGCTCACCGCGATCAGCGGCGACACCCTCGGCAAGGTCATGTTCAAGCAGCAGCCGATGAAGATGGCCGCTGCCGAGGCACTGTGGGACGGCCAGAAGCCGGCGCCGTTCTCGATCTTCGCCTACGGCGATGTGGAGAAGGGCCACAACAGTGTGGCCATCGAGATACCGGGCCTGCTGTCCTTCCTCGCCGACGACAACTTCAACTCGTACGTTCCCGGCATCAACGACGTCAACAAGGCCGAGCAGCAGAAGTTCGGACCCGGCGACTACCGGCCCAACATCCCGGTCGCCTTCTGGGGCTTCCGCTGGATGATCGGTTTCGGCATGGCCTCCTTCGCCATCGGGCTGGCCGGGCTCTGGCTGACCCGCAAGAAGTTCATGCTGCCGCAGCACCTGAGGGTCGGCGACGACGAGGTGCCGCACCTGGTGCTGTTCAAGAACAAGGCGCTCAGCCCCCAGCTCACCCCCTGGTACTGGCGCATCGCGACCTGGACCATGGCCTTCCCGCTGATCGCCAACTCCTGGGGCTGGATCTTCACCGAGATGGGCCGCCAGCCATGGGTCGTCTACGGCGTCCTGCAGACCCGGGACGCGGTCTCCCCCGGTGTCTCCCAGGGCGAGGTCCTCACCTCGATGGCCGTCTTCACCGCGCTGTACGCGGTCCTCGCCGTGGTCGAGGTCAAGCTGCTCGCGAAATACGTCAAGGCCGGTCCGCCCGAGCTGACCGACGCCGACCTCAACCCGCCCACGAAGATCGGCGGCGACACCCGTGACGCCGACAAGCCGATGGCCTTCTCGTACTAGGCCGGGGGAACAGTCATGCAACTTCACGACGTCTGGTTCGTCCTGATCGCCGTCCTGTGGACGGGCTACTTCTTCCTGGAGGGCTTCGACTTCGGAGTCGGCATCCTCACCAGGCTGCTGGCCCGCAGCCGGCCCGAGCGCCGGGTGCTGATCAACACCATCGGCCCCGTCTGGGACGGCAACGAGGTATGGCTCCTCACCGCGGGCGGCGCGACCTTCGCCGCCTTCCCGGAGTGGTACGCCACCCTCTTCTCCGGCTTCTACCTGCCGTTGCTGCTCATCCTGGTCTGTCTGATCGTCCGGGGCGTCGCCTTCGAGTACCGGGCCAAGCGGCCGGAGGAGAACTGGCAGCGCAACTGGGAAACGGCGATCTTCTGGACCTCCTTGCTCCCGGCGTTCCTGTGGGGCGTGGCCTTCGGGAACATCGTGCGAGGCGTGAAGATCGACCAGAACTTCGAGTACGTCGGCACCGTCTGGGATCTCCTCAACCCCTACGCCCTGCTCGGCGGTCTGGTGACGCTCACCCTGTTCACCTTCCACGGGGCGGTGTTCACGGCGCTCAAGACCGTCGGGGACATCCGGGTCCGGGCGCGGCGGCTGGCCCGGTGGGTCGGCCTGGTCGCGGCCGTCGTGGCGCTGGTGTTCCTGCTGTGGACACAGGCCGACACCGGAAACGGCAGGAGCCTGGTGGCCCTGGTCCTGGCCGTCGTAGCCCTCGTGGCCGCCCTGGTGGCGAATCAGGCAGGTCGGGAGGGATGGTCGTTCGCGCTGTCCGGCGTCACGATCGTGGCCGTGGTGGCGATGTTCTTCCTCTCGCTCTTCCCGAACGTCATGCCGTCCAGCCTGAACGGGAACTGGAGCCTGACGGTCACCAACGCCTCGTCGAGCCCGTACACCCTGAAGATCATGACGTGGTTGGCGGCCATCGCCACACCGCTGGTCATGCTCTACCAGGGGTGGACCTACTGGGTGTTCCGCAAGCGGATCGGTACGCAGCACATCGCTCCTGACGCTGCTGCGGGCGCCGCGCACTGAGTCCGCGGAGGGTGTGTTTCACGTGAAACGCACCCTCCGGACCGAAGGGCATGTTTCACGTGAAACCAATCGATCCCCGCCTGCTGCGATACGCCCGTGCCACCCGCCTCTTCCTTGTGGCCGTCGTCGGTCTGGGGGCCGTCGGCGCGGGGCTGGTCATCGCCCAGGCGATGCTTGTCGCCGAGGTCGTCGTCGGAGCTTTCCAGCACGGGCAGTCGGCCGCCGGCCTGCGCACCCCCCTGTTGCTGTTGGCTGCCGTGGCCGTGGGACGGTCGATTGTCGCGTGGCTCACCGAACTCGCCGCACACCGGGCGAGCGCGGCCGTGAAGTCGGAGCTGCGTGGACGGCTCCTGGACCGGGCGGCGGCGCTCGGTCCGGGGTGGCTGAGCGGTCAGCGGACCGGTTCACTGGTCACCCTGGCCACCCGCGGGGTGGACGCCCTGGACGACTACTTCTCGCGCTACCTCCCGCAGTTGGGGCTCGCCGTCGTCGTGCCGGTGGCGGTGCTGGCGCGGATCGTCACCGAGGACTGGGTGTCGGCGGCGATCATCGTCGGCACCCTGCCGCTGATCCCGCTCTTCATGATGCTGATCGGCTGGGCGACACAGTCCCGGATGGACCGTCAGTGGCGCCTGCTGTCCCGGCTGTCCGGTCACTTCCTGGACGTGGTCGCGGGCCTGCCGACGCTGAAGGTGTTCGGCCGGGCCAAGGCACAGGCCGCGTCCATCCGCCGGATCACCGGCGAGTACCGGCAGGCCACCCTGCGGACGCTGCGCATCGCCTTTCTCTCGTCGTTCGCCCTGGAACTGCTGGCCACGCTGTCGGTGGCGCTGGTCGCCGTGACGATCGGGATGCGGCTGGTCCACGGCGACATGGACCTGTACATCGGTCTGGTGATTCTGGTGCTGGCGCCGGAGGCGTATCTGCCGCTGCGGCAGGTGGGCGCGCAGTACCACGCGGCGGCGGAGGGGCTTGCCGCGGCGGAGGAGATCTTCACCGTGCTGGAGACGGCGTTGCCCGATTCCGGTACGGATGCGGTGCCCGCGGGAGCCGTGGTCTTCGAAGGGGTCGGCGTCCGCTACCCAGGGCGTTCTTCGGATGCCGTGACGGGGGTGTCGTTCAGTGTCGAGCCCGGTGAGACCGTCGCGCTGGTCGGGCCGAGCGGGGCGGGCAAGTCGACGCTGCTGAGCGTGTTGCTGGGCTTCGTGCGGCCCACCGAGGGGCGGGTGCGGGTCGGGGGTGCCGATCTCGCCGGCCTCGACCTGGCGGAGTGGCGGTCGCGGATCGCGTGGGTGCCGCAGAGGCCGCATCTGTATGCCGGGACCATCGCGGAGAACGTACGGCTGGCTCGGCCCGAGGCCGATGACGGTGCCGTACGGCGGGCTCTGCGGGACGCGGGGGCGCTGGAGTTCGTGGAGGCCTTGCCGGAAGGGGCCGACACCCTTCTCGGGGAGGACGGAGCGGGGCTGTCGGCGGGGCAGCGACAGCGGCTTGCGCTGGCCCGGGCGTTTCTCGCGGATCGGCCGGTGCTGTTGCTGGATGAGCCGACGGCTGCGTTGGACGGGGCGACGGAGGGGGATGTCGTCGCGGCCGTGCGGAGGCTTGCGGCCGGACGCACGGTGTTGCTCGTCGTCCATCGGCCCGCGTTGCTGGGGGTGGCCGACAGGGTGATACGGCTGGAGGGTGCCGAGGCTCTGACGCACCCGGCGGGCGTGCGGCCGTCCGGGGAACGCCGCCCCCTGGACGGCCGTCCTCGCCCCGCCGCCACCCGACTGGGTGAGCCGGAGCCGCGGCCCGCTGGGATGGATGGCGGACCGGCCGGGTTCCCGCCCGCTGGGACGGATGGCGCACCGGCGGGGACTCGGCGCGATGGGGCCGGTCTGCGGGGGCGGAGCGTCTTGGGGCGGATCCGGGGGCTTGGCGGACGGTCGCGCGGGCGGCTGGCGGGGGCCCTGGCGCTGGGCAGTCTGGCGCTGGGCAGTGCCGTCGGGCTGATGGCGACCTCCGGCTGGCTCATCTCGCGTGCCTCGCAGCAGCCGCCGGTGCTGTACCTGATGGTCGCGGTGACCGCGACGCGGGCTTTCGGGATCGGACGGGCCGTCTTCCGGTATGCCGAGCGGCTGGTGTCGCACGACGCCGTCCTGCGGATGCTGGCCGACACCCGGGTGGCGGTGTACCGGCGTCTGGAACGCCTCGCTCCCGCCGGACTGCGCGGTGCCCGGCGCGGTGATCTGCTCACCCGGCTGGTCGCGGACGTGGACGCCTTCCAGGACTACTGGCTGCGCTGGCTGCTGCCCGCCGGAACGGCCCTCGCCGTCTCCGCCGGGTCCGTCGGCTTCACGGCCTGGCTGCTGCCCGAGGCCGGCGCCGTCCTCGCCGTGGGCCTGTTGGCGGCCGGTGCCGGCGTGCCGCTGGTGACCGCCACCGCGGCCCGGCGGACCGAGCGGCGGCTGGCGCCCGCCCGAGGGGTGCTCGCGACCCGCGTGACCGACCTGCTCACCGGCACCGCCGAGCTGACCGTCGCCGGCGCGCTGCCGGCCCGTACGGACGCGGCCCGCCGGTCCGACGGCACCCTCACCCGGATCGCCGCCCGCTCCGCCGCCGTCACCGGTCTCGGCGACGGGCTGACCGCGCTGCTCTCCGGGCTGACCGTCACGGTCACCGCGCTGCTCGGGGCCCAGGCGGTGGCGGCCGGCCGGCTCGACGGCGTGGCGATGGCCGTGATCGTACTGACTCCGCTGGCCGCCTTCGAGGCCGTACTGGGGCTGCCGCTGGCCGTGCGGTACCGGCAGCGGGTGCGGCGCAGCGCGGAGCGCGTGTACGAGGTGCTGGACGCTCCCGAGCCCGTGCGCGAGCCCGAGTCGCCCCGGCAGGCGCCGTCGTCGCCGTTCCCGGTGGTCCTCAAAGGCGTGGTCGCGCGCTACCCGGGACAGCGGCAGGATGCGCTCGCCGGGCTGGACCTGACGCTGGAGCAGGGGCGCCGCATCGCGGTGGTGGGGGTGTCCGGTGCGGGCAAGACGACCCTCGCTCAGGTTCTGCTGCGATTCCTGGACCCGCAGGCG
Source organism: Streptomyces sp. NPDC042638 (assembly GCF_040647235.1). Classification (NCBI taxonomy): domain Bacteria; kingdom Bacillati; phylum Actinomycetota; class Actinomycetes; order Kitasatosporales; family Streptomycetaceae; genus Streptomyces; species Streptomyces sp. NPDC042638. The sequence continues at coordinate 17,609 of NZ_JBEZBT010000056.1, forward strand.
GGCACCTACACGCTCGCCGGTGTGGACGCCTGCGCCCTGGCGGGGGACGACGTGCGGCGGCTCGTCGGGCTGTGCGCGCAGGACGCGCATCTCTTCGACAGCTCCGTGCGCGAGAACCTGCTGCTGGCCAGGAAGGACGCCGCCGAGGCGGATCTGCTCGACGCGCTGGCCCGGGCCCGGCTGCTGGACTGGGTGGACTCGCTGCCCGACGGCCTGGACACGCTCGTCGGCGAGCACGGGGCACGACTGTCCGGCGGGCAGCGGCAACGGCTGGCGCTGGCCCGTGCGCTGCTCGCCGGCTTCCCCGTGCTGGTCCTGGACGAGCCCGCCGAGCACCTTGACCTGCCGACGGCGGACGCGCTGACCGCCGATCTGCTGGCCGCCACCCGGGGCCGGACCACGCTGCTGATCACCCACCGGCTCGCCGGGCTCGACGCGGTGGACGAGGTGCTCGTGCTCGACGCGGGCCGGGTGGTGCAGCGGGGTCCGTACGAGCGGCTGATGGCCGAGGACGGGCCGCTGCGGGAGATGGCGCGGCGGGAGACCGAGGCGGAGGCGTCGGCCGGGGTGCGCTGAGCCCTCGGCCGGCCCTTCTAGCGATCCCTCGGGCGAAAGCCTCCGAGTCGCCGCCTCGGGCGACGCCTCCGGGTGTGCCCTCGGGTGCCTGGGCGGTGCGCCTACGGCAGGCGGTTGGCGAGGAGTTCCTCGATCACGACCGCCACACCGTCGTCGTTGTTGGCGACCGTACGGCCCGACGCGGCGGCGATGACGTCCGGATGGGCGTTGCCCATCGCGTACGACTGGCCGGCCCAGGTCAGCATCTCGACGTCGTTGGGCATGTCACCGAAGGCCACGACCTCCTCGTGCGAGATGCCTCGCTCGGCGCAGCACAGGGCGAGGGTGCTGGCCTTGGAGACGTCGGGGCCGCTGAGCTCCAAAAGGGCGCTGGGGCTGGAGCGGGTGACGTTGGCGTGGCCGCCGATCGCCAGGCGGGCCAGGGTGAGGAAGGCGTCGGGGTCGAGGGAGGGGTGGTAGGCGAGGATCTTGAGCACGGGCTGGTCGGCGTCCGGACCGTCGGGTGCGAGCAGCTCCTCGGCGGGCCGGAGGTTGTCCGGTATCTCCATGTGCAGCTTGGGATAGTCCGGCTCCTGGTGGAAGCCGTACGTCTGCTCCACCGCGAACACCGTGCCGGGCGCCGCCTCACGCAGCAGGCGTACGGCGGCCAGGGCGTTCTCCCGGGCCAGCTCACGGACCTTCACGAACCGGTGGGCGCCGGGGCCGCCGTGCAGGTCGACCACGGCGGCGCCGTTCCCGCAGATCGCCAGGCCGTGGCCGTGGACGTGGTCGCTGACCACGTCCATCCACCGGGCCGGCCGGCCGGTGACGAAGAAGACCTCGATCCCGGCTTCCTCGGCGGCGGCCAGCGCGGCGACGGTCCGCGCGGAGACCGACTTGTCGTCGCGCAGCAGAGTGCCGTCGAGGTCGGTGGCGATCAGCCGCGCGGGCAGGGCGGCGGCAGGGGTCCCGGGCTGTCTGGTCGCTGAGGTCACCCGGTCATTCTCGCGCAGGTGTCCGCACGGCCGTGCGGCGGTCCGCACAGATGAGACCGAGCCGACGTCAGGAGGTGACGTCGGGGCCGTTCAGCCCAGCTGGGCGAGGGCCTCCATGGCGATCCGCTCGAAGACCTTCTGGTCCGCATCGAAGTCGGAGTCCGGGATGGGCCAGTGGATGACGATCTCGGTGAAGCCCAGTTCGCGGTGGCGGCCGGCGAAGTCCACGAAGGCGTCCAGGGACGCGAGCGGCCGTCCGCGGTCCGGGGTGAAGCCGGTGAGCAGGACCTTGTCCAGCCCGGCGATGTCCCGGCCGGCGGCCTCGCACGCCTCGGCCAGTTTGCTGATCTGTCCGCGCAGGGCGTCGACGGACTGCTCCGGCGTACCGTTCTCGTACAGCTTCGGGTCGCCGGTGGTCACCCACGCCTGGCCGTACCGCGCGGCGAGCTTCAGGCCGCGGGGGCCGGTGGCCGCCACTGCGAACGGCAGCCGGGGGCGCTGGACACAGCCCGGGATGTTGCGGGCCTCGTGCGCCGAGTAGTACCGCCCCTCGTGCGTCACCGAGTCCTCGGTGAGCAGCCGGTCCAGCAGGGGCACGAACTCGGCGAAGCGGTCGGCGCGCTCACGCGGGGTCCAGGACTCCTGGCCGAGGGCGGTGGCGTCGAAACCGGTGCCGCCGGCACCGATGCCGAGGGTGACCCGGCCGCCGGAGATGTCGTCCAGGGAGATCAGTTCCTTGGCGAGGGTCACCGGGTGGCGGAAGTTCGGCGAGGTGACCAGCGTGCCGAGGCGCAGCCGGTCGGTGGCCGCCGCTGCCGCCGTCAGCGTCGGGATCGCGCCGAACCAGGGGCCGTCACGGAAGCTGCGCCAGGAGAGGTGGTCGTAGGTGTACGCCGTGTGGAAGCCGAGCTGCTCGGCGCGCTCCCAGGCCGAACGGGCGCCTTCGTGCCAGCGGCGGTACGGGAGGATCACGGTGCTCAGACGCAGACTCATGCGTCCGAGCGTAAGCGGCCCGGCCGGCCAGGGGCGAAAGGGTTACCGAACGCGGCTGACCGGCGCCGCGCGGTGAGGGGGGTAGGCGGACGTGGGCGTGCGCTTCCCGGCCGCGGGCCGGCGGTGTGCGTGATCAGCGGGGGCCGGTGAGGCGCAGATAGCGCGGCGGTACGGCGGCGGTCAGCCAGACGCCGTTGGCGCTGACGTGGAACACGTGCCCGTCGCGGTGCATGGCGCCGGAGTCGACGGTGAGCACCACCGGGCGGCCCCGGCGGGCGCCGACGCGGGTGGCGGTCTCCCGGTCCGCGGAGAGGTGGACGGCGTGCCGGGCCATGGGGCGCAGGCCCTCCGCCCGTATCGCGGCGAGGTGCGCGGTGACCGTCCCGTGGTAGAGGTACGGCGGTGGGGTCGCCGGGGGCAGGCCGAGGTCGACCTCGATGCTGTATCCCTGGCTGGCGCGGATCCTGCTTCCTTCGATCACGAAGCGCTGCTTGTCGTTCGTGGCGACCAGTGGTCCAGTTCCGCGCGGGTGAACCGGAAGCCGTGGGCGGTGGCGGCGGCGATCAGCGCGTCGATCTCCACCCAGCCGCCGGTGTCGGGTGTGAGCCCGATGCGCTCCGGCTGGTGGCGCAGGTGTCTGGAGAGGTATTTGGACACCTTCACAGTGCGTCGTTCATCCATGGCTTCCAGCGTGTGGGAGAGACGCGGATCACGCAGCTCGTTTTTGCCCGCAGGTTTGATCCACAACCAAGTGAGGTTATCCACAGGCGAATTGGCGAAGTTGTGGACAACTGCCTTGTGTTTCAGGGTATTTTATGAACGCCTGTGTGGTCATGGGGTGATGTAGCAAGATCGTCCAAGGCCCTGGCCCGTACATCCCGTTCGGCCGCCAGCGCGAGGAAGTCCGAAACACGCTCTCGGCCAATCAGCTTTTCCACGGCGTCGATCGCGTCGGCGGGCAGTGGCACGGTACGGGTGCCGACGGCCGGTTCGGCGATTGCCGCGTGACGAGATGGGTGCGCAGCTGCCGTGTCGCCAAAGCGCCCATGGCGAGGGCCAGTTCGGCGTTCACCGTCCGCTGGGCCAGGGGCCGCAGACGGCGCACGGGCGCGGCCGCTTCGGCCGCGTGGACGTCCGTGCGGTGGCCTGGGTCGGCCAGGTGACGCGCGAAGTCGTACTCCGTCGTGAACTCCAGGAAGCGCGAAGCGATGTGCTCGACCTGCCCCCTCAACTCCCGCAGGTGATCTGAGATCGCGGACAGCGGGATACCGACGGCATACAACTCGACTGCAACCGACGGCTCTTGAGGGCTCGGAACGAGGAACGTGTCGGGGGGTTCCGCCGGCCCGGGCGACGGCCGCCCGTGGCTGTGCGGGAGGCCCCCAGGGCACTGTCGGCGCCATCGCGGGATCCTCTCCGGGCCGGGCAGGGCCGGGCCGGGCGGGGCCGGGTCGGGCGCGGAGCGGGACGGGGCGACTGGGACCATGCGAGCAGCCCCCGCACCCCGCCGCCTCACAGCCTGGGTTCGACCCGGGCGATCCTCCGCAGCAGCCCCGGTGCGAAGCGGGACAGCAGGTGGGCACCCCGGGCCTCCACGGTCACCGGCGCGACCGCCCTGTTCCGGGCCACCGCGTCCAGGATCGCGTCGGCCACCTTCTCCGGCGGGAAGTTGCGCAGTCCGTACAGGTGGGCGGACCGCTGTCGGCGGCGGCGCTCCTCCGCCTCGTCGACGCCGGTGAAGCGGGCCGTGGAGGTGATGTTGGTGTTGACGAAGCCCGGGCAGACCGCCGTGACACCGATGCCCTGGGAGGCCAGCTCGGCGCGCAGGCACTCGGAGAGCATCAGCACGGCCGCCTTGGAGGTGCTGTAGGCGGGCAGGGCGCGGGACGGCTGGTATGCCGCCGCCGAGGCCGTGTTGACGATGTGGCCGCCCTGGCCGCGCTCGGCCATGCGCGCCCCGAAGAGCCGGCACCCGTGGATCACGCCCCACAGGTTCACGTCCAGCACCTTGCGCCAGTCGTCGGTCGTCGTGGCGAAGAAGGAGCCCGACAAGCCGATACCCGCGTTGTTGACCAGCACGTCCAGCACGCCGTACTCGCGGTGGACCTTCTCCGCGAGTTTCTCCATGGCCTGCTCGTCGGAGACGTCGGCCGGCTCGGCCCAGGCCTCGGGCGCGCCGACCAGCCGGGACAGCTCGGCGGTGCGGGCCGCGGCCTCGGCGTCGCGGTCGACGCAGACCACCCGCGCTCCGGCCTCCGCGAAGGCGAACGCCGTCGCCCGTCCGATGCCGCTGCCCGCACCGGTGACCAGCACCAGCTGCCCGGCGAACCGGTCGGCATGGCGGCCGGCGGGCGCCGGGGCGGGCCGGCCGCCCGCCACGGACGTGATGAACTCCTCGATCCAGGAGGCGACCTGGTCGGGCCGGGTGCGCGGAACCCAGTGCTTCGCCGGAAGCGTGCGGCGGGTCAGCTGGGGCGCCCACTGGTCCAGGTCGTCGTACAGCCGCTCCGAGAGGAACGCGTCCCCCTGGGGAGTGATGAGCTGCACGGGCGCGTGCGCGTACGCGTCGGGGCGCGGCCTGCGCAGCCGCGCGCGGACGTTGTCCCGGTACAGCCAGGCGCCGTGCGCCGCGTCGGAGGGGAGGGAGCCGGTCGGGTAGTCCCCGCCGGGGACCCGCTCGACCCGTTCCAGGATCTTCGGCCAGCGCCTGCCGAGCGGGCCGCGCCAGGCCAGTTCCGGCAGGGCCGGGGTGTGCAGCAGGTAGACGTACCAGGACTTGGCGCCCTGGCCGAGGAGCTGGCCCACCCGGCGGGGCGTGGGACGCTTCACGCGCGCGTTGATCCAGTGCCCGAAGTGGTCCAGGGACGGCCCGGAGATCGAGGTGAAGGAGGCGATACGGCCCTCCGTGCGGCCCACCGTGACGAACTCCCAGGCCTGCACCGAGCCCCAGTCGTGCCCCACCAGGTGCACCGGACGGTCCGGGCTGACCTCGTCCACGACGGCCAGGAAGTCGTCCGTGAGCTTGGCGAGCGTGAACCCCCCGCGCAGCGGCTGCGGGGCCGTGGAGCGGCCGTGGCCCCGGACGTCGTAGAGGACCACGTGGAAGCGGCCGGCGAGCCGGGCCGCGACCTGCGACCAGACCTCCTTGCTGTCCGGGTAGCCGTGCACCAGGACGACCGTCGGCTGTTCCGGGTCGCCCAGCTCGGCCACGCACAGCTCGACCCCGCCGGTCCGCACCCAGCGCTCACGCGCGCCTCGCAGTGTCACTTCTCCTCCGCCCAGCGCCGCACGTGCGGCAGATCGTCGTCCAGCCAGAAGGCGCTCTCCCCCGGGTCCCGGGAGTCGGTGACCACCAGGATCTCCTCGAACTTCGCGCCCGTACCCCGGAAACCGAGGTGCGGTTCGACCGCCCACAGGCCCGGCCGCGGGGGGTGGTCCGAGAAGCGGTACGGCGACCACAGCGGCGACCAGCCCTCGCGGTGGCCGTGCAGCGCGTCGGCGGCCAGCCCCTTGAGGGACTGCGTGCCGAATCCGAACAGGTGGGGCGACCAGCGGCGCTCCCGCACCCGGTCCACCTTGTGGGCGATCACCCCGAAGGGGTAGGCCCGGTGCCGGTTGGCGTACCCCTGGCGGACCATCAGCCGGTCCACGTCCTGGTAGATCTCCCGCAGCGGGCGCCGCTCGCGCACCTCGCGCAGGATCAGTTCCCGGTGTGCCTCCAGGTCGGCCAGCAGCCGGTCCTGCACCGGGTTCACGCCCAGTGAGCCCGAATAGCCGATGTCCGCCGTGTATCCCTCGTACACCGGTGCCATGTCCAGGATGAACGGCATCCCGGGCTCCAGGGCGCGGTCGGTCGGGAAGAACTGGAGCGGGAGGCGGAAGTTCACGAACGCCGTGCGGTCGCCGAACCAGGCGAAGGGGAGATGGAACCAGTCCCGCACCCCGCGCTCGCGCAGCCACTCCCGCTGCATCCGCGCCGCCTCGCGCTCGGTCACGCCCGGTTCAAGGCGGGCCGCGACCGCCTCCGCGCACTCGTAGGCGAGGCGCTGCACCCGCCTGAATCCCCGCAATTCCACGGAGAGTTCGCTGCTCACTGCCGTCGTCATGCCGTTCCGTCCCGTCACCTCGACGCCTCGTGCGTCGTCCCGGCGACTTGTCCCGTCGACTCGCCCCGTCGACCGCGGTACGCGTCCGTAACTTGACACTGGTGAATGTGACAGTTGTTAGAGGCGGCGTCAATAGGCGGGATCAAGGGCTGTGGACAACGGCCGTCCCCACGTCCCCGGACCACCCTTGGGTGGGCGACCCCTAGGTTCCCGTAATACCTGGGGCTGACGAGGAAACGGCTCTGAGGTCTGACGACGGACGTGGTCCGGATCACTACCGTCGAAGGCGTGACTGTGATCGCGACCGAAAGCCTGAGCAAGCGGTTCCCCCGGGTGACCGCACTCGACCGGCTGTCCGTGGACATCGGGCCCGGTGTGACCGGACTCGTCGGAGCCAACGGCGCCGGCAAGTCCACCCTGATCAAGATCCTGCTGGGGCTGTCCCCCGCGACGGAGGGCCGGGCCGAGGTGCTCGGCCTCGACGTCGCCACCAAGGGTGCCGCCATCCGCGAGCGGGTCGGGTACATGCCGGAGCATGACTGCCTGCCGCCCGACGTCTCGGCCACCGAGTTCGTCGTCCACATGGCCCGGATGTCCGGCCTGCCGGCCACCGCCGCGCGCGAGCGGACCGCCGACACCCTGCGCCATGTGGGTCTGTACGAGGAGCGCTACCGCCCCATCGGCGGCTACTCGACCGGCATGAAGCAGCGCGTGAAGCTCGCCCAGGCCCTGGTGCACGACCCGCAGCTGGTCCTCCTGGACGAGCCGACCAACGGCCTCGACCCGGTCGGCCGCGACGAGATGCTCGGCCTGATCCGCCGCATCCACAGCGACTTCGGCATCTCGGTCCTGGTCACCTCCCACCTGCTGGGCGAGCTGGAGCGCACCTGCGACCACGTCGTCGTCATCGACGGCGGCACGCTCCTGCGCTCCAGCTCCACCACCGACTTCACCCAGACCACGACCACCCTCGCGATCGAGGTCACCGACAGCGACGCGCACCCCGACGGCACCCGCGCGGTCAGCGAGGCGCTCCACGCGCGCGGAGCGGCCACGCACGCGGAGGCCGGCGGGCTGCCCGGCGCCGGACACATCCTGCTGCTGACCGCCACGGGCGACGAGACGTACGACCTCGTCCGGGACGTGGTCGCCGACCTCGGCCTCGGCCTGGTGCGCATGGAACAGCGCCGGCACCGCATCTCCGAGGTGTTCACCAGCAACGACGAACAGCGGAAGGAGGCCGTCGGCCATGGCGGTTGAGCATCCCCCGGCAACGGCGGCCGGCGACCGGTCCCGCATCCACGACATCGGCTACCGGGGCTACGACGGACCCCGCCTCGGCCGCGCCTACGCCCGCCGCTCGCTGTACTCGCAGTCCCTGCGCGGCGCCTACGGCCTCGGCCGCTCGGTGAAGTCCAAGGTGCTGCCGATGCTGCTGTTCGCGGTGATGTGCGTGCCGGCCGCCATCATGGTGGCCGTCGCCGTCGCCACCAAGGCGCACGAACTGCCGGTGTCCTACACCCGGTACGCGATCATCATGCAGGCCGTGATCAGCCTGTACGTCGCCTCCCAGGCCCCCCAGGCCGTCTCCCGTGACCTGCGCTTCAAGACGGTGCCGCTGTACTTCTCGCGGCCCATCGAGACCGCCGACTACGTCCGCGCCAAGTTCGCGGCGCTCGCCTCGGCGCTGTTCGTCCTCACCGGGGCACCCCTGCTCGTGATGTACGTGGGCGCGCTCCTGTCCAAGATGGGCTTCGCCCACCAGACCGGGAAATTCGCACAGGGACTGGTCTCCGTGGCCCTGCTCTCGCTGCTCTTCGCCGGAATCGGCCTGGTCATCGCGGCCGTCACCCCGCGCCGCGGGTTCGGCATCGCCGCCGTGATCGCCGTACTGACCATCTCCTACGGCGCGGTCTCCACCCTCCAGGCCATCGCCCACGTCCAGGGCAGCGGCAGCGCCGTCCCGTGGATCGGCCTGTTCTCGCCGATCACACTGATCGACGGCGTGCAGTCGGCCTTCCTCGGCGGCAGCTCCGCCTTCCCCGGCGGGGTGGGCCCGTCCACGGGCGAGGGCGTGGTCTACGTCGTGTTCGTCCTGGGCCTGATCGCCGCCTGTTACGGCCTCCTGATCCGCCGCTACCGCAAGGTGGGCCTGTGAACATGCCCAGCCCGTCTCCCGCCACCACCCTTCCAAGGAATGGGCCGCGCCCATGAGCACTCTCACCATCGACCACGTCTCGCGCTGGTTCGGCAACGTCGTCGCCGTCAACGACATCACCATGACCATCGGCCCCGGCGTCACCGGTCTGCTCGGCCCCAACGGCGCCGGGAAGTCCACCCTGATCAACATGATGGGCGGCTTCCTGGCCCCCTCCACCGGCACCATCACGCTCGACGGACAGCCGGTGTGGCGCAACGAGACGATCTACCGGCACATCGGCCTCGTCCCCGAGCGGGAGGCGATGTACGACTTCCTCACCGGCCGCGAGTTCGTCGTCGCCAACGCCGAGTTGCACGGGCTCGGGGACAAGGCCGCGCAGCGTGCCCTCGCCACCGTGGAGATGGAGTACGCGCAGGACCGGAAGATCGCCACGTACTCCAAGGGCATGCGGCAGCGCGTGAAGATGGCGAGCGCCCTCGTGCACGACCCGTCGCTGCTCCTGCTGGACGAGCCGTTCAACGGCATGGACCCGCGTCAGCGCATGCAGCTGATGGACCTGCTGCGGAAGATGGGCGACGAGGGCCGCACGGTGCTGTTCTCCTCGCACATCCTCGAAGAGGTCGAGCAGCTCGCCCGGCACATCGAGGTCGTCGTCGCCGGACGGCACGCGGCCAGCGGTGACTTCCGCAAGATCCGTCGCCTGATGACCGACCGCCCGCACCGCTACCTGGTGCGCTCCAGCGACGACCGCGCCCTCGCGGCGGCGCTGATCGCCGATGTGTCGACGGCCGGCATCGAGGTCGACCACGCCGAGGGCGCGCTGCGCATCCAGGCCGTGGACTTCGGCCGCTTCACCGCCCTGCTGCCGAAGGTCGCCCGGGATCACGGCATCCGGCTGCTCACGGTCTCGCCGTCCGACGAGTCCCTGGAGTCCGTCTTCTCGTATCTGGTCGCGGCGTAGGAGGCCGAAAGATGTATGACCCCACCGTCGCCCGGCTCACCTACCGGGCGCTGCTCGGCCGCCGCCGGGCCCTCATCCTCGGCGCGCTGCCGCTGCTGCTGATCGTGATCTCCGTGGCCGTGCGGGCCCTGACCGGGGCCGACGACCAGACGGCGGCAGACGTCCTCGGCGGCTTCGCGCTCGCCACCATGGTGCCGATCATCGGTGTCATCGCCGGCACGGGCGCGATCGGCCCGGAGATCGACGACGGCTCCGTCGTCTACCTGCTGTCCAAGCCCCTGAAGCGGACCACGATCATCTTCACCAAGCTGATCGTCGCCATCGCCGTGACCATGGTCTTCTCGGCAGTGCCGACCATGATCGCGGGCCTGATCCTGAACGGCAACGGTCAGCAGATCGCGGTCGCCTACACGGTCGCCGCCCTGATCTCCTCCATCGCCTACTCGGCGGTCTTCCTGCTGCTGGGCACGGTCTCGCGGCACGCGGTGGTCTTCGGGCTCGTCTACGCCCTGGTCTGGGAGGCGCTGTTCGGCTCCCTGGTGCCGGGCGCGCGCACGCTGAGCGTCCAGCAGTGGTCGCTGGCCGTCGCCCACAAGGTCGCCGGCGGGGACCTGGTGACCTCGGACGTGGGCCTGACGACGGCCACCGTCCTGCTGGTGGTGGTCACCGTCCTGGCCACCTGGTACGCCGGTCAGAAGCTGCGGTCTCTGACGCTGGCGGGCGAGGAGTAGCCGACGGGTGCCTTGACGGGGGCTTCACTCCCGTCGAGGCACCCTGGGTCCAGGGACGCACTGCTGGGAGGCAGGACATGGCTGACGAGGGGCTGCCCTCCGACGAGTGGGACGAGGTCGTCCTGGACGAGGAGTTCATACGCTCCGCCGGGACCTCCGAGCCGTCCGCCCGGGCCCGGATGCTCGCCGCCCGCTGGCGGACCGAGCAGCCGCGGCCGGAGCCCTGGCGCTCCGACGAGCCGCCGGCGGGCTGGTTCTTCAGCAAGGCCCGCAGACGCCGGTGGCGCCGCCGGTAGCGGCACCCCTTATATCCGGTGGCGGTCGAACTCCCCGGCGAGGCACAGTGGTTCCGCCCCGTCCGCCGGGATCGTCCCGGCGCCGCGTACCGGGAGCGGAGGTGGGCGATGTCCATGCACGGCAGTACGCCCAGCTCCCGACAGGGCAGCCCGCGGCCGGCTCCGGAGTGATGCGCCACCCCTCCGTGAAGCCACGGGCGCTGCCCGGGGCGGCCGCTTCGAGCACGTGAGCGCTGCGCTCGCGTGGGCCGCCTTCCCTGTGGCCCCCTGTCGCAAGGGGGCATCCTGCGCTGGGGCGGCCGGGAAACAGCGCGACTCGGCGCCGCGAGGCGCCATCGCGCCACCCGAGCCGCCCCAGCGGCACGACTGCCCACAGCCACGACGCGGACTGCTGGCGGCGCGTCCACGGCTCCCGGGGGCGCGTACGACTGGCCGACGAGCCACGACGCACCCGCCCCGGCGACGGCCGTCACGGCCGCGGTGGGCCACGACAGAGCGCGGTGGACCACGACAGTGGCGCGGTGGCCGCGACGGACCACGACAGTGGCGCGGTGGCCGCGACGGACCGGGACGACGGCGGTGGCCGCGACGGCCGCGACGGCCGGGGTGTACGCCGTGGGCGGGGACGGACCGCGGTGGGCCGGGAGGGCCGTGGTGGGCCGGGAGGGCCGTGGTGGGCCACGGCAGACTGCGATGGCCCCGGCGGACCGGGACGGACCGCGGTCGCCTCGAGGGACCGGGACGGCCACGGTGACGCGCTGGCCGTTACGGCCGGGAGGGCCGCGGTGGGCCGGGAGGGCCGTGATGGACCACGGCAGACTGCGATGGCCCCGGCGGACCGGGACGGACCGCGGTCGCCTCGAGGGAC
>NZ_JBEZBT010000056.1:29366-54411 GCF_040647235.1 Streptomyces sp. NPDC042638
GGACCGGGACGGCCACGGTGACGCGCTGGCCGTTACGGCCGGGAGGGCCGCGGTGGGCCACGACAGACCGCGGTGGACCACGACAGACCGCTGTGGACCGGGACGGACCGGGACGGCCACGGTGACGCGCTGGCCGTTACGGCCGGCAGGGCCGCGGTGGGCCACGGCAGACCGCGATGGCCGGGGTGGATCGCGACGGCCGCGATGGACCGGGACGGGCCGGGACGGGCCGCGACGCCGCGGACGGACCGCGATGGCCGGGACGGACCGCGATGGCCGGGACGGGCCGGGACGGCCGGGACGGATCATGACCGGGTGGCGCGGACCCTGGTCCGGTGGCGCGTGGTCCGTGTTACGCCAGCAGTCTCTCCAGTACCACCGCGATGCCGTCCTCCTCGTTCGAGGTCGTCACCTCGTCGGCCACCGCGCGAAGCTCCTCGTGGGCGTTGGCCATGGCCACGCCGTGAGCGGCCCAGCCGAACATGGGGATGTCGTTGGGCATGTCCCCGAAGGCGATCGTGTCGGCGGCCTTCAGGCCCAGGCGGCGGGCCGCCAGGGACAGTCCCGTGGCCTTGGACAGACCGAGCGGGAGCAGCTCCACGATGCCCTCGCCCGCCATGGCCACCGTGACGAAGCCGCCGGCCGCCTGCCGGGCCGCCTCCGCCAGCTCGTCGTCGCCCATTGCGGGATGCTGTATGTAGATCTTGTTGAGGGGCGCCGTCCACAGGTCGGAGGCGTCCGTGAACGGCGTCGCGGGCAGCCTGCCGGTGACCGCGTAGCCCGGCCCCACCAGTACCTCACCGTCGAGGCCGTCGCGGCTGGCCGCCAGGTACAGCGGGCCCACCTCGGCCTCGATCTTGGCCAGGGCCACGCCCGCCAGCTGCCGGTCCAGGGTGACCGAGGTCAGCAGGCGGTGGCTGCCGGCGTCGTAGACCTGGGCGCCCTGGCCGCAGACGGCGAGGCCGTCGTAGCCGAGGTCGTCCAGGATGTGCCGGGTCCAGGGGACCGCGCGGCCGGTGACGACGATGTGGGCGGCGCCCGCCGCGGTGGCCGCGGCGAGCGCGTCACGGGTGCGCTGCGAGACCGACTCGTCGGAGCGCAGCAGCGTTCCGTCGAGGTCGGTGGCGATCAGCCGGTAGGGGAGACCGGTCACTTGGCGACCGGCTCCAGGACCTCGCGGCCGCCCAGGTACGGGCGCAGCACCTCGGGGACCCGCACGGAGCCGTCGGCCAGCTGGTGGTTCTCCAGGATCGCCACGATGGTGCGCGGTACGGCGCACAGCGTGCCGTTCAGGGTGGCCAGCGGCCTGACCTGCTTGCCGTCGCGGACCCGGATGGACAGCCGGCGGGACTGGAACTCGGTGCAGTCCGAGGTCGAGGTGAGCTCGCGGTACTTGCCCTGCGTCGGGATCCACGCCTCGCAGTCGTACTTGCGGGCGGCCGAGGCACCGAGGTCACCGGAGGCGACGTCGATCACGCGGAACGGCAGCTCCAGCGACTCCAGCCACTGCTTCTCCCACGCCAGCAGGCGCTGGTGCTCGGCGGCGGAGTCCTCGGGGGCGACGTACGAGAACATCTCGACCTTGTCGAACTGGTGCACCCGGAAGATGCCCCGCGTGTCCTTGCCGTGCGAGCCGGCCTCGCGGCGGAAGCACGGGGAGAAGCCCGCGTAGCGCAGCGGCAGCCTGTCCGCGTCGATGATCTCGTCCATGTGGTAGGCCGCCAGCGGGACCTCGGAGGTGCCGACCAGGTAGAGGTCGTCCTTGTCGAGGTGGTAGACGTCCTGGGCGGCCTGGCCGAGGAAGCCGGTGCCGGCCATGGACCCCGGGCGGACCAGCGCCGGGGTCAGCATCGGCGTGAAGCCGGCCGCGGTCGCCTGGGCGATCGCCGCGTTCACCAGGGCCAGCTCCAGCAGGGCGCCGACGCCGGTGAGGAAGTAGAAGCGGGAGCCGGAGACCTTGGCACCGCGCTCGACGTCGATCGCGCCGAGCAACTGGCCGAGCTCCAGGTGGTCCTTGGGCTCGAAGCCCTCGGCGCCGAAGTCGCGGATCGTGCCGTGCGTCTCCAGGGTGACGAAGTCCTCCTCGCCGCCGACGGGCACGTCGGGGTGGACGAGGTTGCCGAGCCGGAGCAGCAGCTCCTGGGTCTCGGTGTCGGCCGCGTCGCGCTCGGCGTCGGCGGCCTTCACATCGGCCTTCAGCTGCTCGGCACGCTTGAGCAACTCGGCCTTCTCGTCGGCGGTGGCCTTGGGGATCAGCTTGCCGAGCTGCTTCTGCTCGGCGCGCAGCTCGTCGAAACGGACGCCGGAGGACCTGCGCCGCTCGTCGGCAGACAGGAGGGAGTCGACGAGCGCGACGTCCTCTCCACGGGCGCGCTGCGACGCGCGCACACGGTCAGGGTCCTCACGGAGCAGGCGAAGGTCAATCACGAGGCCCAGGCTACCGGTGCGGCGTCGTGGCTCACGAATCACTATTCCGGTGAGTTCTGATTCGCGGCTTACGTTCCGTTATGCGTTTATTGCCCAGCGTGTTCCACGTGTCAAGGGAAAAGCGTCTCACTCCCCGGGACGGGGCAGGTCCGGGGTGTCCGGTTGACCTGATTCCCTTGTGCGGAAGGGGATTTGGCGGGCTGGTTGTCCACAGAGATCCGCACCCTCCGAAGAGTTATCCACAGGCTGTGTGGAAGATCTGTGGACTTCGGAATTGATCACTCCGGAAGGCTTCGACGGGCTGAAGAATTCCCGGGTCAAACCCTCCCGACACCCACTTTCGGGTGGAAAACGGTCGCCCCAAAAGATGAACCGAAGGAAACGGGTGGACGAAGGGTGACCCAGCGGGCGGTGGCCCCGGTCGAGGCTTGTAGGGCGATTTGTCGACCCGATGACCCGCCCCTGTCGACTTGTCCCCAGGTCGAGAAGGGCACCTGTGGATAACTCCTGTGGATAACGTTCGTCCTCAGATGTGACCGGTCAGAACCGGCCGTCCTGGCAGCGCGCCACCCAGTCGGCCGCCGCCACGAACTCCTCGTCCGACGTCCCCGGCAGCGTCGGCCGGGCCTCGCCCGGGGTGATGTCCGCGCGTGGATAGGAACCGAGGAAGCGCACCTGGAGACAGACCCGCCGCAGGCCCATCAGCGTCTCCGCCATCCGCCGGTCGGAGATATGGCCCTCGGCGTCGACGCAGAAGCAGTAGTTGCCGATGCCGGCGCCGGTCGGCCGGGACTGGAGCAGCATGAGGTTGATGCCGCGCGAGGCGAACTCGCCGAGCAGATCACGCAGGGCGCCGGGATGGTCGTCCCGCTGCCACAGCACCACCGAGGTCTTGTCGGCGCCCGTGGGCGCGGCCGGCCGGGCCGGGCGGCCGACGAGCACGAACCGGGTCTGCGCGTTCTCCGCGTCGTGGATCCCGGTCTCCAGCGCTTCGAGACCGTACCGGGCGGCGGCGAACTCGCCCGCGAAGGCCGCGTCGTAACGGCCCTCCTGGACCAGGCGGGCGGCGTCCGCGTTGGAGGCGGCCGACTCCCAGAGGGCGTCCGGGAGGTGTGCGCGCAGCCAGTTGCGCACCTGCGGCTGGGCCGCCGGGTGGGCGGAGACCGTCTTGATGTCGGCGAGCTTCGTGCCGGGGCGGACCAGCAGCGCGAAGGTGATCGACAGCAGCACCTCGCGGTAGATCATCAGCGGTTCGCCCGCGACCAGCTCGTCCAGGGTCGTGGTGATGCCACCCTCGACGGAGTTCTCGATCGGCACGAACGCGGCCTCGGCCTCGCCGGTCCGGACCGCGTCCAGCGCGGACTGCACCGACACGTACGGGTTCAGCTCCCGGGTGGCCGCCTCGGGGAGCGTGCGCAGGGCGACCTCCGTGAAGGTGCCCTCCGGGCCGAGATAGGCATAGCTCGCTGGCATGTCCCTCACCCTAATGGCCGTAGGGGGAGCCGTCGTCCGTGTCTCACGAATGCCACTCGACCGTGTGGTTTGAGCCCGGTTCACCCCTCCAGGAGCCGCTGTCCCACGTACTCCCCCTCCGCCGCCCCGCCCGGCACCGCGAACAGGCCGCTCGCCTCGTGCCGGATGTACGCCGACAGCGCGTCGCCCCGGTCGAGCTTGCGCTGCACCGGTACGAAGCCGCGCAGCGGGTCCGCCTGCCAGCAGATGAAGAGCAGACCGGCGTCGGGCGTGCCGTCCGCGCCGATGCCGTCGTGGTAGGAGAAGGGGCGCCGCAGCATGGCCGCGCCCCCGTTGCGGTCGGGGCGGGTGATGCGGGCGTGTGCGTTGAGCGGGACGACGTAGTCGCCCTTGGCGTCCGCCTTGTCCAGGTCCATCTCGGTCGTCTCGTCACCGCCGGACAGCGGTGCCCCGTCGGCCTTGCGGCGGCCGATGACCTGCTCCTGGGCGGTGAGCGACAGCTGCTCCCAGTCGTCCAGGAGCATGCGGATACGGCGGACGACGGCGTAGGAGCCGTTCGCCATCCACGCGGGTTCACCCGCGGCGGGCACGAAGATCCGCTGGTCGAAGTCGGCGTCGGCCGGCTTGGGATTGCGGGTGCCGTCGAGCTGGCCCATGAGGTTGCGGGCCGTCATGGGGCGGGCGGTGGCGCCCGGCGTGCGGTTGAAGCCGTTCATCTGCCAGCGCACCCGCGCGGCCGAACCGGCGTCCTTCTGGACGGCGCGCAGGGCGTGGAAGGCGACCAGGGCGTCGTCCGCCCCGATCTGCACCCACAGATCGCCGTCGCTGCGGGCCTTGTCGAGCCGGTCGGAGGAGAAGTCCGGCAGCGGATCGAGGGCGGCGGGCCGCTGCTTCTCCAGGCCGGTCCGGCCGAAGAAGCCGTACCCGAAGCCGAAGGTGACCGTCAGCGAGGACGGTCCGGCGTCCTGGGCCACACCGGTGTCGTCGTGCCCGGCGGCCTCCCCCGCCATCAGCCGCTCGGCCGTCGCCGACCAGCGGCGCAGCAGGGCTGCCGCTTCCCTGCGGCCGGCGCCCGGTGCCAGGTCGAAGGCGACGAGGTGGCCGCGCGCCTGGAGCCCCTCGGTGATCCCCGGCTGATGTTTCCCGTGAAACATCGCGCGGCCGGAGCCCACCGAGGTCAGCGGTGTGGCACCGGCGGGCGCGGCGGCGTACCCCACGGCCCCGCCGGCCGCACCGAGCACGAGCCCGGTGGCCCCGGCGGTGCCGAGCAGGGCACGCCGGGAGATGCCGCTCGCGTCGGACGAGGACCGCGTCGTCGGCACGCCGGGCGTACGGGCCTCCTGGATGGACTGGTCAGCCATGGTGTGTTCAGCCGATCTGCGCGTTCTTGGAGACGGTCACCTGGTCGATGTCGGAGGTGCGTACCGTGACGGCGATCTTCCAGTCGCCGGCCATCGGGATCTGCACGTCGTTCGCCGACCAGTGGCCGGTGGTGATGTGGTCGGGGTTCACGGGCAGCGGGCCGATCTTCTTCGCCTCCAGGGTGAAGGCGACCTTCACCTCCGGGACGTCGAAGGCCCGGCCGTTGGGCCGCTGGACGTACACGTGCATCTCGTTGCCGCCCACGCGCGCGGGGTCGAGGTCGATGCTGATGACGCCCTTGCCGTCCGTGCCGCCGGTGTCGAACGGCATGTCCAGGGTGAGCGCGCCGGACGCCGCCGTACCGGAGCCGGCCGGCGCGGAGGTGGCCGCCTTGGCCTCCTGTTCGGTGCGGCCCGGCTCGGTCTGGGTGAGCGCGGTGGCTACGGCGAGCAGCACGACGGCGACACCGGCCTCGGCGAGCACCGAGCGGCGCAGCCCGAAGCGGTTCGGGTCGGCGTCCCGCAGCCGCTTGCGCCGGGCGGCGTCGACGGCCGCACGCTGCCGGGCGAGCTGAGCTGCACGCCGGGAGTCACCGGAGCCGGTGCCGGAGCCGGTGCCGGGCCCGGAGCCGGCGCCGGAGCCCTTGCCGGTCCCGCCGCTGCGCATGTCCGTCCCGCCGTTGCTCATGTCCGTCGCGCCGTCGGCCCGGCCGGCCGACTTCGAGGCGGGAACCTGGTCCGTCTTGCTCCGGGCCCGGGCCTTCTTCGCCTTCCCGGCGCCGACGACCGGGTCCGAGAGCCGTCCCGTCCAGCGCCGGGACACCGCCGCGATGCCGACCAGCACGGCCACCAGCCCGATCTTGACCAGCAGCAGCTGGCCGTAACGGGTCTCGGTGAACGCCGACCAGGAGCCGAGCTGCCGCCAGGACTGGTAGACACCGGTGGCGACGAGCGCGAGGACGGAGCCGAAGGCCAGCCGGGAGAAGCGGTGCACGGCGGCGGCTTCGACCTGGGTCTCGGCGGGCGCCCGGTACAGCGCGACCAGCAGGGCGGTCAGGCCGCCCAGCCAGGCGGCGACGGCCAGCAGATGGACGACGTCCACCGGCATGGCGATGCCCGGCTGCAGCCCGGTGGAGGCGTGCTCGGCCATGGCCCAGCTGGTTGCCAGCCCGGCGGCGACGACCACCCCGCCGACCGCGAGCCCGAAGGTCAGGTCGCGCTTCTCGACGCCCTCCTCACGCCGGGTGTAGGTACCGAAGAGGACGGCGACGAACAGCGCGGCGGCGGCGAGCAGCAGCAGCCGGGAGACGAGCGCGGCACCGGTCTTGGTCTGCAGCACCTGGCCGAGCAGGTCGAGGTCGAAGACGTCGGCGAGCTTGCCCGATCCGGTGTAGGAGCCGCGCAGGAGCAGCAGCCACAGGGTGGCCGCGGTCAGCGCGACCCAGCCGCCGACGACCAGCCGCTGCAGGGCCCGTACCCCCGCGCCGCGCTGCCAGCAGGCGAGCACGAAGGCCGCGCCGCCGGCGAGCACGATGAAGCCGGCGTAGGACGCGTACCGTCCGAAGGCGTAGAGAGCGCCCACGACTCCACCGCCCGCGGCCGGCACGCCGCCGGAGACGACCGTCTGCGAGGGCGCCCCGACGGAGAAGGTGTAGCCGCCGGCGACGGGATGGCTGTCCGCCGAGACGACCTGGTAGGTGACGGTGTAGGTGCCCTTGGCCAGGCCGCTCTTGAGCTGCACGGCGTACGTCGTGCCGCTCAGGTTGGCGGGGCTGCCGGTCTGGACCGGCTTGCCCTGGGGATCGAGGACGCGCACGGAGTCGTCGCTCATCGCCACCTTCTCGGAGAAGGTGAGCGACACCTGGGTGGGCGCCTTGTCGACCACCACCCCCTGCGCGGGGTCGCTGCCGGTCAGTGCCGCGTGGGCGGAGGCCGGTCCGGCGCCCGCCAGCAGCATCCCGGTGACGGCGAGGCACAGCAACAGCAGGATCCGCAGACGGGGGGTGATGGTCCGGGTCACGGTGGTCCTTCCCTCAGTGGCCGGTCGACGGGTTGTACGTCGCGGACTTCACCGGCATCTCGACGGTGAGGGGACCGGACTTGGCGAAGGTGAGCTTCACGGCGACCGTCTGGCCCTGCTTCGGCGCACGCTTCAGCTTCTCGAACATCAGGTGGTTGCCGCCGCTTTTGAACACGAGCCGGCCGTGGGCCGGTATGGAGAAGGAGGACTTCTCCGTCATGGCGCCGCCCATGGTGCTGTGCATGGTGACCTGGCCGGCGGCGTCACTGGTGACCGAGGTGAGCTCGTCGCCGGTCCCGCCGTTGTTGGTGATGGTCAGGAAGCCGGCCGCCATGTCGGCGGAGACGGGCTGGGGCATGTAGGAGGAACCGACGGTCAGCTCGGCCTTGCCCGGACCCGGCCCCGAGCCGTCGGAGCCGGAGCAGCCCGTGAGGGCCAGGGCAGCCGCGAGCCCGCCGGCGGTCGATACGGCGAGGCGCCTCACGGCTTGGCTCCCTTGACGATGGCGGGCAGGTCCTTGGTGTAGTCGTCGACCGTGGCGGACTCGCCGAAGAGGACGTAACCGGCGTCGGTCTTCGGCGAGAAGGCGATGACCTGGGTGCCGTGCACCGAGACGAGCTTGCCGTTCTTGTCCTTGGTCGTCGGCTCCACGGAGATGCCGACCGACCGGGCACCGGCCTGGATCCTGGCGAAGTCACCGGTCAGGCCGATGAACGCGGGGTCGATGCCCTTGAGCCATGTGCCCAGCTCGGCGGGCGTGTCCCGGCCGGGGTCGGTGGTGACGAACACGACCCGGAGGTCGTTCTGCTCGGCCTTGGGCAGTGCCTTCTTGGCGACGGCGATGTTACTCATCGTCGCCGGGCAGATGTCGGGGCAGTGCGTGTAGCCGAAGTAGACCAGGGTGGGGTGGCCCTTCGTCTCCTTGCGGAGGTCGTACTTCTTGCCGTGCGTGTCGGTGAGGACCAGGTCCGGCTTGGTGAACGGCTGGTCGAGCACGGTGGCGACCTGGTTCGAGCCGGATCCGCCCGAGGCCACGGTGACCGGCGACGTGCCGTCGTCTCCGTTGCCGCAGGCGGAGAGGGTCAGTGTGGCGGCGGCGAGCAGCGCGGCCGCGGCGAACGTCTTCTTGCGCATAGGAAAATGTCCCAGATGTGTGAACTCCGGCGCGCACCGGGGCCGTACGAGGCGTCGGGGGACGACCCCGTACGGCGCCCGGTGCGCGCTGCGGAACGTGGGTTCAGGCGGCGGTCCGGCGGCGGCCCGCGAGGACGCCGTAGGCCACGCCCGCGACGCCGATGACGATGCCGGCCACGCCGAGCACGCGCGCGGTGTCGTCGGTGCCGTTGTCGGAGTCGTCGGCGGCGGCCGTCTGCCTGGACCTGCCGGACGTGCCGGCCGCGGCCGGGCTCGCGGAGTCGTGGTGGTCGTCGGTGGCGGCGGACAGCTCCAGCACCGGGGCCGGGTTCTCCGGCTCGTCCTGGCCCTTCTGCGTCACCTCGATCCAGCGCACGACCTCCTTGTCGGAGTACGTCTGGATCGCCTTGAACGCGAGCTGGTCGGTGTCCTCCGGCAGGGCGCCCAGGGAGAGCGGGAACTTCTGGAAGTAGCCGGGCTCGATGCCCTTGCCGTCGGCGGTCCAGGTGACCTTGGTGACGGCCTCGTCGATCTTCTCGCCGTGCATGGTCAGCGGCTTGGCCAGCTTGGACTTGGTGACGGCGACCTTCCAGCCCGGGACGGGCTGCGGCATCACCGAGGCGATCGGGTGGTCGGCCGGGAGGTTCACCTCGAGCTGGGTGGTCGAGGCGTTGTCGCGCTCGTTCGGGACCTTGAAGTCGACGACGGCGTAGCCGCCCTTGGCCGCGGTGCCCTCCGGCTGCACGGTGACGTGCGCGAAGGCGGGGGCGGACAGGGCGAGGACGGCCGAGCCGGCGACGACGGTGGCGGCGGCGATACGAGAAGCCTTCATGGCGGGGAGTACTCCACTCCGAGTGAGTTCCGTTGGTGATCGGGAGTACGCGTGCGCGGGGCCGTACCACGGGTGGCGGACGGACCGGGGGGCGCACGCGCGCGTGCCGCACGACGGCGGCCCTCCCGTCCGGCTCTCCGTTTCCGGTTCCGCTGGAGTGGTGGTCGCGTCGTGTCAGGCGGCGAGGAGGAACGCGGTGGCGGGCGGGCCGCGCCGGATCACCGTGTGCTGGAGTACGGCGGTGTGCGGGGCCGGGGCGTCGTCCCTTTCCCGGTGGCGGCCGCGCGGGCCGGGCCCGGTGACGGGCAGCAGTCCGGCGCACAGGGCGCGTGTCAGCGCCAGCGCGGCGCGCAGGGAACGCACGAGCGCCCCCTCCGTGACTCCATGCGCCGACAGTTCGATCAGCCGCAGCACGGCCAGGTCCCCACGGCGCAGCAGCCAGCCGACGACGACGGCCGCGAGCACGTGGCCGAGCAGCATCGGCAGCGAGGGCAGCAGACCGGCGGAGGCGCCGGCGGCGTCGTGCAGGTGCTCCATGCTCATGACGGCCGTCGGCCGGCCGGAGCGGTCTATCAGACGGGCGTCCAGCAGCAGGCGGAAGGCGTGCCCCGGGGTGAGGGACGCCGGGGTCGACCCGCACACGAGCCGCGTGGCCTGCTCGACCAGCGCGCTGTCGCTCAGCGCGCTCGTGAACCCTCCGGTCCCGGTGGTGGTCATGGACCCCGCCGACATGCCGCCGGAGGCCATCACCCCGTGCTGGCCCAGCCCGAACAGCGTGTGCAGCACGGTCTGGCCGACGGCGAGAAGCGCGGCGATGCCCGGCAGTGAGCGGGCCCGCCCGGCCAGCGGTGCCACGAGCAGCAGGGAGCCGAGGAATCCCGCGCCGAGCGTCCACAGGGGCACGCCCGCGCACGAGGCCAGGGTGTGCCCGCACGCGGCCAGCGCGACGCAGACCGCGGCGAACACCGCGGCCCGCAGAATCCGGAGCCCGGCTCCGGGGCGCGCCGTGCGCGGGTGGGGGGCAGTCATGGCGGGGCTCATCATCCCATTGCGCTTACCGTCGGCATACGGCAGGTCGCCTCAGGAGCCCCTCATACACCGATTCCTCCCGCGGCGCATCGACCGGATGGGCGGAGTCACGGCAACTGAGTGCTTACGGCCGCCTACGGGCGGCAATAGGTAACGGTATGTCGAGCCGCGGCCAGGAGGCTGGAGCATGAGCATCTGGTGGTCACTCCATCTTCGGCGCGAGGCCGCGAGCGTGCCGCTCGCGCGCCGGCTGCTGCTCGGCACCATGGAGACGGCGGGCGTCGACCCGGAGATCTCCTACGAGCTGTCCGTGGCCCTGAGCGAGGCCTGCGCGAACGCCGTCGAGCACGGCGGGAACCGTGCTCCCGGTGCCTCGGAGGCCTACCGGGTGACCGCGTACCTCGACGGTGAGAAGTGCCGTATCGAAGTAGCGGATTCCGGAGCCGGCTTCACCCACGTCCAGGATCTGCGGCCCGCCCGGCCGGACGCCGAGCACGGGCGCGGGCTCTGCCTGATCCGGGAACTCGCCGACCACGTCCACATCGGGGCCAAGCCCGGGCGGGGCGGGACGGTGGTCAGCTTCGACAAGATCCTCAAGTGGAAGAAGGACCCTTCACTGCTCACGGCGTAGTGGCCGCGGGCCGGCCGTCCGGCTCAGCCCGCCGGCTCCAGCACCTTCGCCAGCACCTCCAGGGCCTCCGGGTACGCGCGTTCCCGGGGCGTGCCGTAGCCGACGACCAGGCCCTGCGGCCGGCCGGCGCCGGGGGTGTGCCAGTGCTCGCCGAGGGCACCGAGCGCCAGGCCGTGCGCCTGCGCGCGGGCCAGGACCTCGGCCTCGTCCGGCACCTCGACCAGGGCGTGCAGCCCGGCCGCGATCCCGCGCACGCTCCGCCCCGGCCCGAGCCGGTCCAGCAGCTGGTCCCGGCGGCGCCGGTAGCGCAGCCTGCACGCGCGCACGTGGCGGTCGTAGGCGTGACTGTCGATCAGTTCGGCGAGCGTGAGCTGGCCGATGGTCTCGGTGTGGTGGTCGCTGTGCAGCTTGGCCTCGGCGACCGCTTCGGCCAGGTGCGGCGGCAGCACCATCCAGCCGAGGCGCAGTGCGGGGCCGAGTGTCTTGGAGGCGGTGCCCAGATAGGCGACGTGGCCCGGTGCCATGCCCTGCAGGGCACCGACCGGCTGCCGGTCGTAGCGGAACTCGCCGTCGTAGTCGTCCTCGACTATCAGGCCGCCCCGCGCGCGTGCCCAGTCGGTGAGCGCCCGGCGCCGCGCGGGGTGCAGGGTCACCCCCGTCGGGTACTGGTGGGCCGGTGTGACCACCACGGCCGCCGCCTCGCCCAGCTCCTCGGGGCGCACTCCGCGGGCGTCGACCGGTACCGGCAGCACCGTTCCGCCGTTGTGCCGGACCACCTCCCGGTGGAAGGGCAGGCCGGGGTCCTCCATGGCGACGGCGGCACCGCCCAGCACGCGCGTGAGCAGCGCGAGGCCCTGAACGTACCCGGAGGTGACGACGATCCGCTCCGGCGGCGCGAGCACGCCGCGGGTGCGGCCCAGGTAGCCGGAGAGCGCGGTGCGCAGCTCGATCCGGCCGCGCGGGTCGCCGTAGTCGTACGTCGGCGACGGGGCCGTCGCCATGGCGCGGCGCAGCGCCCGCAGCCAGGCCGCCGCCGGGAACGCGCCGACGTCCGGGCTGCCGGGGCGCAGGTCGAAACGCGGCGCACGCGCGCGTGCGGCCGTTCCCGGCTCCTCCGTCCTCAGAACCGGCAGCTCGGCGACCCGGGTGCCCGAGCCCTGCCGTGCCGTCAGATACCCCTCGGCGACGAGCTGGTCGTAGGCCGCCTTGGCGGTGCCGCGCGAGACACCGAGGTCGGCCGCGAGACGGCGGGTGGCCGGCAGCCGGGTGCCGGGCGTGAGCCGCCCGTCCCGCACGGCGTCCCGCAACGCCCGCTCCAGCCCGACCCGGCGCCCGTCCACCGCGTCGGGTTCGAGACGCAGGTCCACACCGACACCGGACCAGAAGTCGTCGTCCACGTATCCCCCCTTTGCCGACAAGCGGCTCCGCCACGGTCCACCGGCGAACGAGACGGCCGGGTACCTCCCCGGTACCCGGCCATGCGCACTCCGATCAGCCCGTCAACGAGGCCATCCACGCCTCCACGTCGGCGGAGCGCCTCGGCAGTCCGTCCGAGAGGTTGCGGTTGCCGTCCTCCGTCACGAGGATGTCGTCCTCGATGCGGACGCCGATGCCCCGGTACTCCTGCGGGACCGTCAGGTCGTCCGCCTGGAAGTACAGCCCGGGCTCGACCGTCAGCACCATCCCCGGCTCCAGGACCCCGTCCACGTACGTCTCGGTCCGCGCGGCGGCGCAGTCGTGGACGTCCATGCCGAGCATGTGCCCGGTGCCGTGCAGCGTCCAGCGGCGCTGCAGGCCCAGCTCCAGCACCCGCTCGACCGGGCCCTCGACCAGGCCCCACTCCACGAGCCTCTCGGCCAGCACGCGCTGCGCGGCGTCGTGGAAGTCGCGGTACTTGGCACCCGGCTTCACGGCCGCGATACCGGCCTCCTGGGCGTCGTACACCGCTTCGTAGATCTTCTTCTGGATCTCGCTGTACGTGCCGTTGACCGGCAGCGTGCGCGTCACGTCCGCGGTGTACAGCGTGTGCGTCTCCACGCCCGCGTCCAGCAGCAGCAGGTCGCCGGAGCGGACCGGGCCGTCGTTGCGCACCCAGTGCAGGGTGCAGGCGTGCGGGCCGGCGGCGCAGATGGAGCCGTAACCGACGTCGTTGCCCTCCACGCGCGCGCGGAGGAAGAACGTGCCCTCGATGTAGCGCTCGCTCGTGGCCTCGGCCTTGTCGAGGACCTTCACGACGTCCTCGAAGCCGCGGACGGTGGAGTCGACGGCCTTCTGCAGCTCGCCGATCTCGAACTCGTCCTTGACCAGGCGGGCCTCGGAGAGGAAGACGCGCAGCTCCTCGTCGCGCTCGGCCGTGACCTTGTCGGTCAGGGCCGCCTCGATGCCGGCGTCGTGGCCGCGCACCACGCGGACCGGGCCGGTGGCCTCGCGCAGCGTGTCGGCCAGCTCGCGCACGTCGGAGGCCGGGATGCCGTACAGCGCCTCGGACTCGGTGAGGGAGTGGCGGCGGCCGACCCACAGCTCGCCCTGGCCGGAGAGCCAGAACTCGCCGTTCTCCCGGTCCGAGCGGGGCAGGAGGTAGATCGTCGCCTCGTGGCCGTCACCCTTCGGCTCCAGCACCAGGACGCCGTCCTCGGTCTGGTCGCCGGTGAGGTACGCGTACTCGACGGACGCGCGGAAGGGGTACTCGGTGTCGTTCGAGCGGGTCTTCAGGTTGCCCGCCGGGACGACCAGGCGCTCGCCGGGGAAACGGGCCGAGAGCGCGGCACGGCGGCGTGCGGTGTGCCCGGCCTGCTCGATCGGCTTCAGGTCACGCAGCTCCGTGTCGGCCCAGCCGGACTTCATGTTCTCGGCCAGCTCGTCGGAGACACCCGGGTACAGGCCGTTCTTCCGCTGCTTGACGGTTTCCTCGGACTCGGTCTCCGGGCCCTCCGCGGTAGCGGAGTCGGGCACAGCCGGGTTGAGCTCGTCGGACACGTGATCCTCCTCGATACGCCATTGATCTCCCCCGGGGCCCGCGCGCTCCTGCTGGTGGCCGAGCGGGGACCTCCATCATCGTACGGTCGTACCGGGAGCGGACGGGGCCGGATGACCTGTTATGCCCGGCCATACCGACCCCCGCCGTGCCATGGCGCGCGGGTACGCCCGGCGCCTGACCGAGCCGCGCAGCACTGCGTTCCCGAGCCGCGGTGGCCCGGGGCTCGCCGTTCCGTGCCGTGCGGGTACGCCCGGCGCCTGACCGAGCCGCGCAGCCCTGCGTTCCGCCGTCCCGCTCGGTCGCCCGTGTCGGCCGACGGGGGTTCGCGCTTGTCCGGTTCGTGTCGGGCGACGGCGGCTCGGGCTCTGGCCAGTCATGCCGGTCGGGGCGCCCGGGGCGCGACCGTGCCGGTCGCGGCGGCTCGTGTCCGGTCGAGTCGTGACGGGCTCGGGCCCCGCTCAGTCGAAGCGGGCCGCCAGCAGGACCACGTCCTCCTCGTTGCCGGCGTCGTTCGGGCCGTCCGGCAGGACCGCACGCAGGACGTGGTCGGCGACGGCTCCCGGATCGTGCCGCACCGCGCGCGGGACGCTCGCCGCGCCGGCGTGCAGCCGGGCGAAGGCCCGGTCCATCGGATCGCCGCCGCGGTGCAGCAGCCCGTCGGTGTAGAACAGGACCGTCTCCCCGGCCTCCGCCTCGATCTCCACGCTCGGCGCCTCCCAGCAGGCGAGCATGCCGAGCGGCGCGGAGACGGAGGTCTCGGCGAACTCGGTGCGCCGCTCGCCGATCAGCAGCGGCGGGCTGTGCCCGGCACCGGCCAGGGTGATCTTGCGCAGGGCGGGCTCGCAGTAGGCGAACAGGGCGGTGGCCGAGCGGGCGGGCTCGGTCAGCCGCAGCAGCAGCTCCAGGTCCGACAGAACGGCGACCGGGTCCTCGCCCTCCATCACCGCGTAGGCCCGCAGGGAGGCGCGCAGCCTGCCCATGGCGGCCACCGCGCTCGGGCCGGAGCCCGTCACGGAACCGACGGAGAGGCCCAGGGCCGCGTCCGGCAGCGGCAGCGCGTCGTACCAGTCGCCGCCGCCGCGCGCGCCCGCGCGGTGCCGGGCGGCGAGCTGGACTCCGGCCACCCGGGGCAGCCGGGAGGGCAGCAGCTCCTCGGTGATGGTCGCGATGCACGCGCGCGTGCGCTCCACCTCCAGCAGCCGGGCGAGGTGCTCGGTGGCGTGCCGGGTGTAGAGACCCGCGAGATGGCGCTGCCGCTCGTCGGGTTCGGCCGGTTCGTCGAAGAGCCAGACGGCGGCACCCAGGCGGCCGGCGGACTCGGTGGCGAGGGGGAGGGCGTAACTGGCGGCGTAGCCGAGGCGGGCCGCGACCTCGCGGTGGCGGGGGTCGAGGCCGTCCTCGGCGAACAGGTCGGAGTGGACGACCTCCGCGGTGCCGCTGCCGGTGTCGTACGGCAGGGCGCCGCGCGGCACGGTCTCGATGTGGCCGAGGTCGGCGCGGCCGAGGCCGAGGCCGAGGGTGGTGCGGGGACCGAGACCGTCGGCGGGCTCCAGGACGACCAGGCCGCGGCGGGCGCCGACCAGGGCGGCGGCGGCGCGCAGCAACTCGTGCAGGGCGGGGTCCAGGGCGTTGGTCCGGGAGAGACGCTCGGTGAGTTCGTGGAGGGTGGTGAGATCGGAGACCCAGCCGGCCAGCCGGTCCTGGAGGAGAGCGCCGGGGGCGGGGGCGCCCGGCGCGGGGACGGAGGCGGTGTCCGGGGCGGGACCGGTGCCGGGGACGGGAGGGGCGGGCGCGACAGTGTGTGCGGGAGTGGGAAGTGTGGAATCGATTCCGGCCACTTTCGGAGGGTGCGGGGCGTTCATGGCGTCCGGCTCTCAGACCGGTGCGTATTGCTCAGAAGCATCGCAAACCCCCATGTCATTCTGCGCCGCTAGCAGTGCCTCCACATGTACACGCACTCGTGAGGGGATGTCCAGCATTGTCCTGCGGGGATTCCTGGTGTCCAGGGGGCGGGCGAGGGTTTTTCCCGAACCCCTTGCGCTACTGCCAAGTTGGCTCAAAACTGCCTCAGGTATAGGTCCATTGCGGTCGACTGGCCTTGCTCCACAGAGCGTCACAGCGGTCGTGATGGGTACGTACTCGGAGAAGGCCAGGGGTGGTTGGGGGCCGCCCGGAACCTGGCGACGGACCCGGGCGTCATAGCCACCGACGGCCGAGCCCCATCCTCCCGTGGCGGAGGCGGAGAGAAACACGCGCGACGGCAAAACGCCAGACTTCGCCACCCCCGCGCCGCGCCCGTGCTCTTGATGAACGCACCATGGAGGCGGACGCGGCCGACGCTCGCCCCTTGGGGTTCCCCATGCCGTGCACGGGGGTGTGATGCGCCATTAGATACGCACAGTGAAGTGATCGATACATGGTGTGATGTAGCCCACGGTGTTGCCAGCGGTGCAACGGAAAGGAACGAGCGCTCATGCGCGAGATCCTCGGAAGGCGACGCAGGCTTCTGTCCAGGCGAAACGGCGGGAAGCCCGAGCTGATCGGCGCGGCCCTGACCTTCGCGGCGCAATGGCAGTGGCCGGTACTCCCCGGTGTGGCACCGGACCCGCAGGGCCGGGCCCGCTGCGCCTGCCCCGACCCGGAATGCACGGTGCCCGGAGCGCACCCCTTCGACCCGGGCCTGCTCGCGGCCACCACGGACCCGCGCATGGTGCGCTGGTGGTGGACCAACCGGCCGAACGCCCCCATCATCCTGGCCACGGGCGGCACGGCGCCCTGCGCGGTGAGCCTGCCGGCGCTCGCCGCCTCCCGTGCCCTGGCCCTGCTCGACCGGCGCGGCATGCGGCTGGGGCCGGTGATCGCCTCGCCGACCCGCTGGGCACTGCTCGTGCAGCCGTACTCCATGGAGCAGCTCGGCGAGCTGCTCTACGCCAAGGACTTCGTCCCCGGCTCCCTGCGCTTCCACGGCACGGGCGGTTACGTCGCCCTGCCCCCCTCCGAGACCGGCCAGGGTGCCGTCCGCTGGGAGCGCGCTCCGCTGCCCGGCTCGGCCTCGCCCTGGGTGCCCGGAGTGGAGGCCGTGGTGGACGCCGTGGTGGACGCCCTCACTCGTACGGGTGTGAGCGCACCCGAGTTGTGAGGGTGTCGGGCGCGCACGCGCCGACCGGGCCCCGCCGGCTCGTAATCTTCCGGGCATGCTGCGTCATACCGGCGGCCACAGAGCCCCACAGCCGTTCGGCGGCGGGCGGGACGCCCGAAACCTCCGTCTGCTCGCCCTCGTGGGGATCGTGGCGGGCGTGGTCGCCCTGCCGCTGACCGTGGCCGCGGGGCAGGTGGGGGACGCCGGCCGGAACGTCGTACCGGCCAATGCCCGGGGTGACGCCAAGACCGGCGCGGGCACCACCCGCCGCGCCCCCTTCCTGCTCGGCATCGGGCTCGCCACGGCCGCCCGCTGCGGTCCCGAACTCACCTCGCCCGACGGCATCGAGGCGCAGACGTGTGTGCTGACGCAGGGCGAGGACACCTGGGCACGCACCTACTACCGCAACGCCACCGGCGAGTCGCTGGACTCCGTGCTGAGCATGATGGGCCCGGGCGGCCGCACCGTACAGACGCACTGCGTCACCGGAACCGACGACGAGCCCGCCACCTGTGAGACGCCGCGCGAGCGCAGCCGCGGCGTACCGGACACCTACACGGCCGTCACCGAGTTCGCGTCGCGCGGCGCGGAGGGGGCGCTGTTGCTCCGCTCGGGCAGCAACTCCTAGGCCGCTCGGCACCAACTCCCGGGAAGTACACCGGAGTTGACGGGCTGCGGCGCGCTGTCCACCGTAGGCGGACATGGAAAGGCCCGGTTGCTGGCGACGGGGGATGCACCAGCAACCGGGCTACTGGAACGGTAACAAGAGATCGGCGGTTCGCAAATTCGGTCTTGGCGATTCGGACACCGAATTCCCCGTCGGAACGGCGAGTTGTGACAGGAGTCACCTGCCGTACGGCACGGTGTCACGGCTGACCGACCGTTCAGCCGTGACACATGCCGCGCGGCGCGTCAGCTGAGGGTGACCTGCCGGTTGGTCAGTCCGCCGCGTGCCCGGCGCTCGTCCGCCGTGAGCGGCTCCTTGACGGCGAGGGCGGCGGCGAGCCGCTCGGCGAACTCGGCGGCCGGCTTCTCCACGTCCTCCGCCGAGATCCCGCTCGGCAGGTCCCACACCGGCACGATGAGGCCGTGAGCACGGAAGGAGCCCACGAGCCGGGTGCCCTCGCCGAGTCCGGAGCGGCCCGCCGCGTGCAGCCGCGCGAGAGCGTCCAGAAGCTGCTCCTCCGGATGCGGCATGACCCAGCGCAGATGGTTCTTCTCCGGGGTCTCGCACCAGTACGCGGCGTCCACGCCGGACAGCTTCACGGTCGGGATGGCGGCGGCGTTGGCCCGCTCCAGGGAGGCGGTCACCTCGGGCGTGGCGTTCTCCGCGTCCGGCACCCAGAACTCGAAGCCGCTGTGCACGACCGGTTCGAACGCGCCCTCCGGGTCCAGCAGGTCCTGCAGCCGCGGGCCGTCGGCGGGGGCGCGGCGGCCCTGCACCGGGGTGCCGGGCTCGGCCTCCAGCGCGCGCAGCAGCGTGTCGGCGAGGTCGCGGCTGATGTCACCGGAGGCCGTGTCGTTCTGCAGGCCGAGCAGCACCGAGCCGTCGTCCCGGCGCAGCGCGGGCCAGGCCATCGGCAGCACCGTGGCCAGTGTGACCGAGGGGACGTCCTCGGGCAGGCCGTCCTTCAGGGGCAGTTCGGCCGTCGCCGCGGGGACCAGCTCGCGTAGCGCGACCCAGTCGCACTCGCCGGGCAGTCCCTCGAACGGGCGCTGCACCAGCTCGGTCGCGGCATGGGCGGCGGCCCGGCCGTGGCAGGCCTTGTAGCGCCGGCCGCTGCCGCAGGGGCAGGGTTCGCGCGCGCCGACAACCGGGATCTCCCCGTCGTCCAGCTGCGGCTTGGCCTTCGTCTGGGGTCGCTTCTTGGCCATGGTGGGCGTCTCCCGGTTACGGCTCTTCTCGTACGGCGGGAGCCTAGCCGTTCGGACCATGGCCGACGGGAACCTGTGGACAACGCACGCGCGCTCGACGCCACCGGTGTGACCCGGCGGACGGCGCCCAGCGGCCTCCCGCGGCCGGTGCGGACCCCAGGACGCGTGCGGCCGGTGCAGGCATTAGGACGCGTCCGGTCGATGCAGGCACTAGGACGCGTCCGGTCGGTCCAGGTCCTCGAACACGTCCGCGAGGTCAAGTCCGGACAGGTCCAGGCCGGGCAGGCCCACGCCGGCCAGGTCCGGCAGCGCCAGGTCCGGCAGCGTCAGGTCCGAGGCGGACGTGCCCGGCAGGGCAGGGTCCGCGGCTGCCCGGCCCGGCCGCGTCCTGTCCGGCAGCGCCCCGGCCGACGCCGCCCTCTCCTGCAGTGGCAGGTCGGGCGCCTTCCTGACCGGCAGTGGCAGGGCCGGTGCGTTCACGCCCGGCAGCGGCCGGTCCGTGAGCGGCATCCCGGATGTCACCGGACGGGTGACGCGCGTAGCGAAAGACTCGTGGCGGCGCCCGGCGTCGGGATCGTGGACGTCCTCGTGGACCAGCACCCAGACCGTCACCTCGCCCCGCACGTCGTCCCGGACACCCCAGTCGTCGGCGAGCGCCGTGATGATGTTCAGCCCACGGCCGCCGTGCGCGGTCACCGACGGGGTGGCGGGCGCCGGGCGGGTCGGTCCGCCGCCGTCCGTGACCTCCACGATGAGCCGCCCGCGCGGATCCACGCGCCACGCGGCGCGGACGTCGCCGTCACCGGCCGGTGCGTCTCCCAGAGGCCGCCCGTGTTTGCAGGCATTGCTCAGCAGTTCGGAAAGGATCAGTACGGCATCCTCGATGACCGATTCCGCCACGCCACCACTGCGCAGCTGCGCCCGCATCCGGTGCCGCGCCTTCCCCACGCCCGCAGGACCGTGGGGTACGGCCATGCTCGACGACGTCGGCACTTCCTGTGCCACCACCAACGCCACCCCCGAGACCTCCTTCGCCCCACGCCAGGGTGTGGATGCCCTCTTGGCCTGTACCGGAAACCGGCCAATCCTCTTCCGGTGACGCATTCGACGCGACCGCACACGCAGCGAACGCGCCGGAGCACACCCCGTGACGGAGTTCGCCCGATGGCACCCGGTCTGGCTGGATTTCGCAGGGCGGGGACCGGCGCCGGCTCAGCGGCCCAGTTGCCGCAGCACCGCGCGCGGACGGTTGGTGATGATGGCGTCGACGCCCAGCTCAAGGCAGAGGTCGACGTCCTCGGGCTCGTTCACGGTCCACACGTGGACCTGGTGGCCGGCCCGCTTCAGGCGCTGCACATAGGAGGGGTGGTTGCGCACGATACGGATCGAGGGGCCCGCGATGTGCACGCCCGCGGGCAGCCGGCCGTCGCGCAGCCGGGGCGAGACGAACTGCATCAGATAGACCGTCGGCAGCGTCGGCGCCGCGGCACGCACGCGGTGCAGCGACCGGGCCGAGAAGCTCATGATCCGCACCGGCGACTCCGCGGCCGAGGCCGGCGCGTCCAGGCCGAACCGCTTCAGCAGCGTCAGCAGCCGTTCCTCGACCTGGCCGGCCCAACGTGTGGGGTGCTTGGTCTCGATGGCCAGCTCCACCCGCCGCCCCGCGTCCGCGATCAGCTCCAGCAGTCGCTCCAGGGTGAGCACGGAGGTCTCCTCGCGGTCCTCCGGCCGGTGCTCCCAGTCGGGCTCCTCGTCCCGCCCGCGCCAGGCCTCGCGCGTCTTCCAGGAGCCGAAGTCGAGGGTGGCCAGATCGGCGAGTTCCAGGGCGGAGACGGCGCCGCGGCCGTTGGACGTCCGGTTCACCCGCCGGTCGTGGACGCAGACCAGGTGCCCGTCGGCGGTCAGCCGTACGTCGCACTCCAATGCGTCGGCGCCGTCCTCCATCGCCTTACGGTAGGCGGCGAGGGTGTGCTCGGGGGCGTCTTCCGAGGCGCCCCGGTGGGCGACGACCTGGATGGAGTGCTGTGGTGCGTGGGTCACCGCGTCATGGTGCCATCGTCGCCGGGTACGCGGGGCGGCACGTACGCGTCCGGGCGACGAACAAGGGCACACACCCTGATCGTTTATGTAACTTTTGCCTTAGAGGTCGTAATAGATCCTATATAAAGAAGACCGCCGGACCCACAGGCACCGCTTATGGTGCTCTGACGGCCCATGGGAAAAGCTGACTGCAGACCAGTGCGACCGATGACAACAGGCGTGGACCGAGGAGAAGAGCTGTGAGCACCGAGAACGAGGGCAACACGGTACCCCCGGCGCCGTCCGCACCTCCCGTGCCGACGGCCTCTCCCGCCGCTGCCCCGCAGGGCCCCGCCCCCGAGGGAAACGCGCCGACGGCACCGCTTCCGCCCGTGCCCCAGGAGAGCCCGGCGGCCCCGGCCGCCTCCACCGCACCCGACCGGGGCACCGCCTACCCGCAGGCCCCCGCCTACCCGCAGGGCGCGGCCCATCCGCAGGGGCCGGCCTACCCCCAGGGTTCGGCCTACCCGCAGGGCCAGGCCGGCCCGGCTCCCGACGGCTCCTGGCCGCCTCCGTCGCCGGCCACCCCGGCCTACGGCGACGGCGGCGCGGGCGGCGTGGGCGCCGGCTGGGGAGCCTCGTACCAGCAGCCCGCCCCCAAGCCGCGCAACGGACGCGGCGGACTGGTGGCGGCGGTCCTGGTGGCCGCGCTGGTCGCGGGCGGCCTGGGCGGTGGCATCGGCTACACCCTGGCCAAGGACAACGACAGCAGCGGCTCCACCACCGTCTCGGCGTCCGACAGCGCCACGCAGGTCAAGCGCGCGCCGGGCACGATCGCCAACACGGCCGCCAAGGCGCTGCCCAGCACGGTGACCATCGAGGCCGAGAGCACCAACGGCCAGGGCGGCACGGGCACCGGCTTCGTCTTCGACAAGCAGGGCCACATCGTCACCAACAACCACGTGGTGGCGGACGCGGTCGACGGCGGCAAGCTCACGGCCACGTTCCCGGACGGCAAGAAGTACGACGCCGAGATCGTCGGCCACGCACAGGGCTACGACGTGGCGGTCATCAAGCTCAAGAACGCCCCCTCCGACCTCAACCCGCTCGCCCTCGGCGACTCCGACAAGGTGGCCGTCGGCGACGAGACCATCGCCATCGGCGCCCCCTTCGGCCTGTCCAACACGGTGACGACGGGCATCATCAGCGCCAAGGACCGCCCGGTGGCCTCCAGCGACGGCAGCTCCACCAGCAAGGCGTCGTACATGAGCGCCCTGCAGACCGACGCGTCCATCAACCCCGGCAACTCCGGCGGCCCGCTGCTGGACGCCTCCGGCGCGGTCATCGGCATCAACTCCGCGATCCAGTCCAGCAGCAGCGGCGGCTTCGGCTCCGGCCAGTCCGGCTCGATCGGCCTGGGCTTCGCCATTCCGATCAACCAGGCCAAGTACGTCGCCCAGCAGCTGATCAAGACGGGCAAGCCGGTGTACGCGAGGATCGGCGCCTCCGTCTCCCTGGAGGACTCCACCGGCGGGGCGAAGATCACCGACCAGGGCACCGGCGGCGCCGCGGCGGTCGAGTCCGGCGGCCCCGCGGCCAAGGCCGGCCTGAAGCCCGGTGACGTCATCACCAAGCTCGACGACCACGTGATCGACAGCGGCCCCACCCTGATCGGCGAGATCTGGACCCACAAGCCGGGCGACAAGGTCACGATCACCTACAAGCGGGGCGGCCAGGACCACACGGTGCAGCTGACGCTGGGCTCACGAGTGGGCGACAGCTGACCCGGACCGGCGCCTGAGTGGCCGGTGCGGACGAAGGTGATAAGCCGGGATGGCCGCGTATATTCGGAGGGGCGGCCGAAACCAGCTCCAATGGTTTCGGCCGCCCCTCGTCACTGGACCCTCGTGTGAGGCCGGTTCGGCCCGCAGGGTCTATGCCTGGAGGATCTTCCAGAGGGTGACGTTGCTGCCGCCGCGGTTCGAGTAGTAGTTGGTGTCGACGTCGTAGCGGGCGCCGCTCGCGGAGCTGGTGTCGTTGGTCTCCAGGAAGCCGCCACGGCCGAGGTGGAGGTTCCACAGCTGAACGGTGTCGTTGAAGCGGACAGCGCCGTCCTGCGGGGATGCGGACTGGCGGACTGGTCGAAGATCTGCCAGCGGCTGGTGCTGTCGCCGCGGTCCTTGCCCCACGAGGTGCTCACGTCGTAGAGACCGCCGTAGGTCTTCTGGTTCGGGGTGGCCAGGCTGTTGACGTCCAGGTAGCCGCCGTCGTCCTGGTAGAGGTTGCGCAGGTAGATCAGGTCACCGCTCAGCACGATGTCGCCGGTCTTCTTGCACGCCCCGGAGAGGACTTCCCAGGTGCCCGTGCCCGGACCGCGGTTGGGGACCGTCGCGGTGGAGACCGCGTACTTGGCTCCGGGGAGGCTGGAGGTGCCGTTGGTGTCCAGGTAGCCCCCGTCTCCCTGGTAGAGGTTCTGCAGGTGGATCCGGTCGCCGTAGTGCAGTTCGTTGGCCATCACTGACTCCTCTGCTGCGCGTTGGTTCCGCATGGCCGCCAGGGCGATTCGGGGGACCGTCTCGGCCCGGCAGGACAAGACGGTGGCGGCAGCGGAGGGCGACGCGCCCGACCGGAAACGTAATTGCGCACGGAGTGATGATTTCTCCGACGATGACGTTTCCGGCCGGCCAGAGGCGCAGTGGCTCGGTACGGGAGTCCGATGAGAGCGCGTGAGTGTGACCTGAGAACACGGTGAGCCGAGCAGCCTTCGGAGCTACTGGACCGGGCCGAGTACCTCGTCGGCGCTGCGGGGTTCCGTGCGCGGTTGCTGGTTGAGCTTGTGGCGTTGGATGGAGGAACGCCGGTAGACCTCTTTGCGGGCACGCATGATGTTGCCGAGAGGGGCGTGCTCGGCGGTGACCCGCCAGGGTGTGAAGGACAGCGTGTCCATCTTCGCGAGGTTCTCCGGGCCGGAGATGTCCTGCTGCGGGAGCCGCAGCCGGGCCACGGTGACGGACGGGGACAGCTTTTCTGGCCATTCCACGGTGGTGTCCTCCACCGGCATGCGTTCCAGGTCGGTGCAGAGCTGGACCTGGATGTCGAAGGCGTAGGGCCGCTCCTGCAACTCGGCCTGGAGAGCCGGTCTGAAGACCTCCTGCGCGGAGGAGGGGTCGATGGCGCGGCGGACCACCGCGGCGGCACAGTCCGGGTCGGGGGTGATGCGCACCTTGGCGATGTGGTCGCCGTGCCGGACTGCACCCATGGTCCAGTAGCTCGACAGCAGCAGGTTCGCGGGAGGGGTCTTCGACAGGCGGAGGAAGGCCAGGAACTCGTCCCACGCCCAGTCGTCCTGGTCCAGCGTTCCCTTGCCCGTCACGAACTCGGTGAAGAAGCGATGTGCGCCGGGTCGTCCCTGGGAGAAGTAGGCCGGCGCGTCCAGGAACAGTTCCTGGATGAAGAGGTAGTGCTCGACCGTGTTGCAGAAGAAGATCGGTCCGTTGATGTTGGCGTAGTCGAACGTACCGGTGTCCGGCTCGTCTTCCAGCAGGGTCGGGCCGGGGATGTCGAACATCTTCAGCGCCAGCCCGGTGGCGGCGCCCAGCCGCGCGTCGGCTCCGGCGTGCGGCGAGCCGTTGGAGAAGCGGATGAGCGCCTCGTGGGTGCCCGGCGTCGCGTAGATGCCCTGGGCGTACTCGGGGGGCAGCCCGTCCAGGATCTCCACTTCTCCTCGGATCAGTCCGTATCCCTTGGCGTGGGCATCACGCAGGGCCTGCCCGGTACCACCGGCTTCGACGGACTCGGCTATGTAGTTCTCGGTCTTCTCGATCACCGTCCGCACGTGCTGGTCGAAGTCCGGATCGTCGTCTTCGACGTCCGGCGTGTAGCGGACGAACTGTGCTGCCATGACGTCGACCTCTCCTCGAAGACCGTGGTGGGGCCTGAGCGGGCGGCAATGCCCGTCAGTCCTCCAGTTCGGCGAGCCAGCGCAGGGCCCGCAGACCCGGCACGAAGCAGTACTCGCCGCCGCGGGTGACCACGAAGCTGGGCAGGTTGCGCAGGCGGCGCCTGACCGGCTTGTCGGGGATGGTGACGCTGCCGGTTCCGTCGTGATGCCCGGCCACCGGGTCCTGC
>NZ_JBEZBT010000057.1:0-49016 GCF_040647235.1 Streptomyces sp. NPDC042638
GGAAGCCGCCGAACGCGAGGGCCGCACCATCGCCCCGCTCATCACCAGGCTCAACACCATCCGGCGAGAGCACCCCGCGCTACAGCGCCTGCGCAATCTCCGCTTCCATCGGACCGACAACGATGCCGTGCTCGCCTACAGCAAGAGCACCGGCACGGACACGGTCGTCGTGGTCGTCAACCTCGACCCGCATCACGCCCAGGAGGCCACGGTCTCGTTGGACATGCCGCAACTCGGCCTGGACTGGGACGCCGCCCTGTCGGTGCACGACGAACTGACGGGCGAGACGTACCACTGGGGCAGGACCAACTACGTGCGTCTCACACCCGGCCGGACGCCGGCGCACGTGCTCCACGTCGGGCGATCGACGCCCCAGATCGGAGGGCCCGCAGCGTCATGACCGTCAACGACCCCGTACCGGACACCTTCGAGGACACTCCCGCGGGTGACCGGGACCCCGAGTGGTTCAAGCGCGCCGTCTTCTACGAGGTCCTGGTCCGCTCCTTCCAGGACAGCAACGGCGACGGCGTCGGCGACCTGAAGGGCCTGACCGCCAAGCTCGACTACCTGCAGTGGCTGGGGGTCGACTGTCTCTGGCTGCCGCCGTTCTTCAAGTCACCGTTGCGGGACGGCGGTTACGACGTCTCCGACTACACCGCCGTGCTTCCGGAGTTCGGTGACCTCGCCGACTTCGTGGAGTTCGTGGACGCCGCCCACCAGCGCGGCATGCGCGTGATCATCGACTTCGTCATGAACCACACCAGCGACCAGCACCCGTGGTTCCAGGAGTCCCGCAAGAACCCCGACGGCCCCTACGGCGATTACTACATGTGGGCCGACGACGACAAGCAGTACGAGGACGCCCGCATCATCTTCGTCGACACCGAGGCGTCCAACTGGACCTTCGATCCGGTCCGCGGCCAGTACTACTTCCACCGCTTCTTCTCGCACCAGCCGGACCTGAACTACGAGAACCCGGCCGTCCAGGAGGAGATCCTGGCCGCCCTGCGCTTCTGGCTGGACCTGGGCATCGACGGCTACCGCCTGGACGCGGTGCCCTACCTGTACGCGGAAGAGGGCACCAACTGCGAGAACCTGCCCGCCACCCACGACTTCCTCCGACGGGTCCGCCGGGACATCGACGCGATGTACCCGGACACCGTGCTGCTGGCGGAGGCGAACCAGTGGCCCGAGGACGTCGTCGACTACTTCGGCGACTACTCCGCCGGCGGCGACGAGTGCCACATGGCCTTCCACTTCCCCGTCATGCCGCGCATCTTCATGGCCGTACGGCGGGAGTCCCGCTACCCGGTATCCGAGATCCTCGCCAAGACCCCCGCGATCCCGTCCGGCTGCCAGTGGGGCATCTTCCTGCGCAACCACGACGAGCTGACCCTCGAAATGGTCACCGACGAGGAACGCGACTACATGTGGGCCGAGTACGCCAAGGACCCGCGGATGCGCGCCAACATCGGCATCCGCCGCCGCCTCGCACCCCTGCTCGACAACGACCGCAACCAGATCGAGCTGTTCACCGCCCTGCTGCTGTCCCTGCCCGGCTCACCGATCCTCTACTACGGCGACGAGATCGGCATGGGCGACAACATCTGGCTCGGCGACCGCGACGCCGTACGCACCCCCATGCAGTGGACACCCGACCGCAACGCGGGCTTCTCGACCTGCGACCCGGGACGGCTGTACCTGCCCACCATCATGGACCCGGTCTACGGCTACCAGGTCACCAACGTGGAAGCCTCCATGTCCTCCCCGTCCAGTCTGCTGCACTGGACCCGGCGCATGATCGAGATCCGCAAGCAGAACCCCGCCTTCGGACTCGGCTCGTTCACGGAACTGCAGTCCTCCAACCCGGCGGTCCTGGCGTTCCTGCGCGAGTACGGCGACGACCTGGTGCTGTGCGTGAACAACTTCTCGCGCTTCGCCCAGCCCACCGAACTCGATCTGCGGGCCTACGACGGACGGCACCCCGTCGAGCTGATCGGCGGAGTGCGCTTCCCCGCCATCGGTGAACTGCCCTACCTGCTGACCCTGCAAGGCCACGGCTTCTACTGGTTCCGGCTCACCCGAGTCGCATCCCGCATCGGCCGCCGCCGCTGACCCGTCCGGCGCCGAGGAAAGGACGCGTCACCATGCCGAAGACCATCACCCCCCGGCCGCGTACCGCGACCGGCATCGACGGGCCACTGGCCTCACTGGGCGGTCTGCTGCGCGAATGGCTGCCGAGGCAACGCTGGTTCGCGGGCAAGGACCGGCCGGTCACCGATCTGTCGGTGCTGTCCGTGACCGAGCTGTTCCCGGGGTGTCTGCACCTGCTGGTACACGCCTCGCACGTACCGGTGCCCACCCCCGGCGGCACTGCGCCGCCCGGGGACTGCTACCAGCTGCTGCTGGGGCTGCGCCGGCACCTCGCCCCGCGCCTGGAACGGGCGTTCATCGGGCGCGCCCAGGAGGGCCCGCTCGCCGGGCTCGCGGTGTACGACGCGCTGCAGGATCCGCGCTCGGCCGATCTGCTGCTGGAGCGGCTGCGGCAGCCCGGCGCGGCGGGGCCGCTGCGCTTCGAGGCGGCCCCGGGTGCCCGTCTGCCCGGCGGCCTGCCGCCGCGGCTGCTGGACGCCGAGCAGTCCAACTCCTCGATCGTGTACGGCGACGCGTACATCCTGAAGGTGTTCCGGCGGATCCAGCCGGGCGTCAACCCGGACCTGGAGGTGCCGGCGGCGCTGGCCGCCCAGGGCTGCGCCCGGGTGCCCGCGCCGGTGGCGTGGTTCACCACGACCGCCCCGCGCCGGGCCACCCTCGGGGTGCTCCAGCCGTTCCTGCCGGACGCCACCGACGGCTGGTCGCTGGCGCTCAGCGCACTCGCCGCCGGCGACGACTTCACCGCCGAGGCCCGCGCGCTGGGCCGGGCCATGGCCGAGGTGCACCTGGCGCTGGCCGAGGCCTTCCCGCCGGCCGGGCCCGGGGAGAACGGCCGTACGGCCGAGGCGATGTGCGCGCGGCTGGACGCCGCCGCGCACGCCGTACCCGGCCTGCTGCCCTTCGTGCCCGGCCTGAAGGCCGCGTTCGGGGCGCTGGCCACGTGCGACACCGGACCGCCCGCCCAGCGCATCCACGGCGACCTGCACCTCGGACAGGTGCTGCGGGCCGGCCGCGACTGGTTCGTCATCGACTTCGAGGGCGAACCCTCGCGTCCGCTCGCCGAACGGCGGGCCCCGCAGTCCCCGGTGCGCGACGTCGCCGGGATGCTGCGCTCCTTCGACTACGCGGCCCGGCAGCGCCGCCCGTGGCGACCCGAGTGGGCGCGCCGCTGCCGGGAGGCGTTCTGCGCGGGCTACGCGGCCCGCGCGGGCTGGGATCCACGCAAGAAGCACGCGCTGCTGCGCGCGCACGAGACGGACAGGGCGGTCTACGAGGTGCTGTACGAGGCAAGACACCGGCCGGACTGGCTGCCGGTTCCGATGGCGGCGATCAAGCGGCTCGCCGTATGGGGAGGCTGACTCATGGCACTGCGTGACACCACGCGACCCGAGGCCGCGGGGCCGGTGCCGCCCGCGGCCGTAGCCCTGGACACGGCCGACCGGGGCCGGCTGCTGGCCGGCGCGCACCACGATCCGCACGCCCTGCTGGGCGCCCACCCGGTGCCCGGCGGCGTTCAGTTCCGGGCACTGCGCCCGAACGCCCGGTCGATGAGCGTCCTGACCGACGGGAAGCGCACCGAGATGTGGTCGGAGGGCGACGGTCTGTTCGCCACCGTCCTGCCCTGTACGGAGATCCCGGCGTACACCCTGCTGGTGGCGTACGGCGACGCCGAGCAGGAGGTGCACGACCCGTACCGCTTCCTGCCCGCCCTCGGCGAGCTGGACCTGCATCTGATCCGGGAGGGCCGCCACGAGCAGCTGTGGCGGGCGCTCGGCGCCGAGCCGATGGTCCACCAGGGCGTGGCCGGCACCCGCTTCACCGTGTGGGCGCCGAACGCCCAGGGGGTGCGGGTGGCGGGGGA
Organism: Streptomyces sp. NPDC042638; assembly: GCF_040647235.1. Lineage (NCBI taxonomy): Bacteria > Bacillati > Actinomycetota > Actinomycetes > Kitasatosporales > Streptomycetaceae > Streptomyces > Streptomyces sp. NPDC042638. The sequence goes on from NZ_JBEZBT010000057.1 coordinate 4,016, forward strand.
CTTCACCTACTGGGACGGCACCCAGTACCCGATGCGGTCGCTCGGCGCGTCCGGGGTCTGGGAGCTGTTCCTGCCCGGGATCGGCGAGGGCACCCGGTACAAGTTCGAGATCACGTCCCGGCACGGCCACCGGTTCCTGAAGGCCGACCCGATGGCCCGGTGCGCGGAGGTGCCGCCGGACACTGCGTCGGTCGTGACGGCCTCGCGTTACGAGTGGGGCGACGGCGAGTGGATGGCGCATCGCGGCGACGTCCCCGTGCACCAGGCGCCGTTCTCGGTGTACGAGGTGCATCTCCCCTCCTGGCGGCCCGGTCTGTCGTACCGTCAGCTCGCCGAGGAACTCCCCGTCTACGCCAAGGAGATGGGCTTCACGCATGTGGAGCTGATGCCCGTGGCCGGGCACCCCTTCAGCGGCTCCTGGGGTTACCAGGTCACGTCCTACTACGCGCCCACACCGCGGCTCGGCTCCCCCGACGACCTGCGGTACTTCGTGGACGCCTGTCACCGGGCCGGACTCGGTGTGATCATGGACTGGGTGCCGGCGCACTTCCCGAAGGACGACTGGGCGCTGGCCCGGTTCGACGGGGACCCGCTGTACGAGCCCGGCAACGCGACGCGGGCGGAGCATCCGGACTGGGGCACGTACGTGTTCGACTACGGCCGCACCGAGGTGCGCAACTTCCTCGTCGCCAACGCGGTGTACTGGTGCGAGGAGTTCCACATCGACGGGCTGCGCGTGGACGCCGTCGCCTCGATGCTCTACCTGGACTACTCGCGGGACTCCGGCCAGTGGGAGCCGAACGTGTTCGGCGGGCGGGAGGACCTCGACGCGGTCGCCTTCCTGCAGGAGATGAACGCCACCGTGTACCGGCGCTGCCCGGGGGTGGTGACCATCGCCGAGGAGTCCACGGCCTGGGACGGGGTGACCCGGCCGACGGACGGCGGCGGCCTCGGGTTCGGCCTGAAGTGGAACATGGGCTGGATGCACGACTCGCTGGAGTACATCCAGAAGGAGCCGGTGCACCGCAAGTACCACCACGACGAGATGACCTTCTCGATGGTGTACGCCTACAGCGAGAACTACGTCCTGCCCATCTCGCACGACGAGGTGGTCCACGGCAAGCAGGCGCTGGTGTCGAAGATGCCCGGCGACTGGTGGCAGCGGCGCGCCAATCACCGTGCCTACCTGGGCTTCATGTGGGCCCACCCGGGCAAGCAGCTGTTGTTCATGGGGCAGGAGTTCGCGCAGGGGGCGGAGTGGTCCGAGGCGCACGGCCCGGAGTGGTGGCTGCTCGGCGACGACTACCACTCCGCCGGTGACCACCGGGGCGTCCAGGGTCTGGTCCGGGACCTGAACGCGGTGTACCGGGCGACGCCGGCGCTGTGGCAGCGGGACACCGACCCGGGCGGCTTCCGGTGGGTGCTGTGCGACGCGGCGGACGACAACGTCCTGGCGTTCCTGCGGTTCGCCGCGGACGGCAGCCCGCTGCTGGCGGTCTCGAACTTCTCCCCCGTCGTCCGGGCGGACTACCGCCTGTGGGTACCGGACGACGTCCCCGTCTGGCACGAGGCACTGAACACCGACGACGTCCGCTACGGCGGCAGCGGGGTCGGCACCGCGGGGCCGGTCAAGCCCGAGGACGGGTTCCTCGGTCTGACACTGCCGCCGCTCGCCACGGTCTGGCTGACGCCGGAGCGCTGAGAGCCGCAGGTGTCGGCGGCCGTCCGGGGGGCAGTCGAGGTCGTACAGACCGTCGACTGCCCTCAGCGGCACGGACAGAAGGGCGGCACCAGGTGCGCACCGTCGGAGTGGAGGAGGAACTCCTCCTGGTGGATCCGGACAGCGGCGACCCGAAGGCGCTCGCGTCGGCCGTCCTGGCCCACGCGGCTCAGGACGATCCCGGTCAGGACGTCTTCGAGAAGGAGCTGTTCGGCCAGATGCTGGAGTTCGCCACGCATCCGCAGTCGGACATGGCGGACCTCGGTGACGAGATCGTCCGCTGCCGCAAGGAGGCGGCCCGGCACGCCGGGGAGATCGGTTGCACCGTCGCCGCGCTGGCCACCTCTCCCCTGCCGGTCAGTCCCGCGCTCAGCGTGAACGAGCGGTACCAGTGGCTGGCCGAGCGGTACGGGGTGCCCACCTGGGAGCAGCTCGTGTGCGGCTGCCATGTCCATGTGTCGGTGGAGTCCGACGAGGAGGGCATCGCGGTCCTCGACCGGGTCCGCCCGTGGCTGTCGGTGCTGCGGGCGATCAGCGCGAACTCCCCGTTCTGGCAGGGCCGCGACACGGGCTACGCCAGCTATCGCAGCCGGGTGTGGAACCGCTGGCCGTCGGCCGGGCCGACCGAGCTGTTCGGGTCCGCCGAGGGGTACCACCGGCGGGTGGCCGACATGGTGGCCACCGGGGTCATCCTCGACGAGGGGATGGTCTATTTCGACGCCCGGCTGTCGGCCCGCTATCCGACGGTGGAGTTCCGGGTGGCGGACGTCTGTCTGTGCGCGGACACCGCGGTGCTGATCGCCACGCTCTGCCGCGCTCTGGTGGAGACGGCCGCGCGCGACTGGCGGGCGGGCCGGCCGGTGGCCGATCCCGGTGTGAGCGTGCTCAGGCTGGCCGACTGGCAGGCCGCCCGGTTCGGGCTGGAGGAGGACCTCCTCGATCCGGTCACCCTGCGGCCCCGGCCCGCCCGGCAGGTGCTGGCGTCCCTGCTGGAGCACGCCGGGGACGCGCTCGCGGCGAGCGGCGACGCGGACCGCGCGGCAGGGGCCGTCGAGGAGCTGCTGCGCCGGGGCAACGGCGCACGGGAGCAGCGCCTGCTGCTGGAGCGCACCGGCAGCCTGCGCGACGTCGTCACCGAGTGCGCGCGGCGTACGCAGGGCTGAGCGGGCCGCCCGGCGGCGTTCAGAGGATCAGGATCAGGGCGTAGACCAGGAAGAAGGCCGCGACCAGCGCGACCAGGAGCAGGATCACGGTCAGCGGTGCCTTGGCCCAGCCTCTGTTCTGGGCTTGCGGCTCCCGGGGCCCTGCCTCGGGCATGCTGCTCTCGGCGGGCGGTGTCTCACCGGGCGGAACTCCCCCACCTGGCTCCAGTCCGGTCGTGCGCTCGGGTTCCGGATCGGGGTTCACATGGCTCATGCCCCCCGAGTCCCCAGGACGCGCCCACATCATCAGCCGATCACGACTTCCCCGATCCCGTCACCGAACGCTCCTCCCTGAGCTACATTCGAGCACCGCCGACACCGAGCCGATCGGCGGAGTGACCCTCCGTACACCGGGAGCAGCGCATGCGCGACGTCGCCCTCGCTCCGGCATCCACCCCGCCGCTGACCGGCGGCCTCGCCGACAGTGTCTTCGCGACGGCGGACCGGGATCCCACGCTGCCGGTGCTGGCGCGCCGCGCGGGCCCCGGTCCCGCCGGATGGGAGACGACGACGGCGGTCGAGCTGCGGGACGAGGTGGTCGGGCTGGCCAAGGGCCTGATCGCCTCGGGGATCTCCCCCGGGCACCGGGTGGCCCTGATGGCCCGTACCCGCTACGAGTGGACGGTGCTGGCCCACGCGCTGTGGGCCGTGGGCGCCGAGGTCGTGCCGGTCCACCCGGCGTCCTCGCGCGAGCAGGTCGAATGGATCCTGCGGGACGCGGGCTGCGTGGCCGTGGTCGCGGAGGACGAGCAGGGTGTGATGACCGTCGGCACGGTGTGCGCCCGGCTGCCGCGGCTGCGGCACGTCTGGCAGCTGGACTCCGGTGCTCTGCCCGACCTGGTCGAGCGGGGGGCGGTGGTCCCGTACACCACGGTGGAGTCGCTGCGCCGGATCGTGCTGCCGGACTCCACGGCGGCCGTGGTCTACACCTCCGGTACCTCGGGCCGGCCGATGGGCTGTGCCCTCAGCCACCGGGGCCTGGCCTACCCGTGCGACACCCTGCTGGCGGGCTGGGCGCACACCGCGGCTCCCCCGGGCGAACAGCCGTCCGTGCTGGCCTTCCTGCCGTTCTCGCACGTCTACGGCATGATGATCATGCTCACGTGTGTCCGCGGCGGGGTACTGATGGCGCACGAGCCGGAGGTGACGGAGGCGGCGCTGGCGTCGGCCCTGAGCACCTTCCGGCCGACGTACCTGTACGGCGTGCCGTCGGTGTTCGAGCGGCTGTACAAGACGTTCCTGCGCACCGCGCAACAGGCGGGCCGGGGTGCGCTGTTCGAGCGGGCCGCGCAGACCGCACGGGACTTCGCGGCGGCCGAGGAACGCCGGAGGCTGGGCACCGGGCCCGGGCCGGGACTCGAGCTGAGGCTGCAGCACGCCCTGTACGAGCGGACGGTGTACCGCAGGCTCCGGGCCTCGCTCGGCGGCCGGGTGGTGCGGGGCACCTCGGGCGGCTCGGCGCTCGGCCGCGAACTGGCCATGTTCTACGAGGGCATGGGCGTCTTCCTCCACGACGGCTACGGGCTCACCGAGGCCGCCGGCGGGATCACCATGCAGCCGCTCGGCCGGGAGAAGTCCGGAACCGTGGGGCTGCCGCTGCCGGGCACCCAGGTCCAGGTGGCCGACGACGGGGAGATCCTGGTGCGCGGGCCGTCGGTGTTCCAGGGCTACATCAGCGACGAGACGGCGACCCGGGCCGCGCTGCGCGGCGGCTGGCTGGCCACCGGGGACATCGGCCGGCTGGACTCCGAGGGCTATCTGACGATCACCGGGCGCAAGAAGGACATCATCGTCACCAGCGGCGGCACGAGCGTGGCGCCGGCCCTGCTGGAGCAGCGGCTGCGCATGCATCCGCTGGTCCACCAGGCGGTGGTGATCGGCGACGACCGGCCCTGTGTCGGCGCCCTGATCACCCTGGACCCCGACTTCCTCACGCACTGGCGGGCCGCCCTGGCACTGCCGGGCGATCATCCGGGCCGCGAGGCCCGGGAGGAGAACGCGCTGCGGGAGGAGATCGCGCGGGCCGTGGCCTGCGCCAACAGCGCGGTGTCCCGCGCGGAGTCCATCAGGGTCTACCGCGTCCTGCAGGATCCGTTCGCGGCGGACGACGGGCTGCTCACGCCGTCCCTGAAGTTGCGGCGGGACGCCGTCGTGCGGCACTACGCGGCCGAGATCGAGGCGATGTACCAGGCGCGTTCGCGGTCGCGGCCGGTGGTTCAGGAGCCGGCCGAGTGGGACGAGGCGGACGACGTCTTCCGTTGAGGAGACACACCCGGGATGCCGCCGGGCCGAGGGGGGACGGATAGTCCGCACGGCTGTGGGAACCCGCAGCGGAGCGAGAGATCAGCAACGACGACCGTCCTGGTCGAAGGGGCCGAGCCGGACCCTGTGGGCCGGGACCGGGGAATGCGAGATGGTGACGGAGCCGCGCTGGGACGACACACCGCCTTCGGAGGAGAGCTACGAGCGCACGTTCTCCTTCCCGGGTGAGCTGCGCAATGTGACGGGCGCGCGGCTGGCGGCGGAGGAGTTCCTCCGCTCCCTCGCCCGCCACGCGCCGCCGCGGGCGCACGAGTACTGGGACGACATCCTGCTGGTCGTCACGGAGCTGGCCGCGAACGCGATCCAGTACGCGCCCGGCCCCTTCGATCTGCGGCTGCGCCGCACCTTCGACGGGGTGCACGTGACGATGCGGGACACGAACCGGGCGGCGCCGGAACCGCGGCCCTTCCACCCGCGTACGGGCGGCGGCGGCATCGGCTGGCACCTGGTGCACACGCTGTGCACCCAGGTCAGCGTCGTCGTGCACGACGGCGGCAAGGACATCCACGCGTTCCTGCCCTGGTGAGGGGGGTTCGGTTCGACGTGTAGGTGTGCGTCATCCGGTTACTCCACTCTCCGGTGGGGGCATGCCTGTCCCCACGCGTTCGTCTGCCTGCCGCGCCCAGCTGGCGGAACGGCTGGAGGCACGGTGGGATCGGAGTCGGAGTTGGTGCGCGGCGATCCGGGGCAGGCGAACGGCGTCGAGTCGGACCGCCTGGAGCCGCAGAAAGGGATGAACACCGTGACACGACCCAGGATCCTGGTGGTTGGCGCCGGCTTCGCCGGAGTCGAGTGCGTCCAACGCCTGGAGCGCAAACTCGCCCCCGACGAGGCCGACGTCACCTTGGTGACGCCGTTCGCCTACCAGCTGTACCTTCCACTGCTGCCCCAGGTCGCCTCCGGTGTGCTCACGCCGCAGTCGATCGCCATCAGCCTGCGCCGGAGCCGGAAGTACCGCACCCGGATCCTGCCGGGCGGCGCGATCGGTGTGGACCTGAAGGCCAAGGTGTGCGTGGTGCGCACCATCACCGACAAGATCGTCAACGAGCACTACGACTACATCGTGCTGGCACCGGGCAGCGTGACCCGCACCTTCGACATCCCCGGCCTGACCGACAACGCCTTCGGGATGAAGACGCTCGCCGAGGCCGCCTACATCCGCGACCACGTCATCTCGCAGCTCGACCTGGCGGACGCCAGCGACGACCCGGCGGAGCGGGCGGCGCGGCTGCAGTTCGTGGTGGTCGGGGGCGGCTACGCGGGCACCGAGACCGCGGCCTGCCTCCAGCGGCTGACGCACGCCGCCGTGCAGCGCTATCCGCGTCTGGACCCGGGTCTGATCAAGTGGCATCTGATCGACATCGCGCCGAGGCTCATGCCGGAGCTGGGCGAGAAGCTCGGCCGCAGCGCGCAGGAGATCCTGAAGCGGCGTGGCGTCGACGTCTCGCTGGGCGTGTCGATCGACAAGGCCGGCCCGGAGGAGGTCACCTTCACCGACGGCCGGGTGGTGCCGACGCACACCCTGATCTGGACGGCCGGTGTGGTCGCCAGCCCGCTGATCGGCACGCTCGGCGCGGAGACGGTCAAGGGACGGCTGGCGGTCACCGCCGAGATGTGCCTGCCGGGGCACGACGGGGTGTTCGCGCTCGGCGACTCGGCGGCGGTGCCGGACCTGGCGAAGGGTCAGGAGGGAGCGGTGTGCCCGCCCACCGCGCAGCACGCCATGCGGCAGGGCAGGAAGGTCGCCGACAACGTCATGGCGGCACTGCGGGGTCAGCCGCTGCAGCCGTACAAGCACAAGGACCTGGGGCTGGTGGTGGACCTGGGCGGCAAGGACGCGGTGTCCAAGCCGCTCGGTGTCGAGCTGCGCGGGTTGCCCGCGCAGGCGGTGGCGCGCGGCTACCACTGGTCGGCGCTGCGCACGAACGTCGCCAAGACCCGGGTGATGACCAACTGGCTGCTGAACGCGGTCGCGGGCGACGACTTCGTGCGCACCGGCTTCCAGGCCCGCAAGCCGGCGACACTGAAGGACTTCGAGTTCACCGACACGTACCTGACGCCGGAACAGGTCCGGGCGCGCGTGGCCGGCGAGGCGCTCGACCAGCCCTGATGTGACGTGAATCACCGAGAGGCCGCCGATCATTCCGCACCGGACCGGCGGTCTTCTCATGTGACCGGCATACGTCGCACGAAGGGACACACCACATGACCGAGAAGACCGCGAAGGGCCCCGCGAGCTACTTCCCCTCGATCGAGAAGAAGTACGGCCGCCCGGTCGCCGAGTGGCAGGAGCTGATCCGCTCCTCGCCGCTGACGAAGCACATGGAGCTGGTCGGCTGGCTGAAGTCGGAGCACGGTCTCGGTCACGGGCACGCCAACGCCCTGGTGGCCGCCACGCTGGCCGAAGGCCGTTAGCCCGGGCCCGCGTGCGATGCTGGGTCGGAGATCCATTTCCGGCACGGGAGAGAGCACGGCGGCGTGAAGGCAGCGGGACGGTCGGGACGGGTACGGATGTGGGACCGGCTCGCGGCGTCGGACCCGGGACTGCTCCGGCTCACCGCGGGGCTGCGCACGGTCACCGCGATCGCCCTGACCCTCGCCGTGCTCGCCGTGCTGCGCCTCCCGGTGCCCCGACTGGTCGCCGGGGCCATGGCGGCGATGGTCGCCACCTTCGCGATCCGGGAGAAGCAGCGGGGCGCGCAGGCCGTCACGCTCGCACTCGGCCTGCCGGTGGCGCTGGCCTCGGTCTCGCTGGGCTCCCTGCTCAGCCAACAGGTCGTGGCCGGAGACCTGTTCTTCGTCGTCCTCATCTTCTGCGCCGTCTACAGCCGCCGGTTCGGCGACCGCGGCACGGCGCTGGGGATGATCGGCTTCCAGGTCTACTTCCTCTCCCTGTTCGTGCGCGCGACGGTCTCCGGGCTGCCCGCGCTGTACGGCGTCATCAGCGTGGCGTTCGCGTGCAGCGCCGTCGCCCGCTTCGTGCTGCTGCCGCAGACCCCGGCCGGCACCCTGGACCGACTGCTGCGGGCCTTCCGCGCCCGGCTCGCGCAGTTGCTCGCCACTCAGGCCGAATTGCTGGACGCCGGGCCCGACGAGGCCGAGAAGGTGCTGGAGGATCTGCGCACCGGCACCGCGCGGCTGCACGAGACGGCGCTGATGATCCAGGGCCGGCTGGAGGACGGCACCTCGGACCCGGCCGTGGCCCGGCTGCTCCAGCGCCGGATCGCGGAGGCCGAGATCGCCGCGGAGCGGCTCGGGCTGCTGCTGCTCACCGCGCGCAGCGCCGAGCGCACCGACACGCTGACCATGCACCTGCCGGGCGCCCCGCTGCCCTCCGGGGGTGAGCTGCCGGTGCGGGACGAGGCGACGGCCGCGCTCCGCCGGGACCTGAACGCGCTGCGGCTGCTGATGCTGCGGCCGGCCGGCGAGGTGTCGGGGATCGGACTCGCCCAGGTGCGCAACCGGCTGCTGGGCTATCGCGAGGAGGAGAACCTGCCCGAGGCCGCCCCGGCCGTCCAGGACGTCTTCCGGGGTCTCGGTGAGGTCGCGCGGGCCGCGCTCGGCCTGCGGCTCGCGCTGGACGGCCCGCAGGACGAGTCCGACGACTCCCCCGCCACCGCCCGCTCGCGCGAGGAGCTGGACGCGGAGGACGCCGCGATCGGGATCAGCGAGGAGAGCGAACCGGAGAAGGCGGAGCCTGCCGGTCTGAAGCGGCCCACCACCCGGGCCGCGCTGCAGGTGGCCGCCGGTTCCTCACTGGCCATCGTCGGCGGCGAGCTGCTGTCCAGCCAGCGCTGGTACTGGGCGGTGCTGACCTGCTGGATCGTCTTCATCAACACCGCCTCCACCGGCGAGATCCTGGTGAAGGGCTACCGGCGGCTGGTGGGCACGGTCCTGGGGGTGGTGGCCGGCATCGGGCTCGCCGGGCTGGTCGGGCACCACACCTGGACGGCGTTCGCACTGGTGCTGCTGTTCGTCTTCGCGATGTTCTACACCGCGCCCCTGTCGTACACCCTGATGTCGTTCTTCGTGACGGCGATGCTGGGCCTGCTGTACACCCTGCTGAACACGTACAGCATGTCGGTGCTGGTGCTGCGGATCGAGGAGACGGCGCTCGGCGCGGCCTGCGGGGTGATCGCGGCGGCGGTGGTGCTGCCGATCCACACCCACCGCCGTACCGACGAGCTGCTGGTGGCGGCTCTGGAGCGGCTCGCCGACGTCACACGGGGCGCCGTCGACCAGCTCAGCGGCGGCGCCGGCGGCGACCTGGTGGAGCGGGCGCGCGAGCTGGACCAGGCGCTGGCCGACCTGCGGGCGGCCACCCAGCCGCTGACCCATCCGATCACTCCGCTGCGCGCACGCCGGGAAACGGTCCGGTATGTGGTGGCGCTGCTGGAGACCTGCGCCTACCACGCGCGTTCACTCGCGGCGACGGCCGAGCTGCTGCCGACGCATCCGGCGATCGCGGCGGATCCGCGGCTGCGCGGGGCGGGCCGCCGGATCGTGCACAACATCGAGGCGATCGCCGCGCACGTGGCGGACCCGCGCTCCACCGTGCAGATCGAAACCGGCCCCAGCATCGCGTCGATGCTGGAGCCGGGAACCCTGCGCACCCCGCGGTACGGCCGGGTGACGGACCGGGTGCTGCGTCATCTGCAGCGGCTGGACGAGGCTGTCTCCGGGCTGGCCCGTCCGCTGGGCGCCGCGGGCGGCCCCGCACAGCCACGGACGTGAGCGCCCGGGCGTCCGCCGCTCACGGCTGCCCGGTGCCGGGCCGGCGGCTGCCGAGCACCTCGTCGCGGACGCGGGCGCAACTGCGGCTGATCAGCCGGGAGACGTGCATCTGGGAGATGCCGAGCCGGTCGGCGATGCGGCTCTGCGTCATGTCCTCGAAGAAGCGCATGTAGAGAATCGCCCGCTCGCGCTCGGGCAGCCGGCGCAGCCCCTCCTTGGCGGCCTCGCGGTCGACCACGACGTCGTAGGAGGTCTCCGCCTCACCGAGGGTGTCGGCGAGGCTGTAACCGTCGTCGCCGGCGGACAGCTCGGCGTCCAGCGAGAGGGTGCTGAAGCTCTCCAGCGCCTCCATGCCGGCGTTCACCTCGTCCTCGGAGAGCCCGGTGTGGGCGGCGACGTCGGCCACGGTGGGTTCGGGGCTGCCGGGGTTCTGGGTGAGTTCCCGCCGGGCCACGCGGACCCGGTTGCGCAGCTCCTGCACCCGGCGCGGCACGCGCAGGGCCCACATCCGGTCGCGGAAGTGCCGCTTGACCTCTCCGGTGATCGTCGGCACGGCATAGCTCTCGAAGGCGCCGCGGGAGGGGTCGAATCGGTCGATGGCCTTGACCAGTCCGAGCGCGGCCACCTGCCGCAGATCCTCGACGGACTCGCCGCGGTCGCGGAACCGGCCGGCGATCCGGTGGGCCATGGGCAGCCAGGCGGTGACGAGTTCATCGCGTACGGCGTCCCGCTCGGGGCCGTCCTCCAGTTCCGCCAGCCGGGCGAAGCTCTCCGCGGTGTCGGGGGCGTCATCATGGTTCCGCCGGCTGGGCGCCGGGGTGGCACCGGCGGGAACGCCAGCGGGGGCGGACGCGCCGGGACGGCTTGTCGACATGTCGGTCAGCATGCGGAATCGCTCCTGAACGTGGTTTCAGGGCACGGCCGGAACTGCGGTTACCGGTCCAGGCCCGAACGGTGGTGTCAGGGGGTCGCCGCGGGGAAACCGCCGGGCTCGCCAGAGAGCGGGCCCGGGCAGCGGTCGTGTCCCCGCTGGGCGCGCGCCTCCGGTCCGAAGCACGAGGTTCCGTCTGCCCCCCGGCCATGCGGACAAACGCCGCTGCGCGGAACTTCGGGAAACCGCTTCAGTTCAGGGGTACGACGGCGGTGATGCGCTTGCCGCCGCAGGGCAGCTCCGCGACCCGGACGTCCCGGGCCAGCCGGCACACGATGGGCCAGCCGCGCCCGCCGGGCAGGGTGCGACCGCTGTCGTCCATGGCTTTGGGGGTCACCGGGAGTGCGTCACTGCGGTCGCTGACCGAGACCCGCACACCGCCGGAGTCGACATCGACGTCGAAGCCGGTGATCCCGCCGCCGTGCAGCAGGGCGTTGGTGGTGAGTTCCGAGGTGACCAGCAGGGCGTCCTCCACGGCCTCGGGCGGGCAGGGCAGGGCACGGGCGCGGCACCGTTCGGTCATCACGCGTTCCACCGTTCTGCGCGCCTCGGCCGGTCGGCCCGGCACCCGGCGGCGCGCGGCCGGCAGGGTGGTGGCGGAGGAGTCGGTCCGGTGCTTGTCGAGCATCCTGTCCTCCCTCTACGGGCCCGGGTTGCGTTGCTCTCCCCCTTCCGGCTGACCCTCGAAGCCGTTGTCAAACACCGTCGGCGCCGTGTGCCATCACCTGGGCTGCGGCGGGTATCCGCCCGGCATGACCGATGTGGTGGACGCGGACGAACTGTTGCGGCGGATCCGGCGGGGCCTGGAGCATGCGGCCGAGGAGGAGCGGGCCTGGCGGGAGCGGGCCCAGAGCCTGACGGCGACGGATCCGGAGGGCGCGCGGGAGGCGGCGGACCGGGCGAGGGCGTACGAGGTGGTACTGCGGGTGCTGGAGGAGATCGTCCGTCCGGGCGAGGCCGCGGCGCGGGCGGGCGAAGTGAAACAGGTCACCTGACCCGCTTCGGGTTACCGGCGGATGGAGTAGATGGTTTATTCTTCATCCATACGTGATGCGCGGGAGCGGCGCGGAACCGTCCTTCCCCCCTCCCCCGCGTCACCGCATACGGCCCTGGCTGGTTTCCCCCGTCCAGCCAGGGCTTTTTGCTGCCCTGGAGGCGACACGCCGGCGGAAAGCCGCTGCCTTCGAGGTGCCCGGGGAGGCGGCAGCGGCTGAAATGGGCTTGAGCACCCCACCCGCAACCGCCGCCGGCGAGGAGCCCCGCGCCATGACCAAAGCGATCAAACTGCTCACCGCCCTGCCCCAGGCGCAGCGCGAGCGCCTGATGGAGGTGGCCGAGGAGGTCTCCTTCCCGGAGGACACCCGCATCTTCGAGGCGGGCGGCACGGCCGACCGTTTCTGGGTGATCCGCTCGGGCGCGGTCCATCTGGACCAGCAGGTCACCTCCCGGCAGCAGGTGACCGTGGCCACGCTCGGGGCGGGCGACCTGCTCGGCTGGTCCTGGCTGTTCCCGCCGTACAAGTGGGACTTCGGCGCGGTGGCCTTCAGCAACGTACGGGCCTACCAGTTCGACGGGCCGTCCGTGCTCGCGCTGTGCGTGGAGGATCCGCTGCTCGGGCTCTCGGTGGTGCGCACGGTGGCCGAGATCCTCGCCCACCGGCTGGAGACGACCCGCGGGAAACTGATGGACCAGTACACGATGCGCAGGGCGCGAGGGCCCCTGTAGGCCGTCAGACGCGGTAGCGGCGCAGGGCCGGGACGGCACAGGCCAGGGCCAGCATCACCACGACGACCAGGGCGCCACCGCCCGCGACGGCGGCACGGGGGCCGAACGCCGCGCCGGCGGTGCCGTGCAGGACGTCGGCCAGGCGCGGCCCGCCCGCGACGACCACCGTGAAGACCCCCTGCATCCGGCCGCGCATCTCGTCGGTCGCGGCCGACAGCAGGATCGCGCCGCGGAACACCATCGAGACCATGTCGGCGACGCCGGCCGCGGCGAGGAACACCAGGGCGATCCAGAGATTCCCGGTCAGCCCGAACCCGGCGATGGCCAGACCCCAGGCGACGACCGACCCGATGACCATCCAGCCGTGCCGGCGGGCCCGCGAGAACACACCGGAGAACAGACCGCCGAGCACCGCGCCCACAGGGATGCCGGCGAACAGCACCCCGAGCGCGAAGCCCTCGCCGCCGGAGCCGTACGTCTGCGCCGCCAGCTGCGGGAAGAGGGCGCGGGGCATGCCGAACACCATGGCGACGATGTCGGCGAGGAAGGACAGCAGCAGCACCTTGTGCCGGGATATGTACCGGAACCCGGCCGCTATCTCGCGCAGCCCGGCCCGGCGGGCGAGGGCCCCGCCGAGCGGCGGCAGCGCGGGCAGCCGGTGGACGGCCCACACGGTCACGCACAGGGCCAGCGCGTCGACCAGATACAGCTCGGGCAGCCCGATCACCGGGATGAGCACGCCGGCCAGCAGCGGGCCGGCGACCAGGCCGGTCTGCATCACCGTCGAGCCGAGCGCGTTGGCCGCGGGCAGCTGCTCCGCCGGTACCAGGCGGGCGATGGAGGCGGTGCGGGCGGGCGCGTTCAGCCCGAAGAACGCCTGCTGCAGCGCGAGCAGCACCATCAGGACGACGACCGAGTCCAGACCGGTGACGGCCTGCGCCCAGAACAGCAGCGAGGTCACCGCGATACCGCTGTTGGTGACCAGCAGCAGCCTGCGGCGGTCCACGGTGTCGGCGACCGCGCCGCCCCACAGCGCGAAGGCGACCATGGGTACCAGCCCGGCCAGGCTCGCGTAGCCGACCCAGGCCGAGGAGTGGGTGATGTCGTAGATCTGCTTGGGTACGGCGACGGCGGTGAGCTGGCTGCCCACGGCTGTGACGATGGTCGACGACCACAGGCGCCGGTAGGCGGGAACGCTCAGGGGCCGGGTGTCCATCGCCCAGCGGCGCCAGCCGTGCCGGGGCGGGGCCTCGTCCGTCGGCGCGTCGGTGCCGGTCTCGGTGCTGCTGCTCTCGCTGGTGTTCACGAATGTCCTGGTTGCTTGTTACATCTTTTCAGTTCGCAAGGCTAACTATCGCAGCAACATCCGTGGGATCTGACCGATTCCTCAGGAACCGGCGACCAGGGCCGCCCCCAGGACCAGCATGGTGAGCGCGACCAGGCCGTCCAGGACCCGCCACGCGCCCGGCCGGGACAGGTACCGGCCGAGCAGCCGGGCGCCGAAGCCGAGCGCGGTGAACCAGCTCAGGCTGGCGAGCGCGGCACCGAGCCCGAAGGTCCAGCGCAGCGGGCCCCGGTCCGCGGCCAGGGAGCCGAGCAGGAACACGGTGTCCAGATAGACGTGCGGGTTCAGCCAGGTCATCGCCAGGCAGGTGAGCACCGCCCGGCGCCGGGAACCGGCCGCCTCCCCCTCGGTGCTCAGTCCGGCAGTGGCCGGCCTGAGCACCCGGCGGGCGGCGAGGGCGCCGTAGCAGAGCAGGAAGGCACCGCCGACGATCCCGATCGTCCGGAGCGCGCCCGGCCAGGCCACCACGACCGCGCCGACCCCGCCGACGCCGAGCGCGATGAGCACGGCGTCGGACAGCGCGCAGATGCCGACCACGGCGAGGACCGCGTCCCGGCGCACCCCCTGCCGCAGGACGAAGGCGTTCTGGGCGCCGATGGCGACGATCAGGGAGAGGCCGGTGCCGAATCCGGCGGCCGCGGCGGTCAGGGCGTGGTTCATGTGCTCCGACGCTAGGGAACCCCCGGTGACAAGTACAGCTAAAGATTTTTACGTACCCTTAGCGGTTGTGATGAGCGACCTCCCCCTGGAACAGGTGCGCACCCTCCTGGCCGTCGTGGACGAGGGCACCTTCGACGCGGCCGCCGCCGCGCTGCACGTGACGCCGTCGGCGGTCAGCCAGCGGGTCAAGGCCCTCGAACAGCGCACCGGCCGGGTGCTGCTCCAGCGCACGAAACCGGTGCGGCCCACCGAGTCCGGCGCCGTGCTGGTGCGCTTCGCCCGGCAGCTCGCCCGGCTGGAGCGGGACGCCTGGGGGGAGCTGGGGCTGAGCGGCACCGGGGAGCCGACGCGGGTGTCGGTCGCGGTGAACGCCGACTCGCTGGCGACCTGGTTCCTGCCGGCCCTCACCCGGGTCGCGGGCCTCTGTTTCGAACTGCGCCGGGAGGACGAGGACCACACGGCGGCGCTGCTGCGGGAGGGACTGGTGATGGCGGCGGTGACCTCCTCGCCCGACCCGGTGCCGGGCTGCACGGTCCGGCCGCTCGGCCGGATGCGCTACCTGCCGGTGGCCGCGCCCGAGTTCGTCGCGGCCCACCTGCAGGGACGGCCCCTGCCGGAGGCGCTGTCCCGGGCGCCGGTCGTGGCCTTCGACCGCAAGGACGACTTCCAGGACGGCTTCGCGCGCCGCCTCGGCCGAGGATCCGCCGGCCCGTTCCGGCACCATGTGCCCACCTCGGAGGGGTTCCTGGACGCGGTCGCCGCGGGGCTCGGCTGGGGCATGGTCCCCGAGGTGCAGGCCGGGCCGCTCCTGGACCGGGGCCGGCTGGCGCTCCTCGCCCCCGGTGAGCACATGGACGTCGTCCTCCACTGGCAGCAGTGGAGGCTCGACTCCCCCGCGCTGGCGGCCCTGGCCGACGCGGTGATCACGACCGCGGCCGAGACACTGCGCCGCTGAGCCGCTCATGGCGGCCACCGGTGCCGCCACGGGTGCCCGGTCGAGCCGCCGGTCCGAACTCCCTCTCCGCGGTACCGCGTAGGGCGCATCTGCGCCCTGCGCCCGCCGCCTTCCGGCCTGTTGACCGCCCACGGACCGCGAGGCGACCCGGCGCCCCGCGGTGGGCGATCTGTGATCGTCGGCCGATCGCCCGCGGTTGTGCCGTTTCACGTCGCCCCGACCGGTCACCCGAACCAGAGAGCGCGTGCGCAATGCATGCGACAGGCACGACGACTTCGATCCGATCCAGGAGACTTTCATGGAGAACTGGCGCGAACATGCCGCGTGCCGTCACGAGGACCCCGATCTGTTCTTCCCCATCGGCACCACCGGGCCCGCGCAGGTGCAGGCCCAGCAGGCCAAGGCGGTGTGCGGGGGGTGCCCGGTCCGGGAGCAGTGCCTCGACTGGGCGCTGGACACGGGCCAGAGCATCGGTGTCTGGGGTGGTACGACGGAGCTGGAGCGTCGCGCGCTGCGGCGCCGGGCGCGCTCCCGGCCACGCTCCGGCTGACCGGCCCGCGGTCCGGCCCGGCGGCCGGTCCGGGGCAGTGGCTCGACGTCGGTCGAGCGCGGCTCGTCGTCCGGGCCCCGGCCCGCCTCCCGGCTCCACAGGAGCCAGGGTCGCGCGCCGGGGCCCGTGTCGTGCGGTGGGGCGTGGTCGTCCGGGGGGCGTGGTCGTCCCGGCGGCGCGCGGCCCCCGGCTCGGCCGACCGGTCCCCGCCCGTGGAGCACTGTCAGCTCAGGGCTCGTCCGCGGGGCACTGTCCGCTCAGGGCGAGTTCGGGGGGCACTGTCCGCTCAGGGCTCGTCCGGGGGCGGCGGCATGGCCGGCAGCCGCAGGGTGAAAACGGCACCCGCCCCGGGCCGGCTCGCCGCCGCGGCCGTACCGCCGTGGGCTGCGATCAGGTGGCGGACGATCGGCAGGCCCAGGCCGCTGCCGCCGGTGCGGCGGCTGCGGGACTTCTCCGCTCGCCAGAACCGCTCGAAGACGTGCGGCAGGTCGTCGGCGGCGATGCCCGAGCCGGTGTCGGTGACGGTGAGGACGACGTCGTCGCCGTCCTGGTGTGCGGCGAGCGTGACCGTGCCGTCGGCGGGGGTGTGCCGCAGCGCGTTGGAGACCAGGTTGCCGAGGGCCTGCCGCATCCGGACCGGGTCGGCGTCCAGCCAGGCGGCGGCACCGGTCTCGGTGCGCAGGGCGACCCCGGCGGCGTCGGCGGCGACCCGGTGGGCGGCCGCGACCTGGTCGAGCAGCTCGCCGGTGCGCAGCGGCTCGCGGTGCAGACGCAGCGTGCCGGCGTCGGCCGCGGCGAGGTCCTGGAGGTCGTCGATGATCCGCTGGAGGACGAGCGCCTCCTCGTGCAGCGAGTCCAGCAGTGCCGGGTCGGGGTCGACGACACCGTCCCGGACGACCTCCAGCCAGCCCCGGATGTTGGTGAGCGGGCTGCGCAGTTCGTGCGCGATGTCGCTGACCATGGCCTTGCGCTGGGCCTCCAGACGCTCACGCCGCTCGGTCAGGTCGTTGAACGCCTCGGCGAGGATGCCGGTCTCGTCCCGGGTGGTCACCGGCACGCGCACGTGCAGTTCGGGCGGCTGCTGTGCCGCCAGGGTGAGCGCGCGCAGCGGCCGTACCAGCCGGACGGCGACGACGGCGGTGACGGCGACGGTCACGGCGAGGACCAGGCCGGCCACGCCGACGACCTTGGCCTTGTTGTCCGGTGACATGTCGAACCGGGCCGGGCTCTGGTCGCCGATGCCGAGGAAGAGCTCGGCCACGGGCGCGACGTACGGCTCCAGCTGGGTGCGGCGGGCGGTCTGGACGCAGCTCCGGACCGCCCGGCCTGCCTGGCCGGTGCCCGGATCGGCGTACTTGACGAACAGGCCGGCGCCGGCGAAGGGGTCCTTGCCGTTGGGGTCGAAGGTGAGGAACAGCCGCCCGCCGCGGCCCAGGCCGGCCCGTCTCAGGCAGGGCTGCGCGATCTCCCCCAGCGCGTCCAGTGCCTTGCGTTCCGTCGGCGTGGGGGTGGGGAGCTGTCCGTCCTCGCACTCCTGCGCGCCGTACCGGGCCGGGTCGGTGCCGTCCGGCGTGGTGACGACAGGCCGCCCGCTCGCGGTCCGTACGACGGTGGGCTGGAGACCGAAGCGCTCGTAGCACTGTTCGCGCTTGGCGGCGAGCGCGTCCAGCCGGGTCCGTTCCTTCCCGGGGAGCCGGTAGGGGCCCACCACGCGCGGGTCGATGCCGCTGAGCTGGGCACCGCTCTCGGTGTAGGTGTCGGTGCGCAGCGGGTCGACGGTGGCGGCGGCCCGGGGCGGCAACGGCGTGCCCCGGGGCGCGGAGTCGGCGACCAGGGTGCGGTCCGTGGTGGTGAGGGCGATCCGGCGGCCGGTGCGGACCGCGAGGTCCCGGACGGCGCCGCGGACGCCCGTCCAGTCGGCGTGCGTGGCGGCGTAACCGCTGAGTTCGGCGAGGATGCGGTTGTCGGCGGCCAGGTCCTGGCCCTGTTCCTCCTTCAGGGCGCTGGTGGTGGTGGTCACCGCGAGCCACGCGGTGGCCGCCACCGAGCAGACGGCGATCAGCGCGGAGACGGACAGCAGCCGTACGAGCAGCCGTTTGCGCAGCGGTATCCGGCGTTTCACGGGCGTCGGCCGGCCGGAGCGTGGGCTGCTGCGCCGGCCGGCCGGCGCCCGCCGGGCCGTGGCTGACGGCGCCTCACGGCCGGGGGCCGCTCAGCTTGTAGCCGACGCCGAACACGGTCAGCAGCCGCACCGGCCGCCGCGGGTCGGCCTCGATCTTGCGGCGCAGGTTCATGATGTGCACGTCGACGGCCCGCTCGGTGGAGGCCCGGTCGAAACCGCGCGTGCAGTGCAGCAGCTGCCGCCGGCTGAACACCCGTTCCGGCTCGCTCGCCATGGCCAGCAGGATCTGGAACTCGGCGGGCGTGCACTCCACGGGTGTACCGTCGCAGCACACCTCGTGCCGTACCGGGTCGACACTGATCCCGGCGGCGCGTACGACGGGGTCGTCGTCCCGGGCGCCGACGCCCCGCCCGCTGCGCCTGAGGACCGTCCGGATGCGGGCCATCAGCTCACGCGGGCTGTACGGCTTGGTCATGTAGTCGTCGGCGCCGAGTTCCAGGCCGAGCAGCACGTCGTCCTCGGCGGAGCGGGCGGTGAGCATCACCACCGGGATGTCGGGCTGGTCCGCGCTGCCGCGCAGCGCCCGGCACACGCCGAAGCCGTCGACGACCGGGAGCATGAGGTCGAGGACGACGAGGTCGGGACCGAGCCGGCGCGCCGCGTCGAGCGCCGCCGCGCCGTCGTGCACCACCGTCGCCGAGTGCCCCTCGGCCAGCAGCGACCGGCGGATCAGCTCGGCCTGCTTCTCGTCGTCCTCGGCCACCAGTACATGTGCGCACACGGGTTCGGATCCTAAGCCCCTCAGCGGGCGAGCCAGTCGGCGTACCCCATCACGACGACCGGATGCCGGCCGGGGTCCAGGGTGCGCAGGAGATCCCTCATGTGGGCCTTGGCGACGCTGACGCAGCCGTGGGTGGGGCCGCCGTGGTCGACGTGCAGCCACACTCCCCCGCCGCGCTCCGGGCCGAGCGGGCGGGTCCAGTCCAGGGGCGAGGTGCCGGGCCGGCGGTTGTAGTCGATGGCGATGACGTAGTCGAAGGAACCTTCCAGCGGTTCGCCCTCGAAGCCGGTGCCGGGCGAGTGGAAGCCGCCGGAGTGGTGGTACGGGAGCCTGCTGCCGGGGTCCGCGAGCAGTCCGCCGGCGTCGGAGAGGGTGTAGACGCCGAGCGGGGAGCGCAGGTCCCCGTTCATGTGGTGGGCGCTCCAGCCGTGCAGCGCGTTGTGGGCGGGCCAGGCCGCGCCCGCCTGCCAGCCGGTGGTGGTGCGCTCGTGCAGGACGACCGTGCAGAGCGGGGAGTCCTTGCCGCGCCCGGTGACCACGACGGCCTGCCCGCAGCGCTCGGGTATCGCCGCCAGCCGCTCGCGGCCGAGCCCGGGTATGCCCCGCGCTGCCGGCTCCGTGGACGTCCCGGGGGCGGGCGCCGGCGCCGCAGGCCGGGTCGGCGTGCGGCGCTCGGTCGCCTCGGCTCCGCCGCCGCAGCCGGTGAGCAGCAGCGGGGAGGCGAGGAGTGCGACGGCGGTTCTGCGTTGGATCATGGGTCGACCTTGGCCGACAGTTGTTTGGAAGTGGTCAGGGATCATGCCGTTCGGAAAGGGTCGGTGCTCACTGGTGTCGTAACGGGCCGGGACTCAGAGGCTGTTCGGCTTGCCCGCCGCGTACAGCCAGGTGTGGAAGAGCCCTTGCAGCTGCTTCCCCGACTTCTCCTCGGCAAGCCTGACGAACTGCGCGGTCGTACCGTGCCCGCCGCGGTGCACGGTCGCCCAGGCGCGCAGGATCCGGAAGAAGTCGCGGTCGCCCACGGCCCGGCGCAGCTCGTGCAGGGCCATCGCGCCGCGCGCGTAGACGGGCGTACCGAAGATCCGGGCGCCGCTGCCCGGGTCGCCCGGCGGGTAGGCCCACAGGCCGTCGCTCGCGGGCCGGGCGTAGAGGGCGGCGAAGGTCCGCTGGGCGCTGTCGCCGCCGTGCTGCTCGGCGTAGAGCCACTCCGCGTAGGTGGCGAAGCCCTCGTTGAGCCAGATGTCCTTCCAGGAGGTGAGCGAGACGGAGTCGCCGAACCACTGGTGGGCCGTCTCGTGGACGAGGGTCTCGAGGCCGGGCGCGGAGTCGTAGAGCGGCCGGGTCTGGGTCTCCAGGGCGTAGCCGACGTCCGGGGCGTGGTCGACGATCGAGCCGGCGGCCCGGAAGGGGTACGGCCCGAACAGCCCGCTCTCCCACTTCAGTACGGCGGGCAGCTGCTTGAGGACGGGTGCGGCGGCGCGCGCCTCGCGGGCGTCGACGGCGTTGTACACCTGGATGCCGTCATGGGTGGTGTACCGCTCGGTCCGGAAGGTGCCGATGGTGGCGGTGGCCAGGTAGGCGGCCATGGGCCGGGACTCGCGCCAGCGGAAGGTGGTCCGTCCGTGGGCGGTGCGCTGTCCGAGCAGAACGCCGTTGGCGACGGCGGTGCGTCCCCGCGGCACGGTGATGGTGAAGTCGTAGGACGCCTTGTCCTTGGGGTGGTTGTCGGCGGGGAACCAGGTCATCGCCCCCTGTGGCTCGCCCGCGACGAACGCGCCGTCGTCCGTGGGGATCCAGCCGTCGGGCGAGCCGTCGGGGTCGGTGACCGGCCGGGGGGTGCCGTGGTAGGCGACCTCGACGCGGAACCGCTGTCCCGCGCGCGGGGCCCGGCGCGGGGTGATGACGAGTTCCTGGCCGTCGCGCCGGAAGGCCGCCGCCCGGTGGTCGACGGTGACGGCGGTGACCGTCAGCCCCTTCAGGTCGAGGTCGAAACGGGTGAGCCGCTGGGTGGCCCGGGCGGTGAGCACCGCCGTGGCGTCCAGGCGGCGGGAGCCGGTGTCGTAGCGCAGCGTCAGGCCGTAGTGGCGGACGTGGTAGCCGCCGTTGCCGCTGAGCGGGAAGTACGGGTCGCCCGCGCCGGGCCCGCCGGTGCCGTCCGGCGCCGCGGGTCCGGTGGCGCCGAGGAGCGCCGCCACGGCGACGGGGACCGTGGCGAGGGTGGCGGTACGGCGCCGGGCCGGCTGTCTGCGCAGTGGGTTCACGTGGGCTCCTGGGAAGGGGGTGGCCGCTGGTCGACCGGCCGTCAGCGTAGGCGGGGCGGCGCCCTGCGCTCCCCCTCGTTCCGGTCAAGTGTTCCGGTCAAGTCCCGTCGCGTCGCCGCCCGGTGGGCGAGGCGGAGCGCAGTACGCTCGCGGAACCGTCCCCGACCCCGAAGGGCTGCGACCGTGAGCGTGCGCGTGCGCCGGATCTACGAACCGCCCGAGCCGGACGACGGCCTGCGTGTGCTGGTCGACCGGCTGTGGCCGCGCGGGCTCGCCAAGGACGAGGCGCGGATCGACGAGTGGCCCAAGGAGCTGACCCCGTCCGCCGAGCTGCGCACGTGGTACCACGGCGGTGGCTCGTACGAGGAGTTCCGCCGCCGGTACGAGGCCGAACTCGACGCGCCCCGGCAGGCGGAACTGCTCGACGCTCTTCGCAGGTCGGCCCGTGAGGGGCGGGTGACGCTGCTGACGGCCTCGAAGAAGCCGGACCAGAATCACGCGACCGTGCTGGCGGAACTGCTGGACGGCTGAGGATCAGGCGGTCTGCCGCGCCGCCGCACGGCCCGCGGCCCGGCCCGAGAACAGGCAGCCGCCGAGGAAGGTGCCCTCCAGGGCGTTGTAGCCGTGCACACCGCCGCCGCCGAACCCGGCCACCTCGCCCGCCGCGTACAGCCCCTCGACCGGGGTGCCGTCGGTGCCCAGGGCGCGGGAGTCCAGGTCGGTCTGGATGCCGCCGAGGGTCTTGCGGGTCAGCACGTGCAGCCGGACCCCGATGAGGGGACCGGCGGCCGGGTCGAGGATGCGGTGCGGGGCGGCGACCCGGCCGAGCCGGTCGCCGATGTAGCGGCGGGCGGTGCGAATGCCCTGGACCTGGGAGTCCTTGCTGTAGGGGTTGGCCATCTGCAGGTCACGGGCCTCGATCTGGCGGCGCACCCCGGCCGCGTCCAGCAGCGGTTCGCCGGTCAGGGCGTTCATCTTCTCGACCAGTTCCTCCAGACCGTCCGCGGTGACGAAGTCCGCGCCCTTGTCGAGGAAGGCCTGCACGGGTGCCGGGGCGCCCTTGCCGAGCAGCCGGTCGCGCAGTACGGCCTTGCGGTCCCGGGCGGTGATGTCGGGGTTCTGCTCGGACCCGGAGAGCGCGAACTCCTTCTCGATGATCTTCCGGGTGAGGACGAACCAGGAGTGGTCGTAGCCCGCGATGTCCTCGGTGGTGCGCAGGTACTTGAGCGTGTTGAGGGTGTCGTAGCCGGGCAGGCAGGGGTCGGGCAGCCGGCGGCCCCGGGCGTCCAGCCAGATGGACGACGGTCCGGGCAGGATGCGGATGCCGTGGCCGGGCCAGACGGGGTCCCAGTTCTGCAGCCCCTCGGTGTAGTGCCACATGCGGTCGCGGTTGACGAGGCGTATGCCGGCCTCGGCACCGATGTCGAGCATGCGGCCGTCGACGTAGGCCGGGACGCCGGTGACCATCTCGGCGGGGGGCGTGCCGAGCCGCTCGGGCCAGTGGCGGCGGACGATGTCGTGGTCGGCGCCGATGCCTCCGGTGGTCACGATGACGGCCTGGGCGGTCAGTTCGAAGTCGCCGGCGCGGTCACGGCTGGAGGCGACGCCGCGCGGGGAGTCGTCGGGGACGAGGACGGTGCCGCGCACACCGCGTGCGGTGCCGTCCTCGATGACCAGCTCGTCCACCTGGTGGCGGTGGTGGAAGGTCAGCAGTCCGTCGCGGGCGGCCTGCCGGGCGTACCGGACGAAGGGCTCGACCACGCCGGTGCCGGTGCCCCAGGCGATGTGGAAGCGGGGTACGGAGTTGCCGTGCCCGTCCGCCCGCAGGTCGCCGCGTTCGGCCCAGCCGACGGTGGGGAGCAGCTCGATGCCGTGCCCCTGGAGCCAGGACCGCTTCTCGCCGGCCGCGAACTCGACATAGGCGCGGGCCCAGCGCACGGCCCAGGAGTCCTCGTCCTCCAGCCGGTCGAACGCCGCGCTGCCCTGCCAGTCGTTCCAGGCCAGGCCGAGGGAGTCCTTGATGCCGAGGCGGCGCTGCTCGGGGGTGTCGACGAGGAAGAGCCCGCCGAAGGACCAGAACGCCTGTCCGCCGAGGTTGGCGGCGTTCTCCTGGTCGACCAGGGCGACCCGGCGGCCCCGGCTGGTGAGTTCGTGTGCCGCGACCAGGCCGGCGAGGCCCGCTCCGACGACGATGACGTCCGCGTCCATGGCGTCCGTGTCCTTCCTGTCGGTGCTCGTGACTGGCCCGTTGCGGGCTACGACCCTTTGCGGGGCTGTGACCCGCCGTGGGGCTGTGACCCGCCGTGGGGCTGTGACCCCGTTGCGGGGCTGTGAGGGATGCGGCTGCCGTCCGTCAGCAGCGCGGTGAGCAGCTGTTCGAGCCAGGCCCGGGCGGACTCGACGTCCCGGTCCAGCAGCAGTTGGGTGGTGACCCCGTCGTACGCGGCGACCACGGCGTGTGCGGCGCCGCCCGCGCCGCCGAGGACGGCGGGCAGGGCCGTGTGCCCCCGGGCCCGGAAGAGCCGGTCGGCGATGGCCGCCCTGAGCCGTGCCCGGTGGTCGAGGAGGGTGCGCGCGACGGCGGGGTCACGGGCGGCGTGCACCAGGAAGTCGGTCTTCACCAGCAGCCAGTCCACGTCCAGCAGCAGCACCTCGGTGACCCGGTCCACGGCGGCGGGCACGTCCAGGTCGGGGCCGTCCTGGGCGAGGGCGTCGCTCACCTGGTCCGCGATGAGGTCGGCGCGCTCCTGGTAGAGGGCGAAGAACAGCTCGTCCAGGGTGGCGAAGTTCGAGTAGAAGGCGCCGCGGCTGAATCCGGCCGCCTCGCAGACCTCCTCGATGGAGACGTGCCCGTAGCCCTTGGCCGCGAACACGGCGAACGCGGCGTCGAGCAGCCTGGCCCGGGTGCGGACCCGGCGCCGGGTGACGCGCTTGGGTGTCTGGTCCACCGGCACCGGCCTCTCCCTCGTCGGATACGCGAATGTATCGGATACACCGGTGTATCGAAATACCCGGGCGGAGTCGGTGGGGATCCCTCGGCATCCGAATGGAACACATTTTCGATTAAGGAGTACGCTGGCCTCATGGCCACGCACCTCCAGGGCTCCCTGTTCGACCAGACCGACGAGCTGCGGCTCGGCCCGCTGCACAGGCTGCGCCGGACCGGGCTGTCCCCGGGCGCCTGGATCGACGTCCTGCCGGGCTGGCTGAGCGGGGCCGACGCACTGTTCGAGCGGCTGGCGGCGGACGTGCCGTGGCGGGCGGAGCGCCGCAAGATGTACGACAACGTGGTCGCCGTACCCCGGCTGCTGGCCTTCTACGGGGCACGCGACCCGCTCCCCCACCCGGTGCTGGACGAGGCGCGCGCCGCCCTGACCCGGCACTACGCCGAGGAGCTGGGCGAGCCGTTCACCACCGCCGGGCTGTGCTTCTACCGGGACGGCCGGGACAGCGTGGCCTGGCACGGGGACCGCATCGGCCGGGGCGCTCGCCAGGACACCATGGTCGCGATCCTCTCCGTCGGCGCACCCCGCGACCTGCTGCTGCGCCCGGCCGGCGGTGGCGGCGACACGCTGCGCCGGCCCCTCGGCCACGGCGACCTCATCGTGATGGGCGGCTCCTGCCAGCGGACCTGGGAACACTGCGTCCCGAAGACCAGCCGGGCCACGGGCCCGCGCATCAGCATCCAGTTCCGGCCGCACGGCGTGCACTGACCTCGCACCGCGTGCGGCGGGGCACTGGAGCCGGCCCCCCTCGGGGTCGCACCGCCGCCCCCGCCGTCGGGCACGACCCCGGCCGGTTCCGGCGCGTCACCATGGGCGACCGGTGGTCCGGCCGGGCAGGACCGGCCACGTCACCGCCGTGCCCCCTTGTGCGGGACGGCGTCCCGTCTGATTGGCTGTCCCCGACGATTCGCCGCTCAGGGCCTGGAGAGATCATGCGGGCTGACGTAGTCCAAGTCGCCGAGGGCACCTACCTGGTGCACGGGCACAACACCAACTGGGTGATCCTCAAGGACGGCGACGCCGTCACACTGGTGGACACCGGTTACCCCGGGGACCGGCCGGGGCTGCTGGAGTCCCTCGCGGCGGTGGGCAGTTCGCCGGAGGCCGTCGCCGCCGTCCTGATCACCCACGCGCACAACGACCACCTGGGCTCCGCCGAGTACCTGCGCGCCGCCCACGGCACCCCGGTCTATCTGCATCCGGCCGAAGTCCCGCACGCCCGCCGCGAGTTCCTTCAGCAGGCCGCCGTCTCCGACGTGATCCGCAACGCCTGGCGCCCCGGTGTCCTGTCCTGGGCACTGCACGTCAAGCGCGTGGACGGCTTGACGAGCTACCCCGTCACGTCCCCGGAGCCGTTCCCGTCCGGGGGGCCGCTCGACCTGCCCGGCCGTCCGGTCCCCGTGCACACCCCCGGTCACACGGACGGCCACTGCGTCTACCACCTGCCCGACGCGGGCATCGTGATCTCCGGGGACGCCCTGGTCAGCGGGCACGCCGTCTCCCGGGTCCAGGGCCCGCAGATGCTGCGCGACTTCTTCCACCACGACCGCCTCCGGGCGCTGGACTCCCTGGAGCTGATCGGCGCGCTCGACGGCGACACCCTGCTGCCCGGTCACGGGCCGGTCCACCACGGCTCGGTGCGGGCCGCGGCGGACCTGGCCAGGGAGCGGGCCTCCTAGGGCCTGTCCGACACTTCCCGTCGTCGCCCGGAGGGCGGCCTCGCGGTGTCAGGTGCGTGCTCTCGGCGCGCCGGGCGTAGATCGAGCACTCCTCGGGCGGCGACACCGTCACCTTCGCGCCGAAGGTCGTCGACGCCGGCCACCACCAGCGCCGGCTGCTGCGGCTGACCGGCCTCGACACCGAGGAGAACCAGGCGCGACGGCTGCGGCGGCGCATGACCGGTGCGGGCGGTTCACTCGTGCGGGACCACCGCCACCGGGCAGTCGGCGTGGTGCAGCACCCCGTGCGCGACCGAGCCGATCCGGGCGCCGACGGCCGTCCGGCGCGCGCGGCGCCCGACGGCCATCAGCTGGGCCCGCGCGGACAGCGACAGCAGTACCTGGCCCGCGCTGCCCATCTCCACGTGCTCGGCGACGGGCACCTCGGGGAACCGCTCGCGCCAGGGCTCCAGAGCCTCGGCAAGCGCCTGCTGCTCGTGGGGTTCGAGACCGCCGGCGTCGTCCAGCAGCCTGAGCGAACCGGGGCTGTAGGCGAAGACCGGCGGCAGGGTCCACGCCCGGACGGCCCGGACGGCCGCGCCGCGGGCCGCGGCCGTCTCGAACGCGAACCGCAGCGTGGCCGCGCTGTCCTCGGGGTCGCCGTGCTGGCCGACCACGACGTCCCGGCCGGCCGCCTCCGTCGTGGGATCGTCCCCGGCGCGCACCGCGACGACGGGCCGGGCCGCTTCCGCGATCACCTGCTGGCCGACCGAGCCCAGCAGGAACCCGACGACGGGCCCGTGCCCGCGCGAGCCGAGCACCAGCATCTCGGCCCCGGCCGCCGCCTCCGCCAGGGCGTGCGCGGGGGCGCCCTCCAGCACGTCGGTGGTCACCGTCAGCCCCGGATGCCGCTCGGCGGTGGTGCGCACGGCCTCCGCCACTCCCTCCGACACCCATCGCTTCTGGGTGTCCCGGTCGGCGGCGGCGAGCGCCTCCGCGTACCGCCAGGCGTGCACCACCCGCAGCGGAAGTCCCCGGCGTACGGCCTCCCGCGCCGCCCAGTCCAGCGCGGCCAGACTCTCCTCCGTACCGTCCACCCCTGCCGTGATCGGGCGTGTCATCCGTGGGCCTCCTCGTCGTAGCCGCGTCCGCGTGGTACCGGTGCCCGCTGTCGGACACCGCGTGCGCACGGCAATGATGATCTCTTCCGTACGCGGTCGCACCGACCCCCGGGCGGTTGTGCACGCACAGGCACGGCCCCGTCGCCCCCGCCGTGGCAGGCTTGCCGGCACGGCCTCGGCGGGATCGGGGCCGGTCGCCCCGTCCCGGAGCGGGCCCGGGCGACCGAACATACGATGGTCTGGAATCGGTGCGGTGGTCCCCACGACACCGTTCCGGGGGATCCGACGTCTCGGGTGGGGAGAGGTATGGCACAGGCCGCCGACGCAGCGCGGACCGTCATCCTGACGGTGGACGACGATCCGGGGGTCTCCCGTGCCGTCGCCCGCGATCTCAGGCGGCGCTACGGCGAGTCCTACCGGATCGTGCGCGCGGAGTCCGGCGAGTCCGCGCTGGACGCGCTGCGCGAGCTGAAGCTGCGCGGTGACCTGGTGGCGGTGATCCTGGCCGACTACCGGATGCCGCAGATGAACGGCATCGAGTTCCTGGAGCAGGCGCTCGACGTGTACCCGGGGGCGCGGCGCGTGCTGCTCACCGCGTACGCGGACACCAGCGCGGCCATCGACGCGATCAACGTGGTCGACCTGGACCACTATCTGCTCAAGCCCTGGGACCCGCCGGAGGAGAAGCTCTACCCGGTGCTGGACGACCTGCTGGACGCATGGCGCAACAGCGCCTACAAGCCGGTGCCCAGCACCAAGGTCGTGGGTCACCGCTGGTCGGCGCGGTCGTCGGACGTGCGCGAGTTCCTGGCCCGCAACCAGGTGCCCTACCGCTGGTACTCGGTGGAGGAGCCCGAAGGGCAGCGGCTGCTGGCGGCGGCCGGGCAGGACGGCCGGCGGCTGCCGCTCGTGATCACCCCGGACTGCACCGTGCTGGTCGAGCCCGAGGCGCCCGAACTGGCCGCGCGGGTCGGCCTCGCCACGACGCCGACCGCCGACTTCTACGACCTCGTCGTGATCGGCGGCGGTCCGGCCGGGCTGGGTGCCGCGGTGTACGGGGCCTCGGAGGGGCTGAGGACCGTGCTCGTGGAGCGGTCGGCGACCGGTGGCCAGGCGGGGCAGAGCTCCCGGATCGAGAACTACCTCGGCTTCCCCGACGGCGTCTCCGGCGCCCAGCTCACCGAACGGGCCCGGCGGCAGGCGGCCAAGTTCGGAGCCGAGATGCTCACCGCCCGTGAGGTGACGGGACTCGAGGTCAACGGCGCCGCGCGGATCGTACGGTTCGCGGACGGCTCCTCGATCGGCGCGCACAGTGTGATCCTCGCGACCGGGGTGCAGTACCGGCAGCTGGAGGCCGCCGGGTGCACCGACCTGACCGGCTGCGGGGTGTTCTACGGCTCGGCGCTGACCGAGGCGTCCTCCTGCCAGGGGCACGACGTGTACATCGTCGGCGGTGCCAACTCGGCGGGCCAGGCGGCGATGTACCTGTCCCGGTTCGCCAAGTCGGTGACACTCCTGGTGCGCGGCTCCGACCTGTCGGAGTCGATGTCGTACTACCTGATCCAGCAGCTGAACGACGCCCCGAACATCTCCGTGCGCAGCCACACGGTGGTCGACGCCGCGCACGGCTCCGGCCGCCTGGAGCAGCTGACGCTGCGCCATATGGCGTCCGGCGAGACCGAGCGGGTCGACGCGCAGTGGATGTTCGTGTTCATCGGCGCGGCCCCGCTGACCGACTGGCTGGGCGAGACCGTGCTGCGCGACGGGCGCGGTTTCATCCTGGCCGGACCCGACCTGACCGCCGACGGACGGCCGCCCGCCGGATGGGAGCTCGACCGGCCGCCGTACCACCTGGAGACCAGCATTCCCGGCGTGTTCGTGGCGGGCGACGCGCGCGCCGAGTCCGCCAAGCGTGTCGCGTCCGCCGTCGGAGAGGGAGCCATGGCCGTGATGCTCGTCCACCGGTACCTGGAGCAGTCATGAGCGGGCAGGTCATGCCGTGCAGCCCCACGGAGGTCGGCTCGCTCTTCCTCTTCGAGAAGCTGACCCCCGAGCAGTTGGGCCGGCTGTGCGCCGAGGGGCGGGTGGAGCTGTTCCAGCCCGGCCCGGTGTACACCGAGGGTGACCCCGCGACCTGCTTCTACACGTTGATCGAGGGGACGGTCGTGCTGTCCCGGCGGGTCGGCGGCGACGACGTGGAGGTCATCCGGACCTCGCAGCGCGGGGTGTACGCGGGCGCGATGCAGTCCTACCTCGGCGACCGGGTGCGGCAGGTCTACAACAACTCCATGCGGGTCACCGCGCCGAGCCGCTTCTTCGTGCTGCCGGCGGACATCTTCGCGGACGTCATGCGCGAGTGGTTCCCGATGGCCGTGCACCTGCTGGAGGGCCTGTTCTTCGGCTCGAAGAGCACGCAAGCGGCGGTCGGGCAGCGGGAACGGCTGCTGGCGCTGGGCTCGTTGTCGGCGGGACTCACGCACGAACTGAACAACCCCGCGGCGGCGGCGGTGCGGGCCACCTCGACCCTGCGCGAGCGGATCGCGAAGATGCGGCACAAGCTCGCCCTGATCGCCGAGGGCCCCTTCTCCCGCGAGGTGCTGGCGAGCCTGGTCGAGATCCAGGAACGCACCGCGGAGCGGGTGGCGAAGGCCCCGGTGCTCAGCCCGCTGGAGGCCACCGACCGGGAGGACACGCTCACCGACTGGCTGGAGGACCACGGCATCGACCACGGCTGGCAGTTGGCCCCCACCTTCGTGCAGGCCGGGCTGGACGTCGACTGGCTGGAGCACGTCGCGGCCGCGGTGGGCGAGGAGATCCTGCCCAACGCGGTGGGCTGGCTCAACTACACCGTCGAGACCGAGCTGTTGATGAACGAGATCGAGGACTCCACCACCCGCGTCTCGCAGCTGGTCGACGCGGCCAAGCAGTACTCGCAGCTGGACCGGGCGCCGTACCGGGTGGTGGACGTGCACGAACTCCTCGACAGCACGCTGCTGATGCTGTCCGGGAAGATCGGACCGGGCATCCGGGTCGTCAAGGAGTACGACCGCACGCTCCCGCCGGTCCCCGCCTACCCGGCGGAGCTGAACCAGGTGTGGACCAACCTCGTCGACAACGCCGTCTCGGCCATGAACGGCGCCGGCGGCCAGGGCACGCTGACCTTGCGGACGGCCCTCGACCGCGAGCAACTGCTGGTGGAGTTCCAGGACACCGGGCCCGGCGTCCCGCCGGAGATCAAGGACCGGATCTTCGACCCGTTCTTCACCACCAAGCCGGTCGGCGAGGGCACCGGCCTCGGCCTGGACATCTCCTGGCGCATCGTCGTCAACAAGCACCACGGCACCCTGCGGGTCGATTCGGTGCCGGGCGACACCCGCTTCCAGGTGCTGCTGCCCCTGACCGCCGAGATCCCCGACGAGGAGCCGGTATGAACGACGCCGACGGTATCGATCCGCACGTCCCGCCCAGCGGCACGGGCTGCGTGGAGTGCGAGGCGGCGGGCGGCTGGTGGTTCCATCTGCGCCGCTGCGCGCAGTGCGGGCACATCGGGTGCTGTGACGACTCCCCCGCGAAGCACGCCACCGCCCACCACCGGGCGACGGGACACCCGGTGATCCGCAGCTTCGAGCCGGGCGAGGACTGGTTCTGGAACTACGCCACCGACGAGTTGTACACCTCCGGTCCCGCGCTCGCTCCCCCGGTCAGCCATCCCGCCGACCAGCCGGTGCCGGGTCCGGCGGGCCGGGTCCCGCAGGACTGGGCGCGCACCCTGCGCTGAGACCCGGCGGTCGCCGACGGCGGGCGTGTTGTGCCCGGGCGCCGGTCCCGGGGGCGTTGTCGGTGGCGCATGTCAGGATGGGGCCGTGTCACAGACCGCCTTCACCGCAGCGCCGTTGATCGGCCGGGACGAGGAACTCGCCCGTCTCACGGGCGTGCTGGAGCGCGCCCGGGGCGGTGCGCCCGGCGCCGTGCTGCTCGCCGGGGACGCCGGGGTCGGCAAGACGCGGCTGCTCGGGGAGGTCGCCGGGCGGGCGGCGCGGGCCGGGACGACCGTGGTCACCGGGCACTGCGTGGACCTCGGGGACGTCGGTCTGCCGTACCTGCCGTTCACCGAGATCCTGGGACTGCTCGCCGCCGACGAGCGGTTCGCGCCCGTACTGGCCGCGCATCCGGCGGTGGACCGGCTGCTGGGCGCCGGCCCGGACGCGGCCGGAGGCCCGGACGGCCGGCTCAGGCTCTTCGAGGACGTCGCCGGGCTGCTGGCCGACCTGGCCGCCGTGGCCCCGCTGCTGCTCGTCCTGGAGGACCTGCACTGGGCCGACCAGTCCTCCCGGGACCTGCTGCGCTTCCTGCTCAGCCGGGGCGTGCTGCACCGGCCGGGCGGCGGCGCCCCGGGCCGCCGGCTCGCGGTCCTCGCCTCCTACCGCGCCGACGATCTGCACCGCCGCCATCCGCTGCGGCCCCTGCTCGCCGAGCTGGTCCGGCTGCCGGGGGTGGAGCGCCTGGAGCTGCGGCCGCTGCCGGATCCCGAGGTCGCGCGGCTGGTGCGGGCCCTGGAGGACCGGCCGCTGCCCGACGCCGTCGTGCACGGCATCGTCGCCCGCGCCGAGGGCAACGCGTTCTACGCGCAGGAGCTGCTCGCGGCGGCCGACCGGGGTCCGCTCTGCCCGGGCGGTGCCGGGAGCCTCGCGGGGGACGCCGACGGGGTGCCCAGCGGCCTGGCCGACCTGCTGCTCATCCGGGTCGAGCAGCTGTCCGAGACCGCCCAGCAGGTGCTGCGGACCGCCGCGGTGGCCGGGCGGCGCGTGGAGCACGCGCTGCTGCGTAAGGCGGCCGGCCTGCCCGAGGACACCCTGGAGGCGGCTCTGCGGGAGGCCGTGGGCCATCAGCTCCTCCTCGCCCAGGACGACGGGACGTACACCTTCCGGCACGCTCTGACGCGCGAGGCGGTCTACGCCGACCTGCTGCCCGGCGAGCGGTCCCGGCTGCACGGGGGGTACGCCCGGCTGCTCGTGGCCCGTGGCCGGGCGCCGGAGACCGCGGCGGAGCGCGCCCACCACTCCCGCGAGAGCCATGACCTGCCCGAGGCGCTCGCGGCCCGTCTGGAGGCCGCCGACCACGCCCGTCGGCTGGGCGCACCGGCCGAGGAGCTGCGGCACCTGGAGGCCGCCCTGGACCTGTGGCCGTCGGTGCCGGCGTCCGCCCGGCCCGCCGGGCGGGAGCTGGACCGGGTCACGCTGACCCTGCGCGCCTCGGCCGCCGCGGCCCACGCCGGAGAGTTCCACCGCGCGGTCTCGCTGACCCGGGCCGCGCTCGCCGGGGTCGGCCAGGACGCCGACGACGAACTGGCCGCCCGGGTCCGGTACACGCTGGCCGGGAACCTGCTGACCGTGGACAGCCTGACGGCCGCCTTCCGCTACAGCAGTGAGGCGCTGGCGATGATCCCGGCCGAACCGCCGTCGCGGACCTGGGTGTGGGCGGCGGCCACGCATGCCGCGGCGGCCCGGCAGGTCGGTGAGGAGGAGACCGCGCTGCGGGTCGGCCGGCAGGCCCTGCGGGTCGCCGAGGAGCTGGACATGCCCGCCGCTCAGGCCGATCTGCTGGTCTCCCTGGCGAACGCCGAGGGCGGCGGCCGTCGCTCCCGGGAGGGCCGGGAGCGGCTGCGGCGGGCCCGGGACCTGGCCCGTGCCGCCAAGCACGCCCCGGTGGAGCTGCGCGCGCTGTTCAGCCTGGCGATGGGCGCCTTCGAGGCCGGTGATCTGGCGGAGTGCCTGCCCGTGCTGACCGAGGGGCTCGACCGGGCCCGCCGGGCCGGGCTGCTGTCCTCGGCGTATCCGCTGGAGATGCGCTACCTGCAGCTGGTGGCGCTGTTCACGCTGGGCCGGTGGGACGAGTGCCTGCGCGTGGCGGCCGAGGCGGCCCCCACCGTGCCGGCGGTGGGCGGCGCCTTCGCGACGAGCCCCGCCCTGTTCGTGGCGCTGGCCCGCGGCGACGAGAGTGCCGCCGGCCGGGCCCGCGCGCTGCTGGAGGGCCCGTTCGACTGGATGGGCACGCTGGTCGCCGGGATCGTGCTCACGGACACCGCCGTCCGCCGCGGCGACGCGGCGGGGGCCGTGGAGCGGATGTGGGAGGTGGTCGCGTCCCTCGGCGACGGTACGGCGCGCCGGCCGGGCGTGACGGTCCGGCTGGCCGCGCTCTGCCTGACGGCGGTCGCCGACCGGACCGTGGAGCTGCGCGCCACGGGTGGCGCCGACGGGGATGTGGTCCGCTGGACGCGGACCGCCGACGAGCTGGTGGAGGCGGCGCGGGCCACGGCCGAGCAGGGCGCGGAGGGCCGGGTGCAGGGCCCGGAGGGCCAGGCGTGGCTGGCCCGCGCCGAGGCGGAATGGGCGACGGCCGTGTCCGGGCCGGATCCTGCGGCCTGGGAGAAGGCGGTCGCCGCGTTCGGGTACGGCGATGTGTACGAGCAGGCGCGGTGTCGGCTGCGGTGGGCGCGGGCGTTGCTGGCCGCCGAGCGGCCGGCGCAGGCGGCGGAGCAGGCACGGCTGGCGCGGGAGACGGCGGCCGGGCTGGGCGCGGCGCCGCTGCTGGAGGAGATCGACGCGCTGACCCGCCGGGGCCGTCCCGGGGCCGGGGCGGACGGTGTGCAGGCGCCGCCGCTGACCGCCCGGGAGCGGGAAGTGCTACGGCTCCTCGCCCGGGGCCGCAGCAACCGGCAGATCGGTGAGGAGCTGTTCATCACCGGCAAGACGGCCAGCGTGCACGTCTCGAACATCCTGGCCAAGCTGGGCGCCGCGAGCCGCACGGAGGCGGTGGCGGTCGCCCATCGCCGGGGCCTGATCGCACCGGAGCCGGCCGGGCCCCGGTGACGGCCCCGGGCTAGGGCCGTCGGCCCGGGCGGTGGGGGATTCAGCGGGCGCAGTCGAGAGCGGCCGGGTCGACGGCGTCGGCCAGGGCCTGCATGCCCTTGTCGTTGGGGTGCAGATGGTCGCCGCCGTCGAAGAACGGCAGGAGGCGCTCGGGGTCGTACGGGCTGCGCAGGACGTGGTCGAAATCGGTGACGGCGTCGAACTCCGCGCTGCCGCGCAGGTACCGGTTCACCTCCTGGCGTACCGCCTCGGCGGCCGGGTCCCATTCGGGCCAGCCCTTGAACGGGCCGACGGTGGCGATGACCACGCACTTGCCCGCCGCGTGCGCCCGCCGCGCGATCTCCCGGTAGCCGGCGACGAGGCCGGCCGCGGTGACACCGGTGTGCGCCTTGAGGTCGTTGACGCCTTCGAAGAGGAAGACGGTCCGCACTCCGGGCTGGGTGAGGACGTCGCGGTCGAGCCGGTGCAGCGCGGCCTGCCCGGCGCCGTCCGCGAGGACCTTGTTGCCCGAGATGCCCTCGTTGGCCACGCCCCGCACGGCCGTACGGGCCGTGCTCAGGCGGCGGGCGAGGTAGTCGGGCCAGCGGCGGTCGAGGTCGGTGGTCGACTGCCAGCCGTCGGTGATGGAGTCGCCGAGCGCGGCCACGGCACCGCCGGCCGCGCCGGTGGCCCGTACGGAGACGGCGTCGACGTACCACCAGGAACCGGTCGTCCGTGTCCAGTCGGCGCCGCTGTCCTCGGCGGTGTGCTCGCCCTGGCCGGTGTACGACGTCTGCATCGCCATCCAGTGGCCGGTGGCCGGTCCGGCCGCGTCCGGGGTGTGCAGGCTGACGACCAGGTCGGTGCCGGCCGGGATGCCGCCGGGCAGCGGATCGCTCCAGGCGACGGCTCCCGCCGGGAGGGTGACCGCGCGGGTGCCGCCGAAGGTGAGCGGCCGGTTGCTGCCGGGCCGCACGGCGGCACCCCGGTCGCGCAGGCCGGCGTACATCCCGTCCAGGGTCAGCGGCCGGTCGCCGAAGGCGTTGGTGAAGCGGACGCGCACGCCGGTGCCGCCGACGCTGGTGCGGACGATCAGCCGGTAGCCCTGGCCGGCCGTGCCCTCGCCCATGCGGTCGGCGCTCGCCGCCCAGGTGACCACGTCCGAGGCCCGGCCTGCGGGCGGGGCGGCGGCCCGGGCGGCGGGCGCGGACTGGCAGGCGACGGCGGTGAGCAGGGCCGCGGCGAGGCGGCAGGGGCGCCCGAACCGGCCGGTCACCGGGCGGCCTCCCGGAACGTGAGGGTCTCGCCGGGTTGCCCGGGGACCGTCCGGAACGTGCCTGCGTGCCCCACGGTGGCCATGGTGCGGCCCGTGGCCCGGATCCGCACCTGGGTGGCGACGCGGGCGAGTGCCCGCGGGCGGCGGCCCGCCACCGCGGCCGGTGGCCGGCGTCGGCGGCGGGTGGTGCGGTGGGCGGGGCGGCCGGCCTTCTCGCCGGGCCTGGCGGGCGGGTGCTCCATGGCGGGGTCCGATCACTGGCGGGGGGACGAGGGGACGTCGACGCGGTCGATGTCCGGGGCGTAGTCCGAACCGCTGTCGAAGGTGACGGTGTTGCGGCCGGCCTTGAGGGTGACGGGGACGCTGACCGTCTCGACGGTGCCCCAGTCGCCGGTGGAGGGGAAGGTGTGGCGGGTGCCGGCGCCGGAGTTGGCGGCGATGGTCACAGGGCGGGGGTCGCCGCTGACGTAGGCCACCTTGATCAGATAGGTGCCGGGGCGGTTCACGACGATGTCGTTGAAGCGGAGCGAGCCGCCGGTGTAGAGGTCGCCGACCTTCTTGCCGCCGGAGCAGGCCGGGCAGTCGGCGATCGAGGCCCGGCCGCCCAGGGTGTTGGCGCCGGCCTCGGCCTCGTGGCCGGTGGTGGCGAGGGCGCCGCCGCGCGGTGTGACGGTGAACAGGCGGGAGCCGTGGGCGGGAAGCGCCTCGGTGATCGCGTTCCTGCGGCTGCCGAGGTCCTCGTGGTTCCACAGGTCGCGGACGGAGGCCCGGCCGGTGAAGCCGAGGGACGAGAAGTCGGCGGTGACCGCGGCGGGGGCGTCGGCGAGGTTGAACAGCGCGACCGTGTAGGTGCCGTTCGGGTTCTTCGCGGCCCACACCTGCTGGGGGTCGGAGGGCGTGACCGGCCGGGCGGGCGGGGTGTCGCCCTGGTCGACGGCGATGACCTCGCGGTTGGTGAGCAGCCGCACGCCGTAGTCGTCGAGCCGGGTGAGGTCGTCGCCGGTGTAGAGCGGGGACTTGGCGATGGCCCACAGCGTGGCGTAGGTCTGCCGTTCGGCCTTGGTCAGGCCGTCCATGGCGCCGTTGCCGACGTCGAGGGAGTCCAGGTCGTTCCAGCCGCCGGGACCGGCGTGCCTCGTCCAGCCGGGGGTGTCGGTGAAGCGGTCGTCGACGGAGTTCTCCCAGCCGACGAGGGTGTTGCAGTAGCACTCGACGTCGGTGTCGACGCGCCAGCCCTGGGAGTACCTCTTCCAGTCGGCGGCGTGGCCGATGTCCAGGGACCAGGACAGTTCCAGGTGGATCGGCCGGCCGGTGGCGGCGATCGCCCGCTGCCAGGCGGCGACGTCGGCGGTGTTGTCGTAGTTGTCACCGCTCTTGAAGGAGCCGGGGCCGACGCCGTCGAGCTTGAGGAAGTCGTAGCCCCAGTCCGCGAGCAACCGGGCCTGGGAATCGACGTACTTCTGGGCGCAGGGTCGGGAGAAGTCCAGTTTGTAGGCGCTGTCCCAGCCGTTGGTGGTGCGCAGGTCGTCATGGACGATGTCGGCGGTGGTGCATCCGTCGGCGTCGCGCACCGGCACCTTGCCGTTGCCGTACGCCTCCTTCTCCAGGCCGACCGGCAGATAGATGCCGGCCTTGAGGCCGAGTCGGTGGATGTGGTCGGCGACCGCCTTCATGCCGTGCGGGAAGCGGACCGGGTCGGCCTGCTGGAGTCCGTGGCCGTCGTAGCGCGGCTTCCAGTCCTTGTCCCGCCACCAGCCGGAGTCGATGTTGACGTACTCGTAGCCGTACCGCTTCAGCCGGGCGGCCAGCGCGTCGGCCTGCCGCAGGACGTTCGCCTCGGTGAGGTAGCTGTAGTCGCCGTCCGGGTTGAGGCCGGGGTACTTGGACGACTGCATGCTCCAACTGGACCAGCCCATGTAGGGCTTGGCGGCCACGGCCGGCGCGGTGCCGGCGTGCGCGGTGGCCGGGACGGCTGTGGCGAGGCCCGCCGTGAGGGTCAGGACGACGGCGGCGGTGAGGCCGCGCGCGGGGAGGACGGAAGGTGAGGAGGGTGACCGCATGGCCGGGAAACTAGGGGCCTTATTTTCCGCTGTCAATAAATGCGACAGCGGCTGTTACGGAGGCGGTCGCGGCCCGTGCGCCCCCCGGGAGAGCCCTGCCCGGACCCGGACATGCGGATGCCCCGCGCGAGGCGGGGCATCCGGTCGTGCTGGTGCACGCTGCCGTACGTCAGTGGGCGCGCGGCGTGTTGGCGGCGGTGACGTTGACCGCGGCCCATGACCTGTCGACCGTCTTGTACTCGGTGCTGTTCGCGCCGTACAGGTCCTTGGCCGCCTTCAGGGTCGCGAGGCGCGCCTGGTGGAAGTCGGTCGTGGAGACCATGTAGCGGGTGAGCGCACGGTAGTAGATGGCCGTCGCCTTGGTGCGGCCGATGCCCTTGACCGCGATGTTGTGGTAGGTCGGCGAGTTGTAGGTGACACTGCCGATCTTCTTCTTGCCGCTGCCCTCCGCGAGGAGGTAGTAGGCGTGCGAGGAGACACCGGAACCGGCGTGCACCTCGGTGGAGTACACCCGCGGCGACCAGTAGTCGACGGTGCCCTCGATCTTGTCCAGCGACGGGTGGTCCAGGCGGCGCAGGAACTTCTGCGACAGGCCCAGGTTCTCACCGATGAGGTAGTCCGCCGGGTCCTTCGCGTTCTTGGCGTAGAACTCGACGTTCGAGCCGAAGATGTCCGCGAGCGACTCGTTGAGCGAGCCCGGCTCACCGTACTGGTTGTACTCGGAGTCGACGAAGGTCGGCTGGAGGTTGGCGGTCGCCTCGACCACACCGTGGGTCAGCTCGTGACCGGTGACGTCCAGCATGACGAACGGCTTCTTGGCCGACACGCCGTCACCGTCGCCGTACAGCATGCAGTTGCAGGTCGGATCCCAGAAGGCGTTGGCGACCTTCTGGCCCCAGTGGACCATCGCCCGGGCGGCCGTGCTGTTGCCCGCGATGCCCTTGCGCTTGAGGGTGTTCTTGTAGAAGTCCAGCGTCTTGGTCACGCCGTACTGCGCGTCGGCCGCGGCACTGACCCGGCTGGTGGTCCTGCCGTTGCCCCACACGTTGGTCGTGCTGGTGAACTTCGAGCCGGCGCTGAACTTCTCCGTGTCCGAACCCTTGGCGTCCCGCGTCTCGGTGCCGTACCGGCTCGGGTCCTTGAGCTGGTAGTGGCCCCGCGAGGTCGCCGTGGTGGTGAGGGCGACATTGCCGACGAAGAGCGACTTGCCGGTACCCCTGGCGGACGTCGGGTAGCGCGTGACGCCGGACAGGCCCGAGCCGGCCAGGCCGGAGACAGCGGAGCCGGAGGCGTCGGAGCCGACGCCGGTTTCCGGGTCGAGGGTCTCGCCGCGCTCGCGCAGGGTGTCGAGCAGCTTGGGCGACAGGAACTCGTCCCGGTCGGGCGTGCTGCTGCGCACCTCGCCGGTGACGGCGTCGACGACGACCGTGCGGGGGCTGTCCTTGTGGGTGACCGTCACCTGGTAGGCGAGGGTGGCGGCGCCGCCACGGGCGTCCACCACGAGCCGGGCGCCGCTCGCGGCACCCTTGGCGGCCTGGGCGGCCCTGGCGGCGGCCTGGGCCGGGGTCAGCCTGGCCTCGGCGGCGGCCGGCTTGACGGCGTGGCCGGCCGCACGGGTCACGCCCGTGTAGGCCAGTCCCCGGTCGAGGTGGACGATGAGGTCGCCACCGAGCACCGGCAGGTCGTTGTGGGTGCGAACGAAACGGACGTGCCGGGCACCCTCGGGGTCGATCATGACGTCCTGGGCGTGCAGTGCATCGCCCTTCGAGACGCCGGTCGCCGAGGCGTGCGCGAAGGCCGCGGTGCGCGCCGCCTCCACCACGGCCGTGGCGTTCGGGGCGGCGGACGCGGCGGGCCGCTCCACCTTCGTGGAGGGACCCGCGAAGGCCGTACCGGCCAGGCCTGTGGCAGCCGTGGTCACCGCGACGGCGACCGCCACGGTGCGTATGTGCGGTCTACGCAATCTGATCAGGGTTCCTTCGTTCGAAGGCGGCAGGAATCTCCAACCGCCTTG
Source organism: Streptomyces sp. NPDC042638 (assembly GCF_040647235.1). Lineage (NCBI taxonomy): Bacteria > Bacillati > Actinomycetota > Actinomycetes > Kitasatosporales > Streptomycetaceae > Streptomyces > Streptomyces sp. NPDC042638. The sequence goes on from NZ_JBEZBT010000057.1 coordinate 43,303, forward strand.
CGACGCGGCGCCGTTGGGGCGCCACGGGGGCCGGTCCGGCCCCGGGGGGCAACCCTTGCTGATCAGTCATGGACACGTAAAGCCGGAATGATCCATTTCGCGAACTTCTATGACAATCCTTTACGAATGGGAGCCATGGAGTGATCGCGAGGTGACCAACTGTGTGTCGGCTGGGGAGACGTAGCCCGCATCCCCTAGGTTCCCTGGACGGAATGTGACTGAAATCGCATCAGAAGCCGAGCTGACAGGAGTGACAGGGGATGGTCGCAGCAACGGTAGGACGGGGAGCGGTTCTCGGAGCGGTCGCTCTGTCGCTCCTCGCGGTCCCGGCGCACGCCGCGAACCGGGAGCCGGACACCCCGGCGACGACCCTCCCGGCGCCCGACACCGTGGGCCTGGCCGCGGTGCTGCGGTCGGCGGTGTCCCAGGGGGCACCCGGCGCACTGGCCCGGATCGACGACCACGGCCGGACCTACCGGGTCACCCACGGCGTCGCCGACCGCGGCACCGGGCGGTCCGTCTCCGCGGACGACCGGTTCCGGGTCGGCAGCATCACCAAGACCTTCTCGGCCGTCGTGCTGCTGCAGCTCGTCGCCGAACACCGGCTGGCGCTCGACGCCCCGGTCAACCGCTACCTGCCGAAGCTGCTGCCGGACGACCGGATCACGGTCCGCCAGGTGCTGAGCCACCGCAGCGGCCTGTACGACTACACGAACGACATGTTCGCCGACAGCGTCTCGGGCTTCGAGGCGGTCCGGAACAAGGTCTTCACCTACCGGCAGCTCGTCGCCCTCTCGCTGAAGAAGCCCCGCACCAACGCGCCCGGCGCCGCCTACTCGTACTCCAACACCAACTTCGTCGTCGCCGGTCTGCTCATCGAGAAGCTCACCGGCCAGTCCGTGAGGACCGCGTACCAGCAGCGCGTCATCGAGCCGCTGGGGCTGACGGACACCTTCTACGTGCATCCGGACACCGCGATCCCGGGCCGGTACGCCCGCGGCTACCTGACCCCGGACACCGCGGGCGCCCCTCTGGTCGACGCGACCGCGCAGACCGTGTCCTGGGCGCAGAGCGCCGGGGCCGTCATCTCCAGCGCGCGGGACCTCGACGTCTTCTACAGCGCGCTGCTCGCGGGGAAACTGCTGCCGCCCGCACTGCTCGCGGAGATGGAGCGGTTCACCAAGGTCGACGGCACGACGGCGTACGGGCTCGGGCTGCGGCGGCGCGACCTGTCCTGCGGGGTGTCGGTGTACGGGCACACGGGGGCGGTGCAGGGGTACTACTCGTACGCGTTCGCCACGAAGGACGGGGGGCGCAGCCTTACGGCGGTCGCCAACACCTCGAACAACGGGAAGGTGCTGCGCACGTTGGCGGGCACCCTGGAGGCGGCGTTCTGCGGGAAGCCGGTGGCGGGGAAACGGTAGGGGCCGGGGGCGCGGGCGGGACACGGCTGCGCGGTGGCCGGACCGGTACGGTGCGTGATCTTGGCGGAATGCCGGCGTCCGGGACACCATGCCCCGTATGAAGGGTGATCTCTTTTCCAGTCAGCACGTGGTGCAGCCGGCCGTACAGCCGGGGATGTCCGTCGAGAACGCCAAGTGCCTCAAGTACACGGTCGACGGCGAGATGTACGCCCGGCAGGGCGCCATGGTCGCCTACCGCGGCGACCTGAAGTTCGAGCGCAAGGGGCAGGGCGTCGGCGGCATGCTCAAGCGTGCGGTCACGGGTGAGGGACTGCCCCTCATGACGGTGAGCGGGCGGGGCGAGGCCTGGTTCGCGCACGAGGCGCAGAACTGTTTCATCGTCGACGTCGAGCCCGGTGACCAGTTCACCGTCAACGGCCGCAACGTCCTGTGTTTCGACGCCTCGCTGGCGTACGAGATCAAGATGGTGAAGGGCTCGGGCATCGCCGGCGGCGGCCTGTTCAACAGCGTCTTCAGCGGGCAGGGCCGGCTCGGCCTGGTCTGCGAGGGCAACCCGCTGGTCATCCCCGTGTCCGCGCAGACGCCGGTGTACGTCGACACCGACGCGGTGGTGGGCTGGACCGCACACCTGCAGACCTCGCTGCACCGCTCGCAGTCCGTCGGCTCGATGCTGCGCGGCGGCTCCGGCGAGGCCGTGCAACTGATGCTCCAGGGCGAGGGGTTCGTCGTCGTCCGGCCGAGCGAGGTGACACCCCAGAAGGCCCAGCAGCACTGAACCTTCACACGTGATCCGCCCCTCAGGGGCAACCCCCGCCGCCGTACCGGCGTCTTGATCGTCAACAGACCGGGCCCCGGCCCCTCACGGGCCGGGGCATATCTTCGAGATGCTATACACGATATGTATACACTTCGTGTATAGAAGGGTACGCATGTACGGCAAGGCTTCCGCCCCGGAGTACCAGGGCGCCCTCACCACCCTGTCCGTGAACTCCTCGCTGGCCGACGTGCTGGCCGAGGCCACCGAGCGACTGCGCGAGGCCGAACGCGCCGGGCACTCCGGCGAGGCGGCACGCTGCGGGCTCGCCGTCGCCGAGGCGCACCGGCGGCTCGGCGACGTGCGGGAGGCCGACCGGGCCTGGAAGGCCAGTTACCGCGCCGCCCGGCAGGCCGACGACACCGCCGCGATGGCCTGGGCACTGTGGAGCGGCGGCACACTGGCCCGGCAGCGCGGGGCGTTCCCGCTGGCCTGGCGGCTGCTGAAGCTCGCGGCCGAACTCGGCGAGCGGGGCGGGGACGTCGTCGTCCGCGGCTACTCGCTGGCCGGCCTCGCGGAGACCGGCCGGATCCAGGGCGACTACGCGGCGGTCGGCCGGCTGCACGAGCAGTTGCTGGCCGAGGCGCGCAAGCGGGGCGAGGCCCGGCACACGGTCTGGGCACTGGAGGGCATCGCCCAGATGCACCGCAACACCGGCGACCACGACCGGGCGTACGCCCTGTTCGAGGAGGCGGCACAGATAGCCGGCCGGGCCGACGACCGGCGCGGGCACGCCTGGGCGCTGCGCGGACTCGCGGACGTCCTGTCGGTGCGCGACGGCGCCACCGAGCGGGCGCTGGAGCTGCTGGCCGAGGCGGAGGCGACCTGCCGCGAGATGAAGCTCTCCAGCGCGCTCGCCTACAACCACAAGATGCAGGGCAACGTCCTGTACCGGGCCGGCCGGCACGCCGAGGCCCGCGACCGGTACGAGCTGGCGCTGACGGAGTTCCGGGCGATGAGCGAACCGCGCGGCGAGGCGCTGTCCCGGCTGGGCCTGGCCAAGTCCCTCGCCCGGCTCGGCCGCGACCGTGCCGAGACCGCGGCCGAACTCGCCGACCTGGCCCGGTCGCTGGAGCACAGCGGGCTGCGGCACGCACGGGAGATGGTGGCCCGGGCCCAACGGGAGTTCGGCCTCGACGCGGAGGTGGTCCGGTGACGGCGGTCACCTCGCCGGTGCGGCCGTCCGCCCCCCGGACCCTCGACCGGTGCCGGGAGCTGGTGCGGCCTCGGCTGCGCGAAGCGGTGGAGCGACTGCACCCCTGGATGGCCGAGATGGCCGCGTACTCCTTCGGCTGGTGCGAGGTCGGCGGGGCGCCCGCCGCCGCGCCGGGCGGCAAGGGCGTGCGGCAGGCGTTGGCGGTCCTCGGCGCCGAGGCCGCCGGTGCCGGCGGGCACGCCGGTGTCCCGGCCGCGGTCGCGGTGGAACTGGTGCACGCCTTCTCACTGCTGCACGACGACATCATGGACGGCGACGCGACCCGGCGCCGCCGCCCCGCCGTGTGGCAGGCGTACGGAACGGGCCCGGCCGTACTGGCCGGCGACGCGCTGTTCGCGCTGGCGGTGGACACCCTCGCCGCCGCGCCGGAGGGCCCCGGCGCCGTACGGCTGCTCTCCTCGGCCCTCGCGGATCTGGTGCGCGGGCAGGCCGACGACCTGCTGTTCGCCACCCGGCCCTGGACCGGACCGGACCGGGTGACACCGCGGGAGTACCGGACGATGGCCGAAGGCAAGACCGGCGCGCTGCTGGGCTGCGCCCTCGCACTGGGCGCCACGCTCGGCGGGGCACCCCGGGACACGGTCGACGCGCTGGACCGGGCCGGCCGGCACCTCGGGGTCGCCTTCCAGCTCGTCGACGACGTACTCGGCATCTGGGGCGACCCGGCCGTCACCGGCAAGCCCGTGGGCGGCGATCTACGGGAGGGCAAGAAGACCTTCCCGGTGCTGGCCGCGCTCGGTTCCCCGGCGGCCCGGCGGCTGCCCGCGCTGCTCGGCTCCTGCGAGCACGCCCGGGCCGCCGCGCTGATCGAGACGGCGGGCGGCCGTACCGAGGCGCTGGCCGAGGCCCGCACCCACACGGCCGCCGCCCGGCGGCTGCTCGGCACCGCGCGGCTGGCTCCGGGGCCGGCCGAGGAGCTGACCCGGTTGCTGGACCACCTGGCGGGCCGCGCGCTGTAACCGGGTTCCAAGATCCGGAACGGCGTTGACCGCCGGTCACCCCGCGGGCCAAGGTGCGAAGGGCGCGGCTCCCGCCCCGCGCCGGAAGGACGCAGAACGTTGATCGACATCTCGGAGATCGAAGCCACCGCCCAGCGGATCGCCGGACACGTCGTACGGACGCCGACGGTGCCGAGCCCCGGCCTCAGCGCGCTGCTCGGCGTTTCGGTCACCGCCAAACTCGAACTGCTCCAGCGCACCGGTTCCTTCAAGGTCCGCGGGGCCACGGCCAAGCTGCTGTCGCTGAGCGAGGCCGAGCGGGCGGCGGGTGTGGTCGCGGTCAGCGGCGGCAACCACGGCATCGCGGTCGCGGTGATGGCGGCGGCCCTCGACGTGAAGGCCACCGTCGTCATGCCGCGCACCGCGCCCGCGCGCTCCCTCGCGCTCGCCGAGGACGCCGGGGCGTCGGTGCGGCTGACCGACGGCATGGACAGCGCCTTCCAGCTGGTGACGCGGTTGCGGGACGAGGGCCTCACCCTGGTCCACCCCTTCGACGACCCGGTGGTGATCGCCGGACAGGGCACCGTGGGGCTGGAGTTGGCCGAGGACGCGGAGGAACTGACGGACGTCGTCGTGAGTGTCGGCGGCGGAGGGCTGGTCGCCGGCGTCGCGGCGGCCCTGCGCGCCCGGCGTCCGGGGGTGCGCGTGTGGGGCGTGGAGACCGAGGGCGCGGAGGCGATGTCCGGCGCGCTCAGGTCCGGCGGCCCGGTCCCGGTACCGCTGTCCTCCCTGGTCACCACGTTGAGCGCGCCCTCGGTGTCACGGCTGACGTACGACCATGTGTCCGCGCTGGTCGAGGAGGTCCTGGTGGTGCCGGACCGGGATGCGGTGCAGGGCTGCCTGGACCTCGCCGACCACGCCAAGGTGTGGGCCGAGCCGGCCGCCGGCTGTCTGCTGCCCGCTGCCCGGCAGGTCGCGGCCCGGGCCGGCGCGGGCGCGCGGATCGGCCTCGTGGTGTGCGGCGGCAACACGACGCCCCGCGAACTCACCGGCTGGGCCGACAGGTTCGGGCTGCTGTGAGCCACGGCGGCGCGCCCGGCAGCCGGCACTTCGGCGTCCGACTCCAGCGCCCGGGGCCGGGTGACGAGGACACCGTCCGTGCCGGGTGAGCACGTCGACGAACACCGGGTGACCACCGGTTCCGTCGGGCGGCCCGCCGAGGTCAATCCTCGGCGGGCCGGCCGGGGTTGCGGTCACCCCCCCGCGGCCGCCCACCCGGCCCCGGGGGCGGGCCGCCCCGACAGCCCGGGGCGGGGGCCGCG